>JBDTJC010000159.1:0-8951 GCA_039936055.1 Polyangiaceae bacterium | reverse complement strand
GTCTTTCAGTCGGCATCAGTTCGTCTGGCCCACTTTCGTACAGACCACCGAAGCGGTGTGCGAAGGCCTTGATCGCGCGTGGCGCTTCTTCGACGCCATGATCAAGACCTTGGTTCCAGACAACATGAAGTCGATCATCAAGGAGGCCGATGCACTCAATCCAGTGCTGGTCGCGGCGTTCCTCGACTACGCGCAAGCGCGCGGCATCTTCGTCAATCCGGCGCGCGTCCGCTCGCCGAAGGACAAGCCTCGCGTGGAGAATCAGGTGCCGTTTGTTCGCGAGAGTTGGTTCGATGGCGAGACGTTCGTCGACCTCGATGATGCGCGTCAACGCGCCGAGCACTGGTGTCGCGAGGTCGCCGGAATGCGCGTGCACGGCACGACTCGAAAGGTGCCGCGCGAGTTGTTCGAGTCGGTCGAAAAACCTGCGATGCTCGCTCCTCCGACCGAGCCGTTCGACGTGCCGCGCTGGGTCGATGATGCCAAGGTGCATCCTGATCACCACGTCCAGGTGGCCAGTGCGCTCTACTCGGTGCCCACGCTATACCTGCACAAGCAAGTCCGCGTTCGTGCCGATAAGACCAGCGTGCGCATCTACTTCGGGACTGCACTCATCAAAGTGCACCCACGTCTACCTCCTGGTGGACGCTCGACGGATGCCAACGACTATCCCGTTGGCAAAGCCGCGTACGCCATGCGCAGCGTTGAGACCGTCATGGCCAAAGCCAAGGCTAAAGGCGTGCACATCGGGACATTCACCGAGCGGCTGCTCGGAGGACCGTTGCCCTGGACGCGCATGCGGCAGGCGTACGCACTCCTCCGCCTCTGCGAGAAGTACGGAGATGGCCGCGTCGAGGCGGTCTGCCAGAGCGCACTCGCGTTCGACGTCGTCGACGTCAGTCGCATCACGCGGATGCTCAAGGTCGCAGCCAAGCCCGCACCAGCCCCAGGCAAGCCGCCAGGCAAACTCGTACAACTAACGCTGCCGCGCTTCGCTCGCGCTGACCAACACTTCGAAACGCGATCCAATTCGAAGAATGAGGAGGGCAAGTCATGAGCACGACGCCGACTCTCAACCCTGAGCTCGTCACCGCGCTCAAGCGCCTCAAACTCGGCCAGATCATCGAGATGCTGCCCGAACGCTTAGTCCTCGCCGACAAGCAAGACATGACTTTCGATGACGTGCTCTTGCTCATCCTGACCGACGAGATCGCGCGCCGTGACGGAGCCGCTGCAGACAACCGCGCGCGCAGTGGCAAGCTCGATCCGGACATGCGACTCGAACTCTGGGATAAGTCTGCAAAGGTGAGCCTCAACAAGCGCATGCTTGCAGAGCTCACCAGCCTACGTTTCCTTGAGGCGCATCGTCATGTCGTTGTTCTCGGTCCAGTCGGCGTCGGCAAGACGTTCGTGGCGCAGGCGCTCGGACACATCGCCTGCCGTCACGGCTATCACGTGCGCTTCATCCGCGCCGACGAGGTGCTGCGCACGTTGCGCCAGAGTCGGTTTGACAACTCACGTGACGCAGAAATGATCGCGCTCACCTCCGTTGACTTGCTGATCCTCGACGACTTCGCGCTCGAGCCCATGAGCAAGGGAGAGAGCAAGGATGTCTATCAGCTGTTCCTTGAGCGCACCGGGCGCGGCTCGATGATCATCACCAGCAACCGCGATACCGCCGAGTGGCTCGCGATGTTCGACGACGTTCTGCTCGCGCAAAGCGCTGTCGATCGCTTCAAGAACGCGGCCTACGACTTCGTCATCGAGGGCGAATCCTATCGACCCAGGCTCAAGCCCAAACTCGACGACGCGGACCCGCCGCCGAACACCCCTGCGCACAAGCCCCCGCCTACACCCCCGATCCCGACGCCCTCGCTAAGCCGGCCACGATGCCGAGTCGGAGCTGCCTCGACGGGCACGCTCCGACTCGGGCTGGCTGCATGACCCTGCACAAAACTCGCGAGCCCGCCTGCCGCGACCAGAGATTTCCGCGATCGACTTCGAGCCCGATACGAGGCATCCTCCTCTTGGTCGTTTCGACCCGTCCCTCTGGCCGCATGACCCTGCAAATCGGGTGGCTGCATGAGGGTGCAAACTGGCAAGCCGCTCAGTCGCCAGGGGGGGCCGCAGGATGTACTTGAGCAGCGCTTCGCGCCCCTTCAGGTCCTGAGCGCCCGCATGCGTCGCCGCGTGCAGGCTGAAGGCGTGCTCACGCACGCACAGGCGCGCCGCGATCAACACGCCTGGACGCCCCCCGAACGCCACGGCCTCTCGACCGCGCCGAAACTCTGGCCCTGCGGGTGCGAGCCCGCTGACCGCTGCTCGAGCGAGCTGCGCCAGCACGGGGTCACGCTCCGCCAACTCCTCATCGACCACTAACAGGTCCGCGTCCACTTGCACCACCCCGCGACGCTGCAGGTAGCCCAGGATGCGGGCCCGCGCGATTTGAAGTGCGTCCGCCACGTCCGTCGTCGAAAGGTGGGGCAGCGCGCGAAACGAGAGCACGCTCTCGGACGCGCTGGACGCGCTCGACGCGCTCGACGCGCTCGACTCCGCGTACACGGCGTCAGCGGTGAGCGCGCCCGTGGCGAAGTCGGCGGCAGCACCCTCGGTGCCGGCGGCGAAGTCGGCGGCCGTGGTACCGCCCGTGCCAGCGGCGGGCGCAAAGCCGGGAGCGGTTGCACCGCCGGCATCACGGGCTGCCCCCGGGCACTGACGTCGCAGTACGGCCCGACATGCTCGCCCGCTCTGCGGGCTGCGCGTGTCGGGGCCCCCGGCAAGCGCGGGCATCCGCCCGCGCGGGGGGCCGTACGCCGGTGCGCGAATTGGGCACGGGGCACTTTGTCTAGACGAAGTACGGCACGGTGATTCGGCTCCGCGCCGCAACTGCGTCGCGCGACAGGCTTGCGTTGTGGGCGGCGACGGGGGCGAACGATTTGAGTTAACTCGCATGCAGAGCGCGACAGTGGCTTCGCGCGTGGGGAGTCGAAGCGAGTGAACTCAAATCGTCCGCTCTTTGCCTGAGGCGGGTGTTGAACCGGGCGTTGACCTGGGGGCGAAGCGGAGACTTCCTTGGCTTCGTGGGTTTAGAAGAGGCTTGGATTTGGGGGTTTCTGGCGCGCCGTCACGCGCCTAGCGATGTGCGCTCCCCCAAAGTCTTGCTCCGCCACCAGCCGGTTATGACGACCGCACAAGCAACGCAGGTTCTCGGCGGTATCGGCGCCGCCACGAGCCCAGGGATCGTCGTGATGGATCTGCAAGAACGCTCGCGCGGTGCAGCGATGGCCTCCCTGCCCTACGTATGTGCATCGCAACTCATCGCGTTCCGCGATCTCACGCTTGGTGGCGTTCGGAATATGCCCACGCCGCAACACCAAGAGCGTTCCTTTGATTACGCGACGACGCCCCGGCCTGCGTGGCTTGTCAGTCTTCGCGAAGCGCTCGCGTTGCGCTTGCTCGATTGCAAGGTCCACCGCGCGCTCAATTAGCGCGGCGAGGTCACCCTTCGGGTTCGAATGACTCGTGAGCGCCTGCAAGAGGTCCAGCTTTTCCTTCAGCGCGGCGCTCGCGTTAAGCTGAATCCGGTAGCGGGCCTCGGAGGTCGGCTCAATCAAGCCACGAGCAGGCATCGTTGGTACCCGCGCTGCAGCTGGCACGCGCGACGGCGGCACAGGCACTGGGCTCGGCACGTGCGCCGGGCTCGGCACGTGCGCCGCCCCGTTCGCGCGTGCGGTAGCCCCAGCCGCAACAGGCAAAATTGGCCGAAATTCGGGCAATTTCCGAATCCGTGACTCGACATCCGGCCGCGGGAAGCGACGAGCCAACAGCTCCTGAATCTGCCACTTCGTCTTGTGCGAGGCCTCCCCGAGCAGCTCCAGATGGTTCTCCTGCGTGAGGTAGTCACGTAAGAGGCAGACCGCTGTCAGGTGTAAGTCGCGCCCCTCGAGCATGGCGAACACCGTCGGGAACTGATGCGCGATACGTGCCGCAGTGATCCGATGAAATGCCTCGCTGTTACTGAGCCGCAATCGCGTGGTGCAGTAATCGAACAGCGACTCGCTCCCATCTTTGAGGTGCAGCTTGCGCTCCTCCACCTCAGCGATGTGCGCAACGATGCGAGCCTCCGTGCGGTAGCCGCTCGCGAGCAACTCCTTCAATCCCGCCCGCACTCGTTCATCAGAAACGTGACCCAATTGCCAAAATCCCCGCGTTTCCATGCGCCAAACGTAACATGGAGAGTTTCGAGTACGTGGACGCCGCGCACGCGCGCGATCGGAGGCGCGGAGACTTGCGCGCTTGGGCACGCATCCAAGAGCGCCGCGCAGCGCCACCTCGCGCGACGACGACGCATCTACGCAGCGCTCCGCGTTCGCGACTCGATGACGTCCGGAAAGCCGTCAACCGACTTCGTCTTGGACTTGCACTTCTTGTCATTTCACTTCGTCCAGACGAAGTAGCGACACGAGCCAAACAACCAAGACCGGACAGCAAATCGCGAGCACATCAACCAGGGGCTTAGGACAAGAGCGGACGATTTGAGTGCAGGCGCTGCGTCTCCGCACGCGGTAGCTCGCACCGAACAGCGAGCGCGCTTGCACTCAAATCGTTCGCCCCGCGCCCGCCACAACCCCGCTCGTCGCGCACACGCCACGGGGGCGCGGCTCCGGATCACCTGACGCCATTGCCGAAAATGCCATGAACTCTGGGGCCGGCAGCACTTCGTCTAGACGAAGTAGACCGCGCCGTCCTCGCTAGCCGCCCTCCCCGCCTTACGCCTTCGGCCCCCCGCGCGGCGCAGCCGCGTTTGACGGGGCCGCCCCGCGCAGGCCGCTTGGCGGCCGAGCACGGGGTCGCGATGTGACGGCACACCTGGGGGGCATCACCCATTTGAGGCGAGATGCTCGGGTTCGCAGCGAACCCTGCACGTTCGGCGCTAGCGCTTCGCGTCGCGCGTCTTCACTTCATTCGGCGCGGTGCCCATGGCTACCAGCAGTTCGCGGTTCATCTTGGCTATGAAGCTGATGCTGATGTCGTTGGGGTACACGGCTTCGCACTCTTTGTAGGACGGCGCGTAGGTGATTCAAAGCCCCCCCGCCCTCGAACATTGCGCCCGGCAGCGCAGTTTAGCGCGCTGTTCTGCCGGCCGCGCCGAGCCCCACACCCACGCCAAACGCCCGCCGCACGCAGCTCCGCCAAGCTCGCGCGGAGCGCGAGGCATCGTGCCGGAGCGGAGCCTCAGTGCTCCTGGAACAAACTCCAACTGCGGCTCAGATTCAGAGGGGGCGTGATACCGACGGCGGACGGCTCAGCTCTGAAAGTACGGCGGGGCCCTGGCGGCCGCGCGCGGCGGCACCACGGTGGGCTCGCCTTGATGGCGTAGGAAGCGGCCCCGCTCAGTCAACGCGCGCCGGACCGCGTGGACGTGATCAAGCGGAAGCGCTGAACGGCACTCAGGCAAACCCAGACACACCCGCCGCGCGCTTCGGGAACACTACTTTGCGCGCAATCAAATCCGCCACGGTTTCGCGCAGCGTTTCCCCCGGATCGCGCGCTGTAAACCCCAGCTCTCGCTCCGCTTTGCCGGCAGTGCAGTACCAGAAGTACTGCGCCATCTCGACGCTGATTTCGTCCACCGGTGGTTCGCCGCCAATCGCGCGTAACGCTTTCGAGAACAGCTGATTCATGCCGATCGCCAAGGGGCGCGAACGCGGCATGCGCAGCGCTGGCGCCTTGACGCCGCTGATGCGCTCCAAGCGTTGGAAGAACGCAGCGAGGGTCATGTTCTTGGCGTTCAGGATGTAGCGCTCGCCGGCGCGGCCACGTTCGAAGGCTTGCCACATGCCGAGCGCGGCATCGCGCACGTCCACGAAGGCGATGCCGCCGCCGGGGATGGCGGGGATCGCGCGTTCCAAGAAACGACGCACATCACCGGTCGAGGATTCGCGCGTGTCGCCGGGGCCGAGCAGGAGGCTCGGATTGACGAGTACGACCTCGAATTCCGCCGAATTTGCCGCCAGCGCTTCACGCTCCGCGTACAGCTTACTGCGGTAATACGGCCACATCGCCACGAGCTCGAGCGGTACGCGGCCGCTCTCGTCGGCGATTTGATCGGCCTTGGTGCTTACGGCCATCGTGCCACTGGTGCTGGCCACGACCACACGCTTCACGCCGGCCGCGCGCAACCCCGCGAGCGCATTCCGCGTTCCAATGACGTGCGCGCGGTGCAGCTCTTCACCCGCGTCGCGATCACGCGACACTTTGCCGGTGGCAAGGAACGCACCGTCACAGCCTTGCGCGCTCTGTGCCACCGCCGGTGGATCCAAAACATCCACCGCTTGCACCGGGATGCCTTCGGTTTCACCGCCGGAACGTGACGCGAGCACCAGCACGTGGCCTTCGTTCTTCAGCACGCGCACCAAATGCGCGCCGAGGTAACCCGTGGCACCGCCCACCCAAAGGCGCAGCGGCTTGTTCGACTCGACGTTGAGCTCGCTCAATTTCCGGTCCCCGACAACTGAAAGGCCTTCTGAAACGTGAACAGCAGCTGAATATTGTTGGACTTCACGGCGCCCGCCACGAACTCCGCGGGCGAAGGCGTGTACTTCTCGCGCACGATGCGCGTGAACATGGCGGGGGAGGTCTTGAGTACGCAATCCGCCGGGCTCAGGGTTTTGCCATTCACCACTTCACACGTGGTGTCGGTGATGCGCACGCTCCAACGTTCGGTGTCACCGAGTGAGAAATAGAAGCTGACCGGCTTCTCCACGCTGCCGGCGACGAAGCGCGTCTCCAGCTCCTTGAACACCGGAGCCAACGTCTTGTCTTCAACCACCACCGGGGCGGCGGTA
Source organism: Polyangiaceae bacterium (assembly GCA_039936055.1). Lineage (GTDB taxonomy): Bacteria > Myxococcota_A > Polyangia > Polyangiales > Polyangiaceae > PMG-095. The sequence continues at coordinate 2,103 of JBDTJC010000159.1, read as the reverse complement.
ACGTCCTTCGGCTCCAGCTTCGAGAGATCCAAAGAGCGACCTTTGGACAACTCTTGCACCGCGCGCTCGGTGAGCTTGGCCACGACGCGTGAGGCTTCACTCATCGGCAAACCGTGCGTGAGCCGCTTGAGCTCGGAAGCCAACAGCGGCGGCCCGATGCGCGCCTCGACTTCACGCTGCCGCGGTACCGTCGCGCCCTTGGGGAATGCGGCATAAGTTCCACCCAAGTAGACGGGCACGATGTCCTTGTCGTGATGCAGCGCCAAGTGACCGAGAGAGGCCTTGAATTCGTGGATTTCGCCATCCGGACTGCGCGTGCCTTCTGGGAAAATCAGCACGGTTTTGCCTTGTTCCAGCAGATCACCCGCTTGGCGCAGCGCCTGACGCAGCGAACCATTGCGCGTCATCGGCACCAGGTTCGTGAAGTTCTCGAAGTAGGCTTTGCGGAAGCGATTGCCCTCGAAGAAGTAATCCTGCGCCGCGAGCGACACCAAGTCCTCCCCGTAGGTGCCCAGGGCGTACTTCACGAGGCCCATGTCCAAGTGGCTGGCATGGTTCGCCGCGATGATCGTGTTGCGGTTGTGCGGGATGAACGCACGACCGGTCACCTTGGTGCGCAGCACGCTGTCGTAGAAGCCCATTTGCGCGCGGCCCATCCAGTGCATTGCGGCGTCACGCAAGACGGGTGGGATCTCGAGCGGCGTCTCGGTCTCCTGCTCGATGCTCGTGGTCGTCGCCATCTTGCGGGCATCACCGCTTTCGCGGAGGGCGGCCTCTACCTCGCCCACGGTGGTCGCGGCGCTGAGCCGTTCGGCATCCAGCGCATGACCGACTTGAGCTTCGAGCGCGACGAGCAGCTCCAAGAGCATCAGTGAATCGAAGCCAAAATCACCGCGCAGGCTCATTTCTGGGCGAAGGGTGGCCGGGTCGCGGCGCGCGATGGTGCCCACGGCGCCGCGCACCAGCGCTGCTGCGCCGTCACGCGCGCCGCCGCGCGAGCTCGCCGGGGTTTCGCTGGCCGACAGCGCGCGTTCGATGAGACGACGTACGTCACCGCGCTTCACTTTGCGGGTGGAAGTGCGCGGTAGCGGCGCGTCGAAGATCAAGAGGAGTGCGGGGCGCTGGCCATTGGGGAGTCGTTGCAGGGCCGCGTCCAACGAAGCGCGCGCGTCCTGATGGCGCTTGGCGCGCGGCACGCTTTCGGTCGTTTCCGGAATCGCAACGAGCGCTAGGCGCTCGCCGCCGCGGTTGTCCGGCACGCCGAGCACGGTGAGCTCCTGCACGTGTTCGACTTTGCCGAGGCGCGCTTCGACGTCGTCGGGGTACACGTTCTCGCCGCTGGAAGCGACGACCACGTCCTTCGCGCGGCCCACGATCGTGAGCTGACCTTTGCGATCGAGCTTGCCGAGGTCACCGGTGCGCAGCCAGCCGCCGCTGATGACGGCGCTCGTCGCTTCTTCGTCGCCCGCGTAGCCCAGCATCACGTTCGGACCGCGCGCCATCACCTCACCCACGCCCTCCGGGTTCGGCGCGTCGATCTTCAGTTCCACCCCAGGAATTGCGCGGCCCACATGCCCGGCCTTCGCCTTCGGTCCGCCTTGCGCGACGCTGAGCACGGGCGAAGCCTCGGTCAAACCGTAGCCTTCTGCCAAGTGCAAGCCGAGCCCGGCGAACAAGTGATGCGTGCTTTGCGGGAGCGCAGCGCCGCCACTGACCAGGAACTTGAGGTGACCGCCCAGGCCTTGGTGAACCGGACCGAACAGCATCTTGCCCGTATCCAAGCCCAAGTTCTTGCCCAGGGCGCGGTTCAGCTCAATCGCGAACTCGAACACATGCGAGGCGAGCGCGCCGTGCTCGGCCACGCGTGCCACGATGCGTCGTTCGAGCATTTCCCACAGCGCGGGCACGCCGATCAGCGCGGTGATCTTGCCCACTTGCAGGCCGTTGACCAAACGATCCGCGTTCAGCTCGTCCAAGTACACGATGCGTGATCCGCGTGACAGCGGCAGCAGCAAACCGCAGGTGAGCTCGAACGTGTGATGCAGCGGCAGCACGCTGAGCACGCGGTCGCCGCGCCCGAGCGGGAACAGCGGCGCAAGCGAT
>JBDTJC010000158.1:0-10632 GCA_039936055.1 Polyangiaceae bacterium | reverse complement strand
TGGCTTACCTGGGCTACGACCAAGCCAGCGGCATGAGCGATTTCGAATTGGGTGGGTACCCGGTGGTCGCCGATGCGTTGCGAGGCTACGTCCGTGACGACACCCTGATTTTGGACCGCATGTACCGGGTCGTCGCGCGCCCCGTCGAATACGATGTCGGGTCGCTCCCGGCCGGCGCCATCATCGGCGCGCGCATCATGGACGACGCCTTTGCGCGTGAACTGTCTTCGCGTACTGGCGCCGCGATCGCGTTCTACGCCAACGGCGAACGCGCGTCGTCCGGCGCACCCGAGGGCTTTGCCACGGGTAACTTGGATCAAATCGTGGGTGATATGCAGTCGCTCGATTCTGACACTGAGTACAAGGACAAGGGCCGCAGCAAGGTGCGCACGATCGGCGGTATGCTGGGCGTGCAGTACTCACGCTTGCCCGGTGAAGCTTGGCAACTTGGCGGCGGCTTCGCGGTCGCGCGCTTGCCTGTCTCGGTGGACGGCCCGTTTGGCTTCTTCAAGACGGCCGACGACAAAGACAAGCAACAGGCCAAGCTGCCGCTCGCCATTGCCATCGCGATTGCCGCGGCGGGTATCGGCATTCTGTTCTCGGTTTTCGAGCACACGCTGCCGCTCCGCTTGTTCAAGGCTGAGGCGCAACGCTTGGCCAAAGGCGAGTCGGATCAACTACAGCCGAGCCGCTTCCGCGGCATCTTCCGTAAGATCGCCGCTGATTTGAACGACGGTATGGATCAGGTGCTCGCCAAGGGCGGGGGACCGCGCCGCGGACCTGCAGACATGAAACAGGTCCTGGGCGACATCCCGGATCAGCCGCAGATGAGCGCCTTCAGCTTCCCTGGCGATCCCTCGAGCATGCAATCGCCGCCTTCGGCGCCCACTGCGCGCTTGGTGCCCGCGGCGGCTAGCCAGAACAAGCTGCCGCGTCCGCCGGGTCGTCCGGGTGCTGCCGGCCTCGACACCACGCTGCAAGAAGGCTCGAGTATGGAGGGCGCGCCGCGCCGCTCACCCCCGACACCCCCGGGTCGCCCCGGCGCAGAGGGACCGGGCTCGGCGAACTCGGAGCTTGTCGAGTGGCACGCGGTCTTCAACGACTTCGTCGGCCTCAAGCAACAGTGCGGCGAAAACACGGACGGCTTCAGCTACGAAAAGTTCGAGCAGACGCTCAAGAAAAAGAACGAAGAGTTACTCACTCGTCACGGCGCGAAAAAAGTGAAGTTCAGCGTCTACGTGAAGGAGGGCAAAGCCGCCCTCAAAGCCTCGCCAATCATGGATTGATTCTGCGTCTCTCGCCCGCGGAGCCGGCACCCCCATCTTCGGGGACCTCAGCTGAAGCCCGCGCTAGGGCGTCGGCGCCCGAGCGCGCGCAAAGCTGTGTAGTCGCCTGCTCGGCGCGTCGCGCGCTCGCGCTCACGCGCGCGAAGGGGTTCAGCCGCCCGCTGTTCCTCTCCGGTGCGCGCGTAGCGCCGCACGCCACGCCTCAGCGTGCGCGAAGGGGTTCAGCCGCCCGCTCTGTTCGTCTCCGGTGCGCGCGTAGCGCCGCACGCCACGCCTCAGCGTGCGCCCAGCAGCCCAGCCGCATGCCCGGAAACAACACGAGCTAGAAGTCTTGGAAGACCAGATCACGATCTGCGATCGAGGCGAGGCCCACGAGAGCCGGCGAGACCGGGGGACTACTGTTTCAACCGGGCGCGAAAGACGCAAGACAGCACAGCCGATTCCCACCCCTCTTCCTACAAATGCTAGACCGTGCGCCATGAGCGAACCGCGTGTGCACAGAGTTCTCATCATTGGATCCGGCCCCGCGGGCCTCACTGCTGCTATCTACGCGGCACGCGCGAATTTGAAGCCGCTGTGCGTCGAGGGCTTCAACGCGGGCGGCCTCATTCCTGGCGGACAGCTCATGTTCACCACTGAAGTGGAGAACTACCCGGGTTTCCCCAAGGGCGTCTCGGGCCAGGATTTGATGGCGAATTTTCGCGCGCAGGCCGAGCACCAGGGCGTGGAGCTGATCACGGCGGACGTGCAGAAGGTGGACCTGTCGTCGTGGCCGTTCAAGGTTTGGGTGGGTGAGGACGAGAACATCCTGCACTTGGCGCAAACGCTAATTATTTCGACCGGCGCGCGTGCCAACTACATCGGCCTCGATACGGAAGAGAAGCTCAAGAACAAGGGCGTCAGCGCGTGCGCGGTGTGCGATGGCGCGTTATTCCGCGGGCAGGACGTCGCCGTCGTCGGTGGCGGCGATACGGCCATGGAAGAGGCCAGTTACCTTGCCGGGTTGTGTGGAAACGTGACGTTGATTCACCGTCGCGATGACTTCCGCGCCTCGGTCACCATGCAAGAACGCGTGTTCGCGAACCCGAAGATCCGCATCCTGCGCAGCCACGCGGTGACTGAAGTGCTGGACGTCGCGCAGGACAAGGTCACGGGCGTGCGCGTGAAGGACCTGAAATCAGGCGATACCCGCACGTTGGACGTGGGTGCCCTGTTCGTCGCGATTGGCCACACCCCGCTCACGGACTTGTTCAAGGGTCAGCTGGACGTGCACGACAACGGCTACCTCAAGGTGGAACCCGGCACCACGCGCACGAACGTGCCCGGCGTGTTCGCCGCCGGTGACGTCGCTGATTGGCAGTACCGCCAAGCCGTGACCGCCGCCGGCACCGGTTGTATGGCGGCCCTCGACGCCGAACGCTTCCTCGCGGCTCACGGCCATTAGGGTAAACTCGGGCTGCGCTGATGGATGACGCAGACCTCGACGAACTCCGCTTTCTGACTCGCGCGTTGCGCGCGCACTTGGATTGGCAAACCTCGACCGGTGCCACCGGCCTCGAGCGCGCCACGCAGGAAACGCGCGTTGCGGCTGCGCGGGAGCTCGTTGTGTCACCGGCGCCCTCGCGCGAGATCAGCGCACCCCCAATTGCAGTCGCCGCTGAGCCCTTGCTCCGCGCGCCGCTGCCCATGGCCCCCGCGGATGCGCCGCAGCGCCTCGCAGCTTTGGCCGAAGTCGTGAGCCGTTGCACCCGTTGCGGCTTGTGCGAACAGCGCACACAAACCGTGTTCGCGCGCGGCACGGGCAGCTCCGGGGTGTGCTTCGTGGGTGAAGGCCCCGGCGCAGACGAAGACGCGCAAGGGCTGCCCTTCGTGGGCAAGGCTGGGCAATTGCTCGACCGCATGATCGCGGCCATGGGCTTCGACCGTGATGAAGTGTACGTGTGCAACGTCGTGAAGTGCCGCCCGCCCGACAATCGCAAACCCGAGTTAGAGGAGATGGCGGCGTGCTTGCCGTACCTCCACGAGCAGCTTGAGCTGATTCGCCCGCAAGTGATCGTCGCGCTCGGGGCAACCGCGGTGCAAGGCCTGCTGGGCACGACGGAGGGCATCACGCGCCTGCGCGGCAAGTGGAAACGCTTCGGCGAGATCGACGTCATGCCGACTTTTCACCCCGCGTACCTGCTACGTACCCCTGCCGCCAAACGCGAGGTCTGGGAAGACCTGCAAGAGGTGATGCGGCGTGTGGTTCAGGGCGCGCCGCGGCGATGAAGCGTCGCGACCCGCGCGCCACTATCGTGCGCGGGCTCTTGATCGCCGTCGCTACGTTGCCGCTCATTCCCCGCTTATTGACACGGGCCCCCGCACTCGCACCGCTGTCCCATGTGCTGCTGAGGTGGTTTAGCTTTCAATGCCAGCGCGATCCAGCGCGCAGCCTGGACGTCCTCGGGCAATTGTTGCCGGTGTGCGCGCGCTGCTCGGGGATCTACTGGGGGGTGGGGCTGGGCGCACTGTTGCTGCACCCTCGGCTCAAGCCGCGGGGCCTACGGCTGTGGGTCGCCGGCGCCAGCCTACTGATGCTGCTGGACGTACTCAGCGAGGTCTTCGCGCTACGTCCAGCGTGGGCGCCGCTGAGAGTGCTCAGCGGCGCGCTGTTGTCCTACCCAGTGAGCGCGGCTCTGGTGCACGCCGCGCGCGCGCGAAGTTTGGCGTCAGAGCCCATAAATCAAGCCGATTGAGGGCTGAATGACCGGCCCAGACGTGGGTAGCATGTACATCAGGTTGAGGTTCAGTTGTGCGCCGAGGTTCTCTTTGAATGCGTACACGACACCGCCACCGAGGGTGACGAAGCCCTGCCCCATTTTGCGCCAAGCGTCCAACGTGTACGGTTGCGTCTTGCCGGTGTCGAAGCTCTTGTCGCCCGCGGTGCAAGCGTAGTAGTCCGCATCCGACAACGCCTGTTTGCAGTCGGCGACTTTGACCTGCACCTTCGCGTCGACCTGAGCCAAGCCGCCGCCGACGTGCACGTACGGCCGGAAGCCTTTCTTACCGAGGGCTCCTTTGCCAAAGTAGTAGGCGAGGCGCGCTTCGACGTGAACGGGCAGGAATGCAGTGCCTGGCGCGGTGCCGCCGCGCCCCTGATCGTCCGGGCCCTTGCCGGCGGGCGGACCGCCGCCGAACGCGAAGCCCGCGCGGACCCCAACTGTCAGATTGGGACTAAAGGCCCGGTCATAGCTGAGCAGGATGCGGTGCGTGGCCACCGCGGTCCCGCTGGCAATGCCCGCGCCGGGATACGGGTTGCCGTTGTACGGCTGATCCGTCGTGCCGCTCACGTAACAAGCGTAGCCGTTTGTGGAGCGTGAAGGGCCGGAACACACGTTCGACCCGCCGATGATGGCGATGTCCTGCGCGAAGTGAATGCCGAGCCAGTTCTTCTTGTACTTGCTCGGAGGGGCGCTGGCACCTCCTTCACCGACGCTGCACTTGTTGTCGACGCAGGTGCCGGTTTGGCAATCGGCATTCGTCTCGCAAGCGGGCGCGGCTTCACAGGTGCCGTCGTTACACAGCAGCCCTTCCTTGCACTCGGTCGAGTTGTCGCAGGCCGCGCCCCAATCCTTGTTGCCGCGCTTGGCTTTATCTTGGCAACCGGGGAAATCTGGCGGGCACTCCTCCTTTGCGACGCAGCGCGCAGGAGCTTCGGCGCCGGAGTAAGCAGGCGGCTCGGCAGTGGTCGTCTCGCTGGTGGCGAATTCGATCGGCTTTGCCTTCGAGCCGAATGAATCAACGATTTCACCTGCCGCGTCTTTGGCGCGCACGTACACCTTCAACGTGCCGGCCGAGCCAGTGGCGTCGCACGGGACTTCACCTTGGAAGCCCTCGCCGACCTTCTTCATCTTGACGGTTTTCCAGGTATCTTCGCCGAACGGCTTGTAACGAAGCTCCATGCTGCCGACTTCCTCGTCGCTCGTGCATTCGACGGGAAGCGGACGGCGCGTCTGAAGCTCGCGCACGGCGGGCGTGCACTTCAGGCCACCTTTTTCGCCGGCGCCGCTCTCTTCATTGGCGGGCGTGGAAGTTGGCGTCGCGGTGGGCGTCGGCGTCGCGGCCGCGCCGGCACCAGCCAGCTCCCCGAACGTCTTTTGCGTCTCGGGCGTGGCGAGCTGCGTGTCGAGCTTCACGCTCGGATCAGTGGTCACCGCTTTTTGAAACGCCGCTTTGGCCCCCGCTTGGTCGTTCTTGCCGCTGCCGCGCACGATGCCGACGTACATCCACGCTTTGGCGATCACCGCTGGACTGCACTTTTCCCCGCAAGCGTTGATCGTGCCGGTGAGCACGGCTTCCGCCTTGTCGAAGTCAGTCGCCAGATAGTGCTCGTTGATGGCCTCGTCGATCTTCTTCGAGGCTGCGTTGTCACGCGTGTACTGCGCGAACGCCGGGAGCGTGAAGAACGTAATCAGTGCCAAGCAGAGCAGTCGAATCGACAATCGGCGATACACGTAGTCCTCCAAGACGGGGGTGCTCCGGGGTGAAAACCCAAAGCGGGAGCCAAGTTGCGGTGAATCATGGCCGGTCGCCGGTGCGCCGGCAAAAACTAATGCGGGGAGAACCCTCGATAGATCATCTGAGTCCCGGTTTCGTCGTGAATCGTCATGAGTCGCGAGTTCTCAGAGCGTCTGTCCGCTGCGGACTTTTCGGCTCACAGCACTCGAGCCGGGGGAACTCTCGGTTGTCGGACCTTCAGTGCCCGCTACCCGTCTTGGGGCAGCCGGCCTTGGTGCCTTCGGACCGTACGAACTGGACTCGACGGTTCAGCGCCCGGTTCTGTTCACTGCTGTTATCCACAATCGGGCGCTCCATGCCGTAGCCGACCGAGGTAAGCCGTCCGCTCGTTGTGCCGTGTGTGGTCAAGTACTTCATGACCGAGCGGGCGCGGCGGTTCGACAGGTCCTTATTGTAGCCGGCGGCGCCTTTGTTGTCGGTGTGGCCTTGGACTTCCAGCTTGATGTCAGGGTGCTTGTTCAACACATCGACCACCGCGTCGAGCACGATGAAGCTTTCGGGGCGGATTTTGTCCTTGTTGAACTCGAAGTGGATCTGCTGTGAGATTTTTACTTCGCAGTCGGTCACGACGGCCAAGGCCTGCGACGGGCAACCGAGCGGCTCCTCCGTAGTGGAGCCAATCTCGTTCGGGCACTGGTCCTTTACGTCCGGAACCGTGTCTTTATCGTTGTCGGGATCCGGGCAGCCGTCGTCGTCCTCGTAACCGTCGAAGTCTTCCGGCTCGTTCGGGCACTTGTCGGCCGCGTCGAGAATGCCGTCCAAATCATTGTCCGGTTCGGGGCAGCCGTCCTCGTCCAGGTAGCCGTCCTTGTCTTCCGGATCCAACACGCATTGGTCGACCGAGTCGGGCACGCCGTCGCCGTCGGTGTCCGGGTCGTCCGGGCAACCGTCGTCGTCTTCGAAGCCGTTGTAGTTCTCGGGCTTGTCTGGGCACTTGTCGACCGGGTCGAGGAAGCCGTCGCCATCGCGATCACCGGGGGCGGGCTCGATGAAGCCGCGCGCGGCGCAGTATTGCGGCGGTGACAGGAAGTCCGCCGCGCGTGCGTTCGGCTCGGCCTTCGCGAAGTGCGCTTGGGCTTTGGAGACGAAACCTTGGTCCAATTCGATGCTTGCGAATTCGAGTTGACTGCGCGCGATGGCGAGCTCGCGGGGTGCGCAGCGAATCGCCCCGTTGCGTTCGGCTTGCTCGAGGATCTTATCCAAGCCCGCGATCTGTCCGCGCAGGCGCGGCGCTTGTTGGCAACTCGCCAGGAGCAACGGCGCAGCGACAAGCAGAGTGAAGCCACGCACAAGAAGCGTGCGCGTCATCGACCCGCTCCGCGGTGCGCTTCACGCGTGAGACGGATCGCCTTGTCGGCGTACTCCTCGCTCGTTTCCGCCAGGTCTATAGCGTCGCTGTAATCAGCCTCAGACGCTTCGCTCTGCGCTTTCTGAAGATGCTCGCGCGCGTAGAAATATTCGTACGGGGCGTACTGCTCAGCGCCCAACTCCTGCGCTTCGTCCAACTTGCTGGAAGCGGAGTTCGCCTGCACGGCATACAGCGTGTTACCGCAACCGGTCGTTCCGGCGACCAAAGCAACGCACGCGACCACGAACCACCCTCGCGTAATGTGAATCTGATTGCTTCGCACAGGTGGCTCGATTTCTGCGAGAAACCTAGCAATCCGGTGAGAGCGGAGTCAACCAGACTCATCGTCGTGCGTGACTCAATTGCGCATTTCCTAAGCACAAAACAGCTTCGGCGGAGGTAGGCCGAACGCTCACCTTGGCCGACAGCGCCTTCTTGATAACTCACTCACATTCGAGTGGGCCGTAGCGCCACGAGCGATACGAGCCAACAAGGCAGACGCAGGCGAGGCACCGAGCGAGGAGCACCAGCTCCGCGAGCGAAGGCGAGCCAAACAAGACAGACGAAGGCGAGCCAAACAAGACAGACGAAGGCGAGCCAAACAAGACAGACGAAGGCGAGCCAAACAAGACAGACGAAGGCGAGCCAACAAGTCAGAGACGACGATAGACGCCGACGACTTTGCCCAGGAGCATGGTCGACTTGAAGTCCGACGCGCGTACGAGGATCGGCGCCATCTGCGAGTTCGCGGGCTGGAAGCGCACGTAGTCACGCTCGGGGAAGAAGTGTTTGACGGTGGCTTCGTCGCCGATCAGCGCGACCACGATGTCGCCGCGTTCAGCGGTCGACTGCTTCTTCACGAAGATGTAATCCCCGCTCATGATGCCGGCTTCGATCATCGAGTCACCGGTGACGCGCAGGCCGAACACTTCCCGACCGCCCCGAACCAGCATGCGGTCGACGCGCACGGTGTCGATGACATTCTCTTCGGCCAGGAGCGGGAGGCCTGCGGCGACGCGGCCGAGGATGCGCACCTCGATCAAATCGTCATCATCCGCCGCTTTGGCGGGGGGGCCAGCGGGGGTACCCATGCCGGACACGAGCTTGAGCGCGCGGCTCTTCATGTCTTCACGGCGCAGGTAGCCTTTGCGCTCGAGCGCGCGCAGGTGGTCATTCACACCGTTGGTCGAGCGAATACCCATGTATTCTCCGATTTCGCGGAGGGTGGGCGGGTAGCCGCGCTCCTCAATCGACTTGCGGATGAAGTCTAGGGTTTGTTCTTGGCGAGCGGTCAGACCTTGCATGGCCGGCGTAGGATACTGAACAGGTGTTAAGACGTCAAATTCTGTGCTGCGTGCACAGAAGATTAGTTAAAAACACTAGCAAATCTGGTTAGTTGCGATCTGCTCAACCGGATGCGCAGAGGCTATGCACAGGCTCAGCCGACCAGAGCGAGCCGATTTTCGTGCCCCGTGGGTCGTGCAGAAACTGGCGCATGCGAGCTGCGGCGAGGCGACCCGATCACTGAGTAGCGAGAGGGGGGCATGGGCACGGGCTCGTTGGGGGGGGAGATCAGAATTTGCCGCTGATGCTCAAGAACGTCAGCTTGTTGTTCGTTTCGCGCAGCCGGCCGAGCAGCATCCGGACGATGCTCCACAGGACTTCGTACGCGAGGTCCTTGTGAAGGAACAATAGGTCGTCGAAGCCGTCCTTCGGGATCGCCAGCAGCTGGCAGCGCTCGTGGACGCGCGCGTCGGCCGAGCGAGGGGATTCGTCCAGCAGGGCCATTTCCCCGAACATTTGGCCGGGGCCGAGGACGGCGAGGGCTTCTTCACCCATGCCCGGCACTTCACGGCTAATGCGGACCTTGCCGTCCAGGATCAGGTACAGCTTGTCGCCCGCGTCCCCGTGCTGAAAAATTTTGGTGCCGAGAGCGTGGTTCTCTTCCGTCGCGACCTTGGCGATGAGCTCGATGGCTTGCGGCTTGAGGCCGGCGAAAAGCTCGATCTTGGAAAGCTGCTCGATGCGGTCGTTCATGGTCATAGGCTGAGCTGGAACCGGCGGATGCCCGCCCGATTGCTTGAAGACTCTAGCCCGGAACGCCGCCGGAGAGCCAATGCGCTTTTCTTCGGCTCAGCGCGTGAAACGCACAGGGAACGGCGCGGTCGTCGAGATGATCGGCTGGCCCGCGCGGTCGAGTGCGATTTGGAAGTGTTGTCGAAACGCGCAGCTGCGGACAGCCTGCCCAAAGCCGTTGCCGGGGTCGTGCAAGACAACGATTGATTTGGCTCTGCCTTCCGTTGACACCGTCACGCTCACCGTCACCACGGCGCTGTCGATTCCCTCAACGTCGGCCTCTGCCGGAAAGTCGCAATTCCAACTTCCGCCGAGGGGCATCGCGGGGCGCGTGAGGTTCGACGCGCCGTCAACCACCACGGGGCCGGGCGGGGCTTTGCCGACGCCTTCGGGCTTGGCGCGCAGATCATGGACCGCGGTTTTGGACGTGCCGTCGGCCGCGGTCACACCACCGGCGAAGTGATCCCCATTGCCGGTCACGAAGCTGTCGCCAGTCAGATCCACGGGTTCATTGGGATCGGGTTCTGCGGTAAGCACTTTGCCGGCCTCTGCCGCTGCAGGCGGAGGCGGTGCTGTGTTCGAAGGCGGAGCGGCGGCGGCCACCGGTGGAGGCGGCGCGGGCGCCGGGTCCGGTGGCGTTTCCGCTTCGGGCGGGGGTGGGGGCGGCGGTGGCGGCTCGCTCAAATCGATGTCGATCTGGGCGCGCAGGCGCTCCACCACTTCCGCACGGACGAGCACGGCGAACGCATGCACTTCACCCAACGTGCTGGCGGCTTGCGCCGCGACTGCGCCGTGCAGCAGCAGTGCACCGATGATGCCGAGCACCATCCCGACGCGCACCGCGTGCCTGCCCAAAGACAGGATCGGGGCGAGCGGGTCGGACGCAAGCGGTTGTCCCGAAATTCCGGGTCCTGCTCGCCTAATCGACTCGGCGCGGCTCGTCATCGCTTCGGCTACGGTGGCGCTACTTGCTGGGGTGGGGGGCTTCGACCGGCGTGCCGCTCTTGTCGGACGGCGAAACCGCGAAGGCGATCTTGGCGACGCCGACGCGTTTCAGCAAGTCGATCACGTGAATCACGCGCCCGTATTCGAGCTTGGTATCGGCACGCACGACCGCACGCAGATCCGAGGTCTTGGCCTTGGCGGCCTTGGCCAGCGCCGTAATCGCCTCGTCATTGGCGACGTTCTGGGAATCGACCCGCGTTTTGCCGTCTGCCGATAGCTCGATCGAGAACACCTGCTGCATGGCCTCACCGCTGGCTGCCTTGGGCAGATCCATGGGCATGCCCTGCGAGACGATGATGCGCGCGGTGACCATGAAGATGATCAGCAGCACCAGCGTCACGTCGACCAGCGGGGTGACGT
>JBDTJC010000157.1:0-4027 GCA_039936055.1 Polyangiaceae bacterium | reverse complement strand
GCTTGGCGACGTACACCTCATGCAGGCGGGTCGCGGCGAATTTGGCCGAGGCGGCGTCATTCTGGCCACGCACCAAGGCTTGGATGTCCGACAGCGAAAGCCCGAGGTTTTGCAGCTTGGTGATCCACCGCACACGCACGAGCGCGTCTTGCGAGAACAGCCGATAGCGCCCCTTGGAGCGCTCGTGAGCGCGCACCAACCCGAGCTCCTCATACAGATGAATGGCGCGCACGGTCTTGCCGACCGCCTTCGCCACGTCACCCACCAGGAGCAGCTCCCCCTCTTCCGCCGGGTGCAGCGCGCGCGCCGACGCTTCCGGGGATGAACCCGGCGCAACGATGGCGAGGTGGCGATGGGAGTTACGGTCACTCATGGAGTACATTGTAACCCTAACCCTAACGTATGCGTCAGGGTTGGGCCGCACGACTGATATAGTGAGCCGTCACCCGCCTGTCAATCATTCAATATTCTTAATAACTTCGGGCACCTAGCGACTAGCCTCGTGGCTCCTCCGGAGTAACCGCAGGAACTCGGAGGCGGCACGGGGCGTCGGCAGGCTGTCAGGCCGGCGCCGCACCGACCACAGATCACGGCGGGGCGTCGGGTTCTTTAGGTGAACGGCGCGCAAGTCTGGGTCGGACGCCCGGAGGTAGCCCGCCGGCAAGATGGTCAGCGCAAGCCCCGCGCGGACGACCTCACACAGCGCCTCCGCCGAGGACAGCGTGAGCACCACGCGCGGGCTGAAGCCGGCTTCCCGACACGCATCGTGGATGATCTCACCGGTGAAGGTCCCAGCGGGCACGAGCACCATCGGCTGCTCGGCGAGCGTGGCTAGGCGCACGACTTTGCGGCGCGCCAGTGGATCGCTCTTCCGTACCAGCGCGACCAGTTCCTCACGCCGCACGAGTTCACGCTCGACGTCACGCAACGCCGAACTCGGAGCGCCCGCCACGAACCCGAGATCTGCCTGGCCGCTGGCGACCGCCTTCGCGATCTTTTCCGCGGCCAACGTGCGCACTGAGAGTTCGATGCCCGCGTGCGAGCGAGAGAACTCTGCCAGCGCGCGCGGCAACAAGTTCGCGCACACGCTTTGTACGGCGCACAAACGCAATTGACCGCGCGTGCCTGCCGCCACGGCTGCCAGGTCATCACTCAGTGCGCCGAGCGCGCCGAGCGCTTGGCGTGCACGTTCGGCGAGACGCTGTCCAGCTTCGGTGACTTGCAGCGGGGCACGCGCGCCGCGCTCCAGCACGCGCACTCCCAGCTCCGACTCCAAGCGCGCCAGGGCGTGCGACAGCGTGGGCTGCGCAACGTGGACCTTGCGGGCGGCGCGCGTGATGCTGCCCGCCTCCACACAGGCCAGGAAGTATTCCAGGTCTCGGATCTCCATCGCTTATCATTCTCACCATGAATGATAAGTATCAATATCTATCACTCGCTAGAATGTGCGTTGCGGCTCATGTTCTGCGTATGAACAACAGTTGGAACGCCACCCGCTATGACGGGCATGCCGCTTTCGTGTCCGACTTGGCCCAAGACCTCATCCTTTGGTTGCGCCCGGAGCCCGGGGAGCGCGTGCTGGATCTGGGTTGCGGCACGGGCACCCTCACCGCGGAGATTGCGCGACTCGGCGCGCACGTGACGGGCGTCGATCACTCCGCGGAGATGATCGCGGGCGCGCGTCAGAAATACGCGGAGCTGCGGTTCGATGTGGTCGACGGGCAGGGGCTCCGTTACGCGCGTGAGTTCGACGCGGTGTTTTCCAACGCGGCGTTGCACTGGATGCCGCGGGCGCGAGAAGTGGTGCGCGGCGTGAATCGCGCGCTCGTATCAGGAGGACGCTTCGTGGCGGAGTTTGGCGCAGCCGGCAACGTGGCCACCGTGACACGCGCCGTCGCGGCCACATTGCAGGAATGGCAGATCGACCCGGCGCCCTACCTGAATTGGTACTTCCCTAGCCTCGGCCAATACGCTTCGCTGCTCGAATCCGAAGGCTTCCAAGTCCGCCAGATCAGCAGCTTCGAGCGACCGACTCCAGTGCCCGGCGAGCAGGGCCTGGCGACTTGGCTCGGCCTGTTCCAAGCGCGGCTCATGGCGGACCTCGGCAACCGCTGGGCCGAGCTGTGCGCAAACGCGTCGGAGCGGTGTCGGAGTGAATTGTTTCGCGATGACCGTTGGCTGGTGGACTACGTGCGCCTGCGCGTTGTCGCCACAAAGGCCGGATGAAACCGCAATTTTCGCGGTGATTCACGACCGGTGACGAGTTGCGCGCGCGGGCGATGTAACAGCCTGTTTCCGAACCAGAAACGTACGCGAGCTGGTGGTGATGAGGGGCGCGCTCCGGATACAAGTTCAAGAGGCCGAATACGAGCTACAAGCCGGCGACACCATTTTCTTCAAGGCCGACGTGCCGCATGTTTACGAGAACCGCGCGACCCATGATTCCCGCTGCTTCAACGTGATTCGTTACGCGCGCGAGGCCTGATTCGCGCTTCACGGCTGCATGGAGACCACGAAGGACTGAGAGCTCTGCCCGCCGCGGGAGTCGCGGATCACGAGCCAGAGTCGAATTTCACCGGCGGCAGTGGGGGCGGTCCAGGTGTTGTCCGTGGTGGTGCCGGCGAATTCGTCTTCGCTCTGGCCGGTGACGGCGTGCGCGAAGGTGCCAGCAGCGGCGTACCAAGAGACGCGCAGTGATTCGTGCTTGGTGTCGAGTTCGCGCGTGTCCGCATTGAAGGCGAGGTATGTTTCTGCGCCGGTGCAAGCATCGGAATCCGAGCAAGCGGACCACGCCGCTTGAAAGTGCACGACTTGACCGGCCGAAACCTCGAGCGGCGCGACGTTCGAGGTCGGAATCGCCGTGGCGGTACCGCTGCTATCCAGCGTACTGACGCTGTCCAGAGCTGGGTTTTGGTTGCGGCGATAGTTCGTGGTGAAGGCGGCGGCTTGCTCCTGATCCAGGCCGGAAGGCGGGCAAAAGATGCGCACGGCGCCCAACGTAGTCACGGCGCTCGACAGCAACGTGACGGTGACCGGTTGGTAGAAGCCCCCGGTGGGATCAGGGTCCACGGGCCGACCTGCGGGTTCGCCGTTCATGGGTTCGGGCAAGCTGGGGCCGAACAAGCGGCAGGCGTCCATGGGCAGCGTGGCCTTCACCGAAGCGCCCGAGCCGAGCGCGACAATAGAGTCCGGAGCAGCGCTAGGGGCCTGGATGCACACTGTGTTCACAGGGCCGAGCTCAGTGAGTGGTTTGCGCGCAATGCAGAGTCCCCAGGTGAGCGTGGCGACTGCAGCGTTTCCAGCTGGCGTCGCGACCAACGCGTTCAACTGCACAGACTCCCCGGGGGCCACCTCTGCCGGTTCGGCTTGTACGGCCAACACCTGCGGCTGCTCGATGGTCGACAAGTTATCGTCGAAGTTGGGCACGCATCCGCCCACGGACAGCGCGACCGGCGCGAGCACCTGCACGCGAAACGCGCGCATCATCAAAACTCCCACTTAGCCCCCGCGACGGGCAATAGCGGCAGGCCCTCGATGTAACGCCGCTGCGTGTAGTCCGCGCTGTACGCAATTTCTTCGGGGTTATCGCGATTGGTCACGTTTTGTACGTCCAAGTACAACTCCAGACTGCTCTGCTTCAACTTCAAGCGTTTGGACACGCGCACATCCAGCTCCACGAAATCGGGAATGCGAATCGAGTTCTTGGCGCCCAAAAGCGGCTGATAGCTGGCCGTGCGGGAATCGAAGTACGAGCCGACTACGGGCGTGCGTGGGTAGCCAGTGGCGTAGCGACCACGCACGCCCACGTCGAAGCCGTGACCGAGGTCGTACGAGGCGAGCGCGGTGAGCACGTGCGTTTGGTCGTAGTCGAACAGCCGGTATTCGGCGTTCGCGGCGTCTTTGCGTTCGCTGCGCAGAATGGTGTACGCGACCCAGCCGAAGAAGCCGTGACTCAACTCCTGGCGCAGGAGGAACTGCGCGCCGTATGAGCGCCCCTCACCGCCGTTGACCAAGGCCTGCGCCACCA
>JBDTJC010000156.1:0-18099 GCA_039936055.1 Polyangiaceae bacterium | reverse complement strand
GGCTACCGTCACCCAGCTCGACGGTCAGGCTGCCCTTTTGGGCTTGCCGAAGCAGCTGCGGCAGCTCGACGCGCGCGTCACCGAAGCGCGCCGTGCCTTGCACTTCGAACCAATCCAGCCCCGACTCTACGCGGATGTCGAAGGCTTGCAGTGCGCGGTAGCGCTTGCCCTCTGCAAACACTTGCCACCCGGCGCTGAGCACGGCTTGCAGGGCTGGCAGCAGGAGCGGGCCGGCAATCTTGAAGTCGACAGCCGGCGCCTTGCCCGTATTGCGCGTGCTACGCGCGGTGGCCTCGAAGCCCGCGTTGCGCAGCTGGGTGAGCGCGGCTTCTTCGCTATCTGCGTCGCGCTCCAGCGCTTGGCGATTGGGCAGCACCAGCAGCGCGGCACGGCGTGCCACTGAGACGCGCTCGGTGCCGTATTCGAAGAACACGCGCGCAGACGCGGCGCGGCCTTTCGGCGCGTCTACCTCGAGCACGGGCAGCGGCGCGCTGGCGGCGATCTGCTGGAAGCTTTGCGGCAAAATGATCCGTGAAACGCCGTCATCCGAGAACGTTAGCTCAAGAAAGGCATCCAGTTGCGGCTCGGGCACGCTCACGAAACCCGCGTGCGCGAGCTCCTGAAGCCAGCGCAGCCATTGGACGTCCGGAGGGCTGCAGGTGCCGATGCAACCGTCACCGAACAAAAAGGTTCCGTCGTCGGAGATCAGCTGTACATCAGCGAGCTCGCGCCGCGCGCTGCCGCGCACTAGAGAAGCCCGCGCTTCGAAGACGGGCGGCCTACCGGTTGCAGTGGTTGGCTCGGTGAGCGCGAGCTCGAGTGCCCATGCGCCGGCTTCATCGGTGCGTAGCAACGGCAGCTCGAGGAACGTGCCGTAATCGAAGCTGCCCGACTTGTGACCGGTAGATTTGCCGCGCGCGGGGTTACGTGCCGCCAACCGGTAGCCGAGCTCCTTGGCGCTCACGCCGTCCGAGAAGGCGTGCCAGCTCGTGTTGAAGGCCGCGCCCGCGTGGCGCAGCGAAGGCACGAGGTGGCAGCGACCGGAGGCGACCAGGCGCGCGAACAGCAGCTGAACCTTGGCCGTGTCCAGCCGCGCTTCGCGCGCGCTGGCGATGTGGTGGTTGTTGTGGTTGTAGTACGCGTGGCCACGCGGGACCTGCAGCAGGCTCGAAAGCTCGCGGTCCAGCGTGAGTGAGCCGTGCACCTGGCCGGGCCTCACGGCTGTCAGCGGGCCGTGCTCCGCGCCGCGCTTGCGCTTACCGACGACGATCGACCAATCGTTGGGGAAGACCTCGCGCAGGAAATAGTGCAGCTCGGCGTCGTCTTGCTTGCGCGCTGTTTGGGCGACTCTTTGCGCCAGCTGATCCCAGGCTACGCCGCGCCCTTTCGCCAGACGGGCCGACAACGCTTCCAACGCTTTACTCGAGCTAAACGAGCCAGTTACGTCCTCGTAGTCGTCCAATTCGACGAGGTAGTCCTCGTCTTCCTGGTCGTCCTCGTCGTGGTGTTCATCGACGCGCGCCGCTCCGGAGGGCCCGGCTTGCGTGAGTGTGGCGCTCTCGACCCGGTTGCCGTTGAGGAGCGCGCGGCACTTTGGCACCGTGATGCGCATCATTGGCCCGTTCTCACCGGCCAGCGCGAGCGCCCATAGGTGCTCGCAGGCCGCATCCTCCTCGGCGAAGCGATTGCAGGTGCAGTCGTAGACCACGTCTTCATCGCGGGCGGTGTACGTTGCAACGTCGTCCCAATCATCCCCAGACACGTCACCCGTCAGGGCCTGCGTAGTGTTTTCGATGACCGACATGAGCTTGTCGGCGAACACGGCCGCACCGAACTGCTTTGCTCGCTCGCTGAACGCCGGCTTTAGGCGCGCGAGGCCAGCACTTTTTCCTGCGGGAGGCGATGGTTCGATGCTGGCGGCCACGCGCAAAACACAGCACGAACGGCGGAAAGCGTCTACGGGCGCGAGCACCGCGCGCGGGCTTTCAGTGCCGGAGCGCGGCGCTTGGGTTCTGCCTCAATAGCCGTTGACGCCCGCGACGCCGAAGGCTGAGCGCGGCGCGGCGTTTCGCGTGACCATCAGCTCAGGCAGCCCTTGATTAGCGGCTCTCGGTTAGCCAGGCGGCTTCGGTAAAGGCTCTCATTAGGTCGGCGTAGGCTTCGTTGGGCGGGTAGGCTTCGTAGGAGTGGGGGGCGCCGGTGACGGCCCAGGGGAGCTTGGTTTTCGTGAAGCTCTCTTGGGGCTCGGTTTCGCAAAGTAGACAGCGCGCAAGTACAGGTGAGCGTTACTTGCAGAAAGCCTTTTCCCCCTCTTCGCAGAGCCCGCGCTGCGTACGCTCTACCGCCGAGTCGATGTCCTTCAGTGCGCGGATCTTCAGCTTCTGCACGAAGGCGTCGTCCTCCTCCTCAGCCACGTCGCGACGTGCCGCGTCCAGCGCCTCGAGGGCATGGTGCAGGTGCCCGGGGCGATTCAACGCCGCATCGACCGACGGGTGGTCTGAAAGGTTTTTGCCGTCGTCGTAGGCGGCCTCTTTAATTTTCTTGATCGCAGCGTCGATGTCGGAGGTGGCGTGCCTCTCATCCCACTTGGCCTGCGTGTCGCTCGCGGTTCGCTGCAAGTTAGCGCGCGCCAAACGCAGATCCGACAACGCATGCAGAAAGGCCGGGTGTTCGCCCTCGCGACCTTGCTTGTGTTTCTTGGGTTGATCGGCGAAGGCATGCCCCGCCGCGAGAGCCGTAAACGCGATGGCACAAGGCAACGAGGTTCGGAAAAAGGCTTTCATGAAACCAAGCTTAAACTGCGCATCTGGTGCGGAGCAATGTGGCGTGTTTCCTCAGCGCAGGCGCGAGATTCCGTGGCGCGGATATGGCATCAGGGGACGGGAGCCCGAGCCTGGTCCGTGCAGAGCCGCGCGCCACGGTCCACTAGAATGGCCGCGACTTCGCGGGCTACCACCTCTCGAAACGCGGCGATATATTCGCGTGGGCCACCGTTCGTTGCCAGCGTCGCGCCGACCGTTTCGAGCTGCTGCACGGCCTGCTCAAGCAGCCGAACGCCGTCGATTTGCACGCGCGTTGTCCATGCGCCAGCGCTATTTTGATTGTGCGCGGTGATTACGCCCAGCCACCTGTCGATCTCTTGGTCGTTACCCATCGGGTAGGGATGCCGCGAGCAGAGAGTCAGGTCAACGTGGCAAAATAGCTGCGGAGCACTTATACTTTACGGCATGCGCATCGGGATGTGGCTGCTGGGCGTCGGGTTGGTGGCTGCCGGCTGCGGCGGCGAAGCGCAGAAGAGCGGGGCGGAGCAGGGTTCCAACCTAAACGGCTCCGCGGGCAAACCGGGCGCGGGCTCTGTGAGCTCAAGTGAATGCACTTGGCCGGCGAGTCTCGATGACGCGGGACCGGGCGCTTGTGGCGTCGGGCGCGCGTACGTCAACTGCACTGGGCCGAGCGGCGGTTGCTTGTGCCTCTCCGATGACCCGACGACGTGTGCGGCGTGTGCTGAGCAGCTCCCGGGGCCGCTTACCTGCGTGAGCGAGTGCGCCGCGAACGAGTACGCCGTGTCCTGCGGCGGTCCGCCGCAACCCGGAGGCGGGTTGGTGTATCAAGACGTGCCGGCTGGTTGCCACAGCGTGGGTGCCACGCCAGGCGGCAACCAGTACGCCTGCTGTCCGTGTCAGTAGCAGCCACGCGCGTTTGAGCGCGAGATTCAGGGTCGGCAAGCACTGTTGGCTGTCGCGCTGATCGGTACCACCCTGGCTCCGTCCCTTGCGGAAGCCGCTCCCG
Organism: Polyangiaceae bacterium; assembly: GCA_039936055.1. GTDB lineage: Bacteria > Myxococcota_A > Polyangia > Polyangiales > Polyangiaceae > PMG-095. The sequence continues at coordinate 14,310 of JBDTJC010000156.1, read as the reverse complement.
AGGCCGGTTCCCACACCGCTCGTACGCGCCTTAACGACTATGGCGAAACCAGCCCGCCCGCGTTCTTCGACGGGGGACAGCGCTGAGCAGTCGGTCTTCGTGCCCGAAAAATCCGCTGCGTCTTCACGGCGGAGCTTTCGCAATTCCGAGTTGAGCGCGACTGACGTGCTAGTAATGAGCGCTTAGCACCTTTCGTGTTGGGGACTCACCACGCACTCCGGCCGGGCCGGCGAAAAGACACACCATGCGGCCGAAGCTTTTGAGGGTTGGGATACTGCTGGCGTGTTGCCTCATGAACTCATGCGGCGGGAAGAGCGCCCGGCCGTCCGGCGATGGGCCCGCCCTGACGGCAGCCGGGGGAATGGGCGGCGTCCAGCAGGGAGACGGCGGAGCTGGCGCCACGGCCTTGCCGCTCAGTCAATGCTTCCCGCTCGCGGAGACCACGTTGGATGAGCCCGGTTGCCAAGCGTTTCTGCAGTGCCCGGCAGGTGGCTACCTTTCCGTGTATTGCAATGGCACGGGCGACGGCGCGCAGCTGTGCACTTGTCGTAACCAGCACGCCCTCACCCGGCACTTCGAAGTAAGCGGGCTCACTGGCCTTTCGCCCTGCGACGCTGTAGCTAGCGCCTGTGCCGCGCTCGAATCACCGGACGCCAACGAACCGAGTCAATGCTCGCTGAGTGTCGAGTCTCGAGCATCGTCGTCGTGCCAGCTGCAACGAGATTGCATCCGGTCTGTGAAGGTCGGCAGTGATGTCACTGCAACCGTATCTCAAAAAAGCAACGTCTCCTGTGCCGATGACGGAACAGGGCAACTCGTTTGCGGTTGCGACGACGGGCCCAGTTACTTGGTCAGTGGGCAGGACGGTATGCAAGCGTGCGATACGCTGCTCGATACTTGCGCCGGTGACTCGCCCGTGCCTTACGACGGCGAGTCAACCTGCAAGCCCGGCGTTCTCACCTCGGGAGGCGATGGTTTCTGCTCCACTTACCCCACCTGCCAACGAGCGGCGAAGTGGCGCGCTGGACTCACGGCCATCGAGAACGGGTCATGGGATCTGGATTGCACTAGCAAGCCCCCGGGCTCGGCGTGCGGCTGCATCAACTCGGCGGGCCAGGGGGCGCGGTTCGACGTCGAGTCCGCCACGGAGGGTAGCGCCACTTGCACGAATCTTGCCCCGTTGTGTGGTGAAGCCACGCCCGTCGCCCTCTCCAACAACGTCACGTGCGTGCAGGGGCTTCAAGCCGTGAGCGGTGAGTCGTGCACGGTGGAAATCGATTGCAAACAGCCCGCCACGTTCGACGGGCAGCAGATCCTCGTTTACGGGACCGTGAGCGCGAACTGCGGTCAGATCGGTGACAAGTTCGTCTGCACCTGCCTCGCGGCTGACGACAGCGCGCAGATTGAGGTGTCCACCAGCACGCTTTGGGACGCCTGCAGCGCGGCCGCCGCACAATGCCCCGATGCGGTGAGGGTGACGATCGGTGATGGCGTGATCCACTCTCCCAGCCCGCCCCGTTGACCTAAACCTGCGCACTGCGCGCGCGCATGGTGCTATCAGGCTAAAACCATGAAGGGCAAGCGTGCGCGGGTCAAACGTTGGTTCTGGGTCCTGGTCGGTATCGCCGCGGTGGTATTGATCGCTAAGCATTTTCTGCTCGACACAGCTGCAGCTCCGGGGGCCAAGTACGTCATCGACCTCCAGGCTCTGCACCGCGCGGCTACCGCCTCCGGCGCATTGCCGGACCACATTGAAGTAGAACAGGTCGGCGCGTTCGCTTTCCCACAAAAGCTCGTCATTGCGGGGGACAGCTTTCACCTGCATCCGATGGTGCCGCTTTCGCATCGCGTGGTTTGGCCCAATCGGTCGTTGATCATCGACACGGCCATGAGCCCCGCTGCGGCGAAAGCCATCCCCGGCAGCAAGATCGACGAAGCGGCGTTCGCGCGGGTCCAGGCCGCACTGAAGAAGGCGGACGACATCGTCTTCACGCACGAGCACAGCGATCACGTCGGCGGCGTCGCAAGCTCGCCGGATTTTGCCAGCATCGCGAAGAAGGTGCGCATCACCCGCGAGCAGCTGAACAGCCCGAAGCTCGAACAGAAGGACTTCCCGCCCGGAGCGCTCGGCCAACTTGAAGCGTTCGAGTACCACGGTCTGTACACGTTGGCGCCCGGCGTAGTGCTGCAAAAAGCTCCTGGTCACAGCGTCGGCTCGCAACTCATTTACGTTGAACTCGCGAACGGCACGCGCTTTCTGTTCGTCGGCGACATCGCCTGGGCGTACGACAACATCACGCGCCAAATCGGTCGCCCGGGCCTCGCCACGCTGCTCATGAGCGAAGACCGCCCCGCAGTAGCAGCACAGCTTCAAGCGCTCGCCGCGCTGCCTCCGGATGTTCACATCATCGTCGCGCACGATCCGGTCACGCTCGCGAAGGACCTGGCGGCCGGCTTGTATCGCAAAGGGTTCAGCGCAGAATGAGCGATCGTTTGTTGATGGTCACGAATCAAGTCGCAGCCCGGCGCAGCCTTCGGCGTCACGGGGCGCTGGAGCAGATTTTCGATGGGTCGCGCAGTAGCGGGTCAATCGGACGAAGCAGGCGCAGGTCTCGAGGCGGCGCCGGCTTGTACGCCCTTGGCGAACGCAGCCGCGACCTCTGACGCTTTGCTTTGCTGCGCTCTGTCCCGCTCGGCTTCGGCCTGCTGCATCGCGGCCTCGGCCGCGTTCTTGTCCTGAGCAAGCCGGTCGCGGTCGGCCTCCGCTTTGATGCGCGCGTTGTCGGCCGTCGCCTGAGCCTGCTGATACTTGCTGCGTTCGCGCTCGGCTTGAGCGCGCGCGCTTTCAGCGGCGGCTTGGTCGTTTTGCGCTTGGTCGCGCTCCGCTTCGGCTTTCCACTTGGCTGTCTCGGCGGCGGACTGATCGCCGCGCGCCGTATCGCGCTCAGCCAGCGCTTTGGCGAGCGCTAGCTCGGACGCGGCCTTTTCTTGCTGCGCTTTGAGGCGCGCCTGATTGATGGCCGCTTTTTCTTCGGCGCGAAGCGCCGCATTGTCCGCCAGCAGCTGGGCTGCCTGAGCTTCGAGTGAGTGCACGACTCCGGCGATCCTTTGGGCCTTGTCGACGGGGTTCAACGAAGGGTCGGCGATGATGGTGTCGAGGTTGGAGCTGGCGCGTTGCAGCTCGCTCGACGCGTCGTTGGCCTTGCGCAGGGCCGCACTGGTCGCCTCGCGAGCCACGCCCATCGTGCGCTTGTGCCATTGGTAGCCGGCAAAGCCGCCCAGGCACGCCGCCACTGATAAGCCGCCCGCGACGCGCATGAGTTTGCCGCGCAGCTCGCGCGCCGCTCGCGTGCGCCCGACTTCGGCGTCCCATTCGAGCAGCACGGAAAGCTCCCCCAAGAACTCCGAGGCAGTCGGTCGGCGTGACGGATCGAGCGATAGCCAGCGCGAAAAGGCACGGCTCAGCGTCTCGCGCGCCGCGCCGGTTACGTACGACAGCGAGCCAACTGGTAGCGGCGCTTCGGCGCGCGCGCCGTGAATTGCGGCCAATCCCGCGCGCAGCTCAAGCAGCGCGACTGGCGACACGTCCGCATCGGTTTCACTTTGGCCGATGTCATGGCCGGCGAGGTCAGAGCCAATCAACGCGAACAGCAAGCTCGCTGCAAGCGCGTAGACATCCACCTTGCCGGTCAACGGTGGGTGCTGATCGCCGAGCAAGCCGCAGATCAACGCTTCGGTCTGCTCCGGTGCAGCGAACGGCAGTGTCGCCACTAACGGTCGTGTTGCGTCTTCGCGCGCTGCCCCGCCCAGATCGAGCAACACCGGATGATGCTCCGCTACGCCGGCCATCGTCGCTAAGTAGATATTGTCCGGTTTGATGTCCTGATGACGTAAGCCGAGGCGATGCATTTCGCACACGCCGCCGGCGATGCGCGTGAACACGGCGTGCGCGCGACTGAGGGACAAGCTGCCTTTCTCCCTCAGCAACGCCGCCAGGTCCAGACCCCGATACAGCGGCATGGTGTACCAAAGGTACGGCTCGCTCGCGCCCGCTTCTACCCCGTGCTCGTTGAGCTGCACCACGTTTGGATGCGCGATGGCGGCCAACGCGCGCAGCTCGTGCTCCGCGTATTCACGCGGATACCTGCGCAGGCCGACGACCTTGAGCGCCACCTGCTGCCCGGTTTCGTGGTCTTCGGCGGCAAATACCCGGCCAAATGCGCCCTCCCCGAGCAGCGAGCGCAGCACACAGTGCCCACCCACCGTCTCGCCGCAGTCCGGCAATTGCGCCGTCTCGAGCGGCGCAGGCGGCCAAGCCTGAACCGTGCGAGTGCGACCCGTGTCGCGAGCGATGAGCGCCATCTCATTCACACCCCCGGGTGTAGTCGATCGACACCGAAGTCTCAAACTTGCGGCAATTTGCGCGCCAACTGAGGCAGCGATGCGCAGCGTGGCGCGACTGACTTTCGCCCGGGCGCCTTCATCACCGAGCGCGCCGCGCGCAGGCCGTTCGCGACGCCGAAGGCTACGACGCACTGGGCCGCAACCCGTGACCATCAACCCAAGTCTCGAACTCGGACAATGCTAGGCTCGCTCGCATGCAGCGCTTGGCATGGGTGCAACGGCTTCAGACGATCACGCAGGCGGGCTTGACGTATGCGCGGGATCCTTTTGACCGGCAGCGCTACGAGCAATTGCAGGAGCTCGCCGCGGAGATTGCGGCCAGCATCACACCTGCGACCACTGATCCCTGGCTCGCGATCCTCCGCGCTGAGAAGGGCTACGCGACACCGAAGGTGGACGTGCGAGCGGTCGTCCCGCGGGAGGGCAAGCTGCTCTTCATGCGCGAGGCGCAAGACGGCCTCTGGTCGTTGCCGGGCGGCTGGGCGGACATCGGTGAGTCGCCCTCGCAAATCGCGGAGCGTGAGGTGCTCGAAGAAACCGGCTTCGAGGTCAAGGCAATGAAGCTCTTGGCGGTGTACGACAAGGCGCGCCACGAGCACCCACACGAGTTTTGGTATTGCTACAAGCTGTTCGTACGCTGCGAACTGCGCGGCGGCGCTCCCACGCGCGGGATCGAAACGCTGGACACCGCCTTCTTCGGCCCGAGCGAGCTCCCGCCGCTGTCGACGCCACGCGTGACTGAGCGGCAAGTTCGCCGCATGTTCGAGCACATTGCTCAGCGCGAACTGCCGACTGACTTCGACTGAGGCGCTCGTGCTTCAGCCGGCCGCGTACCGTCCATCCTCAACTTTTCGGCTACGCGCTCACTGCGCTCTGCGTCGGAGGGACTTGGCGGCGCTCGCACGATTCGCGACTTATCTTACGGATGAGCGCGAATAACTGCCCGCTTCGCCGTGGGGCGCGTTACGCTGCTCGAAGGTCGGCGTTCGGGGGCATTGGGATCTCTGCTGAGGTGAGGTGTTGCTTGGTGCGTATCGGACGAGAAATCCTGCTGCTCTCTCTCCTGGGTCTTGCGTGCGGCAAGGTTTCCGGGGGCGCGCCCGCAGGCGGAGCGCACGAAGCCGGAAGCGACGACGGAGGCGCACAGCCTGTCCCGGAGGGGAGCGCGGGGAGCGCGGGGAGCAACGACGGAGGAACCGGAGGCGTCGGGGGGCTCAGCCAAGTCGAACTCATCGGCTCGCCCATCTATACGCGAGTGCAGCGTCTGACCAACACGCAGTGGGAAAATGCGGTCACGGATATCCTGCGGTTTCCTCAACGCCAGGGGTTCTCGGCGGCGTTCACTCCTCCGATCTCGTATTTCACACCTTTCGACAACAACGAGAACATTCTGTTCGTGGATCAGAGTCGCTTCAGTGACTTCGAATCGGGAGCCGAAGCTGCGGCAGCCTTCGCAACCGGCTCTCAGGAGGCGCTCGCCGCGCTCTACCCAGGCGACGACGCGCCGGGCTTCGTTCGCGCCCTTGGGCAGCGCGCGTTCCGTCGCCCGCTCACCACGGACGAGGAAACCAAGTATCAAAACGTTTTCGCACGCGGTGAGGAGCTGTACGGCGCGGGCCTTGCGAACGGGGCAGCGTTGGTCATCCGCGCGCTGCTTGAGTCACCGAATTTCCTGTACCGTACGGAGCTCGGGCCAGCGGGAGAGCCGCTCAGCCCGTACGAGCTCGCGTCCAAGCTTTCGTTTTGGCTGCTCGGGACCACACCCAGTGACTCGCTACTCGCCGCGGCCAGTGCCGGTAAATTCGCGAGCAATGGCGAGCTCGTAGCCGCCGCGCGCGAGATGCTGGAGGACCCGCGCGCGGTGCCCGTCATGCGTGATTTTCACGACCAGCTGCTGCACGTGTCGTCCTTCTTCACACTCAGCAAGAGCGGAGTGCCGGAGTATGACTCGTCGATCAACCCAGAGCTGGCGGTGGTGTCCAACGCTTTCTTTGATTTCATCTTTACGCAGAACCTTGGGTTGCGCGAGCTGCTGACTTCGTCGAAGGCTTACGTCAGCCCAGCTCTAGCGCCGTACTATGGCGTGAACGCGCCGGCAGGGCTTGAGCTGCGCGACGTCGGTCCTTCGCGCAGTGGCTATTTCATGCAGGTGCCCTTCCTCATGCTCGGGGGCGAAACCAGCGAATCCAGTCCGATCTTGCGCGCTTCCCGGATAGAGGCGGCTATGTTGTGCGCGCCCCAGGTGAACGCGCACCCGGAGCTGCCGCCGGTGCCGCTGCCGCTGCCGCATCAAACCAATCGTCAGTTCGTCACTGAACTCTCTGCAAATTGCGGCTTCACGTGCCACCGCGACATGGATCCGCTCGGTTTTGCGTTGGAGGGCTTCGACGGCTTGGGGCGAACGCGCCAACTGGACAACGGGCTTCCGGTCGACCCGTCGGGTAGCTACCCCTTCGCGGAGGGCGTCAAGCCGTTCGCGGACGGCAATGCCCTCATGAAGGTCCTGGCAGACAGCGAGCAAGTACATACGTGTTACTCCAGGCAGGTGACGAGCTATGCGCTCGGCCGTGACCTGGTGGAGAGTGATCGGCCGCTGCTCGAATCGCTGGCGAAGGTCAGCGGGACGCAGTCGTTGAAAGAGCTGGTGGTCGCGCTCGTGCAAGACCCAGCGTTCCGCTCGCGAAAGGATGGCATGCCATGACTCGAATTTTACTTGGGCCGCAGCGGTCGCGCCTCAATCGTCGCGCATTTTTACGGGGCACGGCCGGCGTGGCCTTGGGGCTCCCGTTCCTGGAGAGCCTGCCTGAGCGCTCCGCCTGGGCCGCGGGAAACGCTCCAGTCTTCAGCTTGTTCATCTGCGCGGTGGATGGCGTCGTTCCCGCGAGCTTCTTCCCGGATGCCCTGGGGCCCCTGACGAGCGATAGCCTCGCGGCGGCTGGAAAGGCGACGAGCCAGCTCTCGGCTCACGCCAAGAATCTGCTGTTCGTGCGCGGCATCAATTGGCCGGCCCCCGCTATCTCTGAACCGCACGCGGAATCTCTGTGCATGGCGCTCACAGCGCTCCCGTCGAGCGGCGGCGACATGGCGATGGCCAGTGGGCCTTCGGCGGACTGGGTCATCGCGCGCAAGGTTCAGGCCGCAACTCCGCCGCTAACGCTGTATGCAGGGCAAAAACTCGGCTACATCAATGAGCGCCTGTCATTCAGCGCCGCGAACACGGTTACAGCGGCAAGCAACAACCCCTACGACCTCTATCAAAAGCTGGTCGGCATCGTGTCACCGGACGGCACTCCGGCGCCGGGGGCGGCTGAAGCGCAGCGGCTCTTGCTCGAGAGCCGCAAGAGCATTCACGACCTCGTGCGTGACGACTTGAGCACCCTGATGGGGAACCCGCGCATGAGCTCCGCCGATCGGCAACGGCTCCAGCAGCATTTCGACTCCATCCGTGACATGGAGACCACCATGGACGGCATGGGTACTGAGATGGTCAATGCCTGCGCGTGGGACGGCATCGAGATCAGCCAGCTCGAAGCTTTGAAGACCTTCACGTTCACCCAAGACGGAATGATCGAGGACATCGCGCGACTACAAATGAGCCTCGTCGCCCTGGCGTTCGCCTGCAATTACAACCGAACGGCGACGTTGCAGTGGGGCGACGGCACGGATCACACCATCTACCAGGTGCCATCGAACAGCACACTCCAATGGAATCTCACTTTCATCTGTCATGGCGTTCAGAGCGACTCGGCATCGGTAAATAACCCCTTGTCCGCGCAAGCCCACGCGGAGATCGACGCGGTCAGGATGCAAACACTGGCCGCGGGCCTCGATCAGTTCAAGGCGCGCGACCTGCAGGACAAATCCTTCGTGCTCTGGACCAACGCGCTGGCAGAATGCCCCTCGCACTCGTTCAATAATGTGCCCAACATCATCTGGGGTGACGGCGGTGGCCACCTGAAGCAAGGCGCATACGTAGACGCCGGCAACACGACCAATAGCCCACTATTGAATGCCCTGATCAGCGCCGCCATCCAAGACACGGGCGACACGATGGAGGACTTCGGAGCCGGGCCAACCGGGCAGCTACCGGCCGTGCTTGCCTGACCCGCGCCCCCGGGTCTTGAGGGTCGCGGAAACCCGGAACGCACATCCGACCCGAAGTACTAGGCGGTCTCGATGGCTCCGTCGCATGTGCGGCGGGACCGCGAAGCAACTCAAACGGAGCAAAGCGCGGCCCTCGAGGTGCTCAAGGGTTGTCGGGTTGTTCGGAGCTGCAATGGGCGACGATGACCCCTTCGGTTGCGAAGATCGCTCTCCAGCACTTGCTGTTGCCATAGAACGACGGCGCGGAAGCGACCTTCAAGCGAGCGTTGCGGCCCACCAGAGGAGCGGCGAACGAGAGGTCGGCGGTACTCCTGGGCGGGTGGTCGTGAGCCCAGCGCACGGCGTCGCTCGGCGCTATCTTAACGGCAGCATAGACGGTCCAGTCGGAGGGGGCCCAGTCGTTGTTGTGGTAGTCGATGACGAACTCGGCGGTCTCCACCGGCGATGGCAAGGTCATGTACTTGGCGAGGTAGGCCACCTTCGCCGCGTCCCCGCTGATGGCAGCGCTCGTCGTGTTGGTGGTGGGAGGGCCGAAGTCCGTTGAGAACAGGAGCCAGGCTCCGAGCAAGAAGCTGCCCGAGCACCCGGCGAGAGCACCGAACAGGACCCACCATTGGAGGCGTAGCGCCGGCGGGGCAGGCTTCTCCCTTCCGGCATCGAGGCTTGGCCCTTGCGCGTCGCGCGCCTTCGCTCGTTGGTCCAGCAAGCACGCGACCCACACGAGGATGAGCGGGAACACCACGAGAGCCGTGACCCCCCAACCATGCCAAGTCATCGCGAGCAGTGTGCTGGTCGCGGCGAGGCTGAAGAAGCCGGCCCGCGTTGCCCACTTGCGGAGTGCCCCCATGACTACAGCGGTACCACGCGCGCCGAGCGGCAAGCTATGGGCAGCGGATTTGGCGCTGGCGCGCGAGACAGCAAGAAACGGCCAAGCCGCTCAAGGCTTCTGAATGGTTCCGCTGAGCGCGTCCAAGTGCAAACCGCGCGACGCCGCTTGCTATTGCCCCCCCAGTTCCGCGGCTCGAGCGGCGTTCAACGGCAAAGTCTTGACGTTGGATTGCTCACTAGCGGAAAAGTTACTGTTTAAGACCGACGCGGCGTCGACGGCCAAAAGCGCCGACTAGCGTCGCAAGCACCAGGGTGCCAACCGGGAACTCGGGCGGCAGCGAGCCCCGCGAGCGCGCTTGCATGCAACCGCAGCCGAGCGATGGCGGCGCACCGGGGGCGGTCGCGCCGTTCATCCCCGTCGTTGTCGCTCCGCTCGGGCTCGATGAGCCACCGGTATTCGTCGGCGCGCCAGCGGACGAAGTTGCCGTTCCCGATGCTCCTCCAGTGTTGGTCGCCGTGTTGCCACCGTTGCCACCCGCGGACACGCCGCCGCTTGGCATCGCGCCTGCCGGCCCAGTCGCGTTGTCTGCGGTGAGCGAGAGTACCGCATAGCCGTCGATGAAATTCACATTGATGGGGTCGTCGGTCGAGAGGTTCTTTGGCGAAGCCCAGGTCCCCGTAAGCAAAGTGCTCGGGAGTGCTGGGTCGCTAAAATCCTCACGCCACTTCGCGGCTGCAAAGGCGCCGTTCGCATAGGGCGAGAATTGAAACCAATCGATGTATTCATGTACCGGAAGGATGCTCGGGCTGAAGTTGCCTCCAAATGAGGCATTTCCTGGCCAAATATTAAAATGCACCTGCATGCCGTTCGGGGCATTGTTGGCATAAGCAAGAGCCACAGCGCCAGTCTCGCGTCGGATCTCAGTGCCATCTACGAACCACGCAATCGAGTCCGGCAACCATTCATAGGCATACACGTGGTACGCATTGCACAGGTCGGCGGTCAGGGCAGCCTGCTTGCTGTGGTCGCCGACGGGATTGCCGTACAGTGCGTTCGTTTGAAGATGACAGTCAGCGCCGAGCTTCTCGAAGTCGAGCTCGTTCCAGAACGTTCCCGCCTGCTCTGAACCATCTTTCCAGAGAAAGAACGAGCTGACAACGCCGTCGCCGCTCGCGAACCGCAGGCGTGCCTCGAAGCGGCCGTAGCCCTCCGCGGCGGAGGTATAGAGTTCGGCACTCGTCGTTGCTCGAGCAGCGCGCGGCAGCAGAAGGGTTGCGATGAAAGCGGCGGAAACGACGCTCGCCCAAGTCGTAGATGGTCTTAAGTTCATGGGAGATCCGGTTGTCGACCGGCCATTTTCACGTAGCCGATCCGCCACAACGCTTCTTCGCGTTTCTTGGGAAAAGGCAAAACGACCCGCCAGTTCCGGCTGACCTGTCGGATTGCTTGAGCTCCGAAGGCAGGCAGCGGTCACACCGCTGGGAGCTTGGGATCCTAAGCCGCCCTATGCGCTAGCCCATACGGGCAACATCATCACGGTGCCCTTGCCCCCCGCGCACTCTTGATCCATAGAAGCGGGAGCGGGCGAGCGCGGCCCCGGGAAGGGCTGCTAGCCAAACCGACGCGCTTCGTGACACCCGAAGGGGTGCACCCGTCCACTGTGCCGGGCAGGCGTGGCCGCAGCCACGACATGGTGTCGCTCGGCGGCCCACCACCGACCCGCTCGGCCCGCGCGCCCTTTTCCTGGTGGCCCCCCAAACCCACTTGCCGCTGCGAATTTGTATCGCCTCGCCGCCGATCCCCCGATCGCTCCCGCTCCCTTCGGCGCGCCCATCGGCGCGGGTCCAGTGCTCATCCCGATCAGCCGCTCCCGCTCCCCATCCCGGCCCCTTCTCCAATCAAGGCTGGCCCCCCGCGAGCGCGGTGCTGGTGTCCGCCAAGTAGTGCCTTCCCAAGCAAATCAGGGATCGTAGGCCGTCTGCATGCGCTGGCGTTGCCCCAGGAACTCCCGCGGGCCACAGCCCAACTCAGCCTGAAAGGTACGGTGGCATTGCGAGTACGAGCCGAAGCTAGCCGCTTCGGCTGAAGCCAGCAGGTTGTCCCCGCCTTCGTCCACCAAGGCAATGAAGCGAAGTAGCCGCAAGCGCGCGCGGTAGCGTACGAGCTTGATGCCAACGTCGCGATGAAAGTATCGACTCACCTCAGACGGACTTGCGCGCAGCTGCTGCGCGAGGAGCGTTAGACAGAGGTTGGGTGATTCGGATACCGCGGACAAAGCGCGCCGCGTGAGGACGTGCATTGCGTGCCCTTCCGCACTCGAATATTTTCGCCGAAGCCAATGCGCGTGGTCCCACAGCTCCGCGCCCGGCTGGTCGACGCCCACACGGTCGACGATGCCCGCTGCACGCGCTGAAAGCGCTTTGAAGTCGCTCGTGGTCAAGCGGATGTGGCAGGGCAGCGCGATATTTTCCCGCTCGGTCGCCAGCACCTGCGCGGAATAGCCCGGGGCGAGGCCGATGGCGTACAGGTACAAGTCGGGTGATGCCTCCAGCAGCACGTGATCTTGGCCCGGCGGAAAGCTCAACAGTTCCCCTGCGGCGGCGTGAACGATGTCTCGGCCGACCCCGAATACGGCCGCGCCGCGCACGATAAGATTCATCTCCGGCTCGGCGTGGAAGTGACGCGGGCGCCGCCCCCAGTACACGGGAGTGTACTTCCACACCAGTGCTCTCGCCGCTGAGTGGGGGGGCAGAAAACTTTGGTGGAGCACTAGCCGGCTCGCGTCAGCCATTCCGACAAGGGTAGCTCACGACAGCGCCTCGGACGAGGAGCGCCCTCAACCGTGCATGGACAGGCCCTGATTTTCCTCAAAATACGTGAGGATGGGAGCCTCAGCGCTTTTGTTTGTCGCTTGCCGTCTGCAGCCGTCGTCACCGGACGACAACTCGACTCCTGCGCCGTTCCGCCCTAAACTGCCCGCAGATTCGACCTGGAATCGGTTCCCTATGTGGCATACCTCCTGCAATCGCTGACGTTCAGAACGATGTCCAAACGCAAGCCGTCTCGAAAGCAAACAGGCAAGGTGACGCGCGGAGACCTTCCCGCGCATCGAAAGGCGGAGGCGTCGCTGCCCCCCTCCGCGGAATCCAGGCCGCCAGCAGGCGCGCGTGTCGATCTGGTCGTTGCGGACCTGCGAAAGGACCCGCGACGCGCCTGAACGGGCGACGGGCGCGTTTCTAAGTCTCGGTCAGCAATGTGTTCGTGCTGTCCCAACCCGAGGCAAGTGAGCCCACTTTCCCGGCGAGCGCTCCGCAAGGCTCGGCAGGCTCGGCAGGCTCGGCACTTCTCCAGGTTTTAGCAGGGAGTCTGGCCTGGTAAGCACGTCACTTGCCCGTCGATACACGCGGGACGAAACGTGGCGCTGCCGCTGCAGCACATCAGGGTTTTTGACCCGCTGCACTTGTCCAAAGGCAAGCAGCAGGCAATTGAACTGCCCATATTGCAGGCAATCGTGCTGAGGTAACCTACGCTCGCGCCGCAATTGCCGATGGGTTTGCATGTGCCGCCGCCGTCGTCGCAAGTTTGCGTCGCAGCGCCGCTTCCACCCGCTCCACTCGTTCCGCCGCCGCCGCCCGCGCTCGACCCCGCCGCGCCGGCGCTCGACCCGCCGGCCCCGCCCGCGCTCGACCCCGCCGCGCCGGCGCTCGACCCGCCACCGGCGCTCGACCCGCCACCGGCGTTCATCCCGGCAGAGCCGGCGTTCATCCCGGCAGAGCCGGCGTTCATCCCGCCGCCTGCAGCTGCCCCGGCGGAGCCTCCAGTCGAACCGCCAGCTCCGGCATGCGACCCGCTCAAGCCGTTATCGTTCGACGCGCCACCACAAGCTGAAAGACAAAACCCGAGCAGCGCAAACACACCGAGGCTTCGAAGCATGGGCCGCCCGACTGCAAGGCGCATGCCGCTCGCGACGGCAAGCGGTCGCGGGCTGTCCGCTGAAACCCAGGCTGCACGAGAACCTGAGCGCGCTGACCAAAAAGCCCAGGATCGCCTCAGAACCTTGGGAAGTCAGAGCTCAGACAGACTTCCGAAGGTGGATAACGGGCTCGACCGCTGCCAGGACAGGCCGATCATGGTTGAGCCGTCGGCTGTGCCACCACAGGTTCGACCGCCTCAAGCCAAAGTACCAGCCGTTCGAACGGCCGGGCCTCGAACCCCGCCGCTAGAACTGAGCCGCGATGCCCGCGCCGAGCCCGTGCTTTAGCGGCGAGACCTGCAGCGTGGCAACGGGTTGGTGCTCGCGAGGGGAGACCAGGTACACCGTTATTGCGGCGACGGCCGCAGCGACGCCGACGCCGAGCGCGATGTCGGAAACGAGGTATTTCTGCTGAGCGCTGTCGACCTCGGACGATGTACAGGTCGGCTTGCAAGTCCGCGCTAGCTCGTCGAAGCGGCTTGCGCCGGCCACTCGAAACCCGACGAATGCACCGACGCCGACCACGCTGACCGCGCCGAGAACATAGCTCGCCAACGGCAGCCTGCGGGGGGACTCCAGCGCGCTCGTCGACGCCTGCGCAGACGCAGGCGCAGCTGCTGCTTGCTCGTTCCGGATGCGAGGCAAGACGGCGTTGATGGGACGAAACTGTTCCCCGGCTCGAATCAACACCGCCTGCTCGGCGCGCTGGTAGCCGTTGCTCGAAAACGCGAACTGATGCCTCCCTGGGTCCACCCTTACCGGATTGCCGTCGAGCTGGTCGGGACTCGGGCGGCCGTCGATCGTCACGGCGACGCTCGTCAGCTCCCGGCCCGCATCGTTGCGCGCGGCGAACACCACGGAAGGCGTCGCGTTTTGCAGCTGGTCGTAAATTTTGGTGCATTCATCGAACAGCGCTTCTCCGCACTTTGGGTTCGCGCACTTCGCGGCTTCGTCGCTAGCCGCCACGTACTGCGACCCGTTGCGCAAACGCTGGCTTTGT
>JBDTJC010000155.1:0-2736 GCA_039936055.1 Polyangiaceae bacterium | reverse complement strand
CGTGGCGCCGCTGGGCTACGGCTGGGGCTATCGCAGCTGGGGACCGCCCTACCCAAGCTACATTCAACGCCGCCGCCACGCCGCGGCGATGACCGGCGGCTCGACGTTCAATCACCGGTCCTGGGGGATTGGCGGTGACGTCATCTGGTTTCTGATGATGCTTGCCGCGTTCTCGTTGGTTTGGGGCTTCTGGTGGCGTTGAACGCTGCCGCAGAAGCCAGCTCGCCACTAGGCTCCACTCGGCGCACAAGCGCCGCGCCGAGTCAGCAAAACGCGCCCGCTGCAGGGGCGGCCGTGTACACGTGTCCAATGCACCCGGAGATCGTGCGCGACGCTCCGGGGAACTGCCCGAAGTGCGGCATGGCACTCGACGCGAAAGCCGCGAGCGACGACGCGCCCGGCGACGATCGGGAGCTTCACGATATGAAGCGTCGCTTTGGGCTCGCGGTCGTCTTCACAGCCCCGCTGTTTTTGCTCTCCATGGCCGAAAATGTGCCTGCTTTCGAGCGTGCACTGACGTCGGTCATGTCCGTGCAAGCGCGCATGTACCTGGAATTGGCGCTGGCGACGCCGGTCTGCACGTGGGCGGCCTGGCCATTCTACGTGCGAGCGATTCAGTCACTGAAAACTCTCAGCTTGAACATGTTCACGCTGATCGGGCTTGGCGTCAGCGTGGCCTATGGCTACAGCATCATTGCGGCGCTAGCCCCGACCCTGTTTCCGGCATCGTTTCGCGGATCCTCGGGTGAGGTGGCCGTGTACTTCGAAGCGGGTGGTGTCGTCGTCACGTTGATCCTACTCGGCCAAGTGCTTGAGCTTCGCGCGCGAAGTCAAACCGGCACCGCGATCCGAAAACTCCTGGGCATGGCCTCGAAGTCGGCCCGACGCCTCGCAGACGACGGGACGGAAGCAGACGTCGCGCTCGACCTAGTCAAAGTCGGTGATCGGCTGCGTGTGCGCCCGGGGGAAAAGGTACCGGTTGATGGCGTGGTGCTCGAGGGGCAGAGCAATATCGACGAGTCGATGGTCAGCGGTGAGCCGATACCCGTTCAAAAGCAGGCTGGCGATCAGGTCGTCGGAGCGACCGTGAACGGCAGTGGCGGCTTGGTGATGCGGGCCGAAAAGGTGGGCGCAGAAATGTTGCTGTCCCGCATCGTCCGGATGGTGGGCGAGGCGCAGCGTACGAGAGCACCGATCCAGAAGCTTGCAGACGTCGTGTCCGGCTACTTCGTGCCGGTGGTGATCGCGACGTCCGTGCTGACGTTCGTTGTTTGGGCCGTTTGGGGTCCCGAACCCCGTATGGCGCGCGCGCTCATCAGCGCCGTCGCAGTCTTGATCATCGCTTGCCCCTGCGCGCTGGGCCTTGCCACTCCCATGTCGATCATGGTGGCCACTGGAAAAGGCGCGGCCATGGGTATCCTGTTCAAGAATGCAGAGGCGATCGAGGTGCTGCGCAAGGTTGACACCCTGGTCGTAGACAAGACCGGCACTTTGACTGAAGGTAAGCCGCAGCTCGTGACTGTCGTTCCCGCCGACGGCATGGATGAAACCACGCTGCTCAACTTGGCTGCGACCCTCGAAAAAGGCAGCGAGCATCCGCTCGCAGCAGCGATCGTCAAAGGGGCTGAGAGCCGCGGCCTAACGTTGAGCAAGACGGAAGCCTTCGACTCCGTTACCGGTAAAGGCGTGCGTGGTCGCGTCCAAGGCAGGGCCGTCGCGCTAGGTAACCGTGCTCTGCTGGAGAGTCTCGGTATGGATCCGGGAGGGCTCGCCCCGCGAGCCGAGGAGCTCCGCAGCGACGGTCAGACCGTGATGTTCGTTGCCATTGATGGCAAGCCCGCGGGCCTGTTGGGCGTTGCCGATCCCATCAAGAGCAGCACCGCCGAGGCGATCCAAGCGCTCCACCGTGAAGGCGTTCGAATCGTGATGCTCACCGGGGATAGCGCGACGAGCGCGCGAGCAGTCGCCAAGAAGCTCGGCATCGATGAAGTCATCGCGGAGGTCTTGCCCGACCAAAAGGCCGCCAAGGTGAAGGAGCTGCAAAGCCAAGGGCGTGTAGTTGCCATGGCAGGCGATGGCATCAACGACGCGCCAGCCTTGGCTCAGGCCGAGGTCGGCATTGCGATGGGTACTGGCACGGACGTGGCCATGGAAAGCGCAGGCGTGACGCTTGTTAAGGGTGACTTGCGCGGCATCGCGCGGGCGCGGGGACTGTCGCGCCGGACGATGAGCAACATCAAGCAGAATCTATGCTTCGCTTTCGCGTACAACGCAGCGGGGATCCCAATTGCGGCAGGGGTCCTGTATCCGGCGCTCGGGATCTCACTGAGTCCGATGATCGCAGCTGCAGCCATGAGTTTCAGCTCGGTGTCGGTCATCAGCAATGCTTTGCGCCTAAAACGTGCAAATGTGTGAGCTGAGCGCCGCGTCGCATTCGCCGCGCTGGCTCTGCAGCGTGACTGGATCACCGTTCCGCACGCACACGCTTCGTGCGCATCGGTGATGGGCCGCAGACGCCCAACGGGCGAGAAAAGGAGAATGGAGACATCATGTTGAGAGAAGCCAAGGTATTTCAGAATTTCAAACTCCGCGCAAAAGACGGCGACGTCGGCAAAGCACGGGACTTCTTGTTCGACGACAAGTACTGGACCGTGCGCTACCTGGTGGCCGACACCGGAGGGTGGTTGGCCGGTAGAAATGTGCTGATTTCGCCCTATGCCCTCGAGCCAGCCAGTG
>JBDTJC010000154.1:0-4760 GCA_039936055.1 Polyangiaceae bacterium | reverse complement strand
CGCTCGCCAACGGCGCTGATCTCGACTTCGACGCACTGCAAACGCCGCTGCTCGTGGTGCCAGCGAGCGCGCCCTTGGAAAAGGTGCTGCGCACGTTCCAAGAGTCACATCGTCACATTGCGATTGTGGTGGACGAATACGGCGGCACACAGGGTCTGATCACGCTCGAAGACGTGCTCGAAGAGATCGTGGGCGAGATCGAGGACGAGAGTGACCGGGTCGATCAGCGCATTTTCCGCCGCGCGGATGGTGTGTTCGTGTGTCGCGCTTCTGCGGAAACGCGCAAGCTGTTCGAGATCTTGAACGTCGACGAAAGTGTCGAGCTGGTTACGGTCGGTGGTTTCGTGGCGGATTTAGTGGGCCGCGTGCCGCGCACCGGGGATGTCGTGGAGTTTCACGGCTTTCAATTTTCCGTTGCACGTGCCAGCGCGCGTCGAGCCGAACGCATCGAAGTGCGGCGGATTGTGCCAACACCAAAGTCGGACCGCGTGCGCTCCGAGCGCTGAGCGCTCAATCTTCGGCACGCGGCGGAATTCCGCTGCTTGAGTGCTGATGAAGCCAGCGGATGCGGAGACTCACGGCGGGCGCGCCGTTCGGCTGCATGCTTGACACCCCCGGCGCCCGGTCTGATCCTTCGGCCTCCAAGAGGGGACTAATAACTATGAATAAGAATAAGAAGCTTCTTTTCGGCGTGAGTTCGATGACGGTGCTGGCGGCGCTCTTTGCGCTCCAAGGCTGCGACGACGGCAGTACCAGTGGCGGCGCAGCAGGCGCACCAGCCGCACCCGCACCCGTCGCGGGTGCGAGCGGCATGGCGGCCGCGGCCGGCGGCTCGAGCGGCATGGCTTCCACCATCGCCGGTGGCGGCAGCACGGCTGCTGGCACGGGCGGCACTGCGACTACCGCCGGCGCGGGCGGCGCGTCTGCGGGCGCGGGCGGGTCTTCGGCGGGTGCTGGTGGTTCGAGCGCGGGTGCTGGCGGTTCGAGCGCGGGCGCGGGCGGTTCGATGGCAGGCGCGGGCGGTTCGAGCGCAGGCGCAGGCGGATCTGCTGGCGGTGACGGCCGCGATTGCACCACGTTCTGCTCGGACGAAATGACGACCTGCACGTTCACCGGGGCCAACAAGGCGTATGCGTCGGCGTCGGATTGCATGACTGCCTGCACGGGCTTTGTGCTTGGCGCCATCGCGTCGCTGCCGGGGGGCCCCACCGCTACCAATACCTATGCGTGCCGTCGTTGGCACTTGAACAAGGCAGCCACGTACGATGCCACTACCGATGCCGCCAATCGGATGATGCATTGTGGCCATACGGCGGCCACGTCCTCTGTCTGCAACTGACGCAGCGCAGTGCTCGACTTCCAGGGCGAGGTGGAGCAAGAGATCGCGCGCCTCGTGAGCACCGATAAGGTCGACAGCACGGGCGTCTTATGGCGCCCGTGCTGCATTTGGGGCGTGAATGCGACGACCGCCCTCAAGTTGCACTAGGCTTCTCGCACTCATGCCGATCATTGGAGCAACGCACTCTCGGGTTTGGACCGTGCTGATTTTCGTGGGGGCCCTTGGGGCCGCGTCGGGGTGCGGTTCAAGCGTTGAGCCTTCCGCGACCGACGGTGACGCTGGCGCTGGCGCATCGGGTGCTGACGCCGTCACTTGGTGTGCTGCATACCAGATCATCAATTGCGTTTGCCAGCAGTGCCATCAGGATCCACCGCTGCACGGGGCGCCGATTCCTCTACTTACCTACGCGGACACGCAGGTGCCCGTCACGGAGGCCTCCACGAAGAAGGTTTGGGAAGAAATGCAGACGGTAATCCGTGATTACTCGATGCCGTACACCGGCGACAAGACGATCATGCCGCTCGTTCAGCCGCTCAACGACGAGCAATACGACACAATGCTCACGTGGCTCAACGAAGGTGCGCACGACAAGGGCGGGCAGGATTGCCCTCAGACCTGTGATTGGAGCAAGGGTCAGTGACGAGGCGCCGATCTTACTTGGCGATGCGTTGAACAGGTGCTGCTCCGGGATTCCCGCCGAGCCAATAGATGGAGACGGCGTCTTGCGCGAGCGCATTCGGCAGGTTCTGGCCTGGTGCGATGACCTCTGGTGTCGCGCATCCGGCATGAGAGCACCGGAGAATCCTTCCACCGTAATAGTCAGCCCAATAGAGGTCGGATTCATCAGCAACCATTTCGCCGACTCGATTGTCGGCGATCTTTACGGGGTCGAGCGCACCGTTCGGTAATGGGATGGCGTATATCGCCTCAGCTTCAGCCTCCTTGAAGTACAGTTTCCCGCCTCCAACGGCAATCTGAGACATTTCTTGCATCAGTCCGGATACCAACTTCGTGGTGGCCCCCGTGCCGAGTTCTAGACGCCAAACGGCGCCCTCTGCATCGAGGCCGTTTTGGCTGTTGAAGCCAGTTGAGTTTAACCAGTAGATGTTCTCGCCGTCGCTCGTGAATTCGGTTGGGTTCTTCGAAGTTGGTTCCAGATTTACCGGCGTCGACCCCGAATTCGACACTGACCACAGCGAGCCGTTGTTTTTCGCGTAGTCGGTCTGACATGACCAGAATAGCGCCGTCGCGATAGAGGCGACGTGAAAGCAATTGCGTGCGGTCGGCTCGAAGTCAGACGGTCCATTGTTGCAATCGGGCGCGTCGCACGCCCGGAGATGACCGTCGCCAAGCCAGAACACCTTGCTCGACGATAGCGCCAACCCCTCAGCGCGCGTCTCAGCCGTTGCGATCATCTTGACCTCATCCGATTGATCGACCCGTCGCCTCGCAACGTAGAAGGTCTTACCCGCCGAATCGGAGCCCGACCAGTACACGTAGGTTCCATCCGTGACGATGCCCATCAGGTTTACCTGGCTGAGCGCGACGGCTACTGCCTGACACTTTCCGAGATCGCATTCGCCGCCCAAGCAATCGTGCCCGCAGCGTCCGCAGTTCTTTGGGTCGGCTTTCAGGTCGACGCAACTTCCGCCGCAAGCACTTAACGGATCAGTACAGACGAGATCAGAACCAGCCTCTCCGCCGCTACCAGCAGCGGCCTCGCCCGCCTCGCCCGCCTCGCCCGCCTCGCCCGCACTGCCGGAATCCGCTCCAACTCCCGCGGCGGCTCCTGCCGACCCGACGGTTCCGCCTTCGCCTGACTCGCCCATCGCCGGGCAAGAGCGAGTCGCCGAACAGGAGCTGAACTGACGGTTAGACGAGCAGTCAGTGAACTGAGTCGCGGCCGCTGTCAGCGTCGCGAGGAGCAGCTGGTGCGTGGGTTTGATGCGTCGCTTGGTTTGCATTGTTAGACAGCGCGAGGCAAAGCGCGGACTTCCCCGCGCGCTCGTGCCTTCGCGGAGACATCAACCTCGCTTCGCCGTCGTGTCAACGGTTGTCGACCGCTCGTCGCATCCGAAAGCTCGATTGAGCGTACTAATTTGCACTACAGTGAACCCCTCCTGATGCGCTCCACCACAGCGATGACGTCTCTTCGTGCTTTGATTGGGGCCATGGTCTCGAGCGCGCTGCTCGCCCTCTACCCCGCCTGCACGGCTCAATCCCGCGAGCGACGCGGCGGCAGTGACATTCCGGATCTCACCGCCGGCTCAGGCGCCATGCTTCCGCAAGCGGGCGCTGCCGGCGAAGGTGGCGCGTTCGGTGAAGCGGGTGAGGCAGGCGCCGGCGGTGCGCCCGTGGTGACGCCGCCCGTGACGTGGTGCGCGGCGTACCAGGTGATCACCTGCGTGTGTCAGCAATGCCACCAGAACCCGCCCGTCAATCACGCTCCGTTCCCGCTGCTGACGTACGCCGACACGCAGGTGCCGTACCCGTATGCCACCTCCAAGAAGAAGCTCTGGCAAGAGATGCAAACCGCGGTCACCTCCGGCTACATGCCGTACATGGGCATCGAGGACCCACCGGTGGCCCCGCCCGTGCAGCCGCTGAGTGACGAGCGCAAAACCACGCTCCTCACCTGGTTCGCCGAGGGCGCCCATGATGAAGGCGGTCAGGAGTGCCCCATGACGTGTGACTGGACCAAAGGCCCCCCTGACGGCGGCGAATGACGCCGCGAATGGCGTTTCGAACGAGGGGGCGAAGCCCAGCAAGCGGAGCGAGCCAACACGACAAGAGCCAGGCTATGTCCGACCAGGCTCCGGAACGTTGACATCTGAACAGCCGAGCAGTAGAAGCTGGAGCACCGGTCGGGTTCAAACCAACCCGCCAACCACCGCCAACGCCGCAGTCGTGAAAGAGGGTCTACAGATGGACGAAAAGCCGAAAACCAAAGCACTCGAACTCGCAATTGCCAGCGTTCAAAAGGAGTTCGGTGACGGCGCCATCATGCGTCTGAAGGATGGCGAGAAGATCGGTGGTGACGTGCAAGTCGTGCCGACCGGGTCCATGGGCTTGGACATCGCGCTCGGCATCGGCGGTTATCCGCGCGGTCGCATTGTCGAGATCTACGGCCCTGAGTCGAGCGGTAAAACCACGCTCACCCTGCACGCCATCGCCAACGTGCAACGCCAAGGTGGCGTGGCCGCGTTCATTGACGCCGAGCACGCGCTGGACATCACCTACGCCAAGAAGCTCGGCGTAAAGACGGACGAGCTGCTCATCAGCCAGCCTGATTTTGGTGAGCAAGCCTTGGAAATCACGGACATGCTCGTCAAATCCGGCGCGGTGGATTTGATCGTGATTGACTCCGTTGCCGCCTTGGTTCCCAAAGCGGAAATCGAAGGTGACATGGGTGATTCGCATG
>JBDTJC010000153.1:0-2604 GCA_039936055.1 Polyangiaceae bacterium | reverse complement strand
AATCGTCGCCGCAAGGGTCGCTGGCGGCTCGCGGTCTCCGCTTACGAGAAGTGATCGGCGTGTCGGGGAGCGCGGGTTCTGCTCAACCGAGCGGCCGCTTCCCGTCTCGATTCCGTGTTCGTAAGCGTCCCGAATTCCTGAGCATTCAGGAACGCGGGTCACGTGTGTCCACGGCTCGGTTCGTGCTCATCTTGAGCTTGAGCAGCGCGTCTGCCTCGCCGCGTTTAGGCATCACGGCGTCGCGTCGGGTCGGCAACTCCGTGGTGCGCAGCCGCGCCAAGCGGCTGATTCGGGAGGCATTCCGCGCGACGCGTGAGTTGTGGCCCGTGGGCATTGATTTGGTCGTGATCGTCAAGCGCGCGCCGGGCGAGAGCAAGCTCGAGAGCGTGGTCTCGGAATGGCACGCGGCGCGCCCGCAAATCGAACGAAAAGTCCGCGCGTTGCTCGCGCCGCCGTCATCGGGGGAATCTCCCCCGCGCCCGCCGAAGTGACGCGCTTCGTGATCCCCGACGGGGCGAATTTAGTGGGCGCAACCCCGAAACCCACTGGCGAAGCTCGGACCTGAGCCGCACACTCCGCCCTGCCGATGCTGGCGCGCGCGCTCATCTTCCTGATTCGGGTCTATCAGCTCAGCCTGGCGAAGGTGCTGCCGCCCGCGTGTCGTTTCGAGCCTTCGTGCTCACGTTACGCTTCGGAATGCCTGCGTTTGCACGGCGCTGCACGGGGCTCCTGGCTGGCGCTTCGGCGGGTTTCTCGCTGCCACCCATTCCACCCTGGCGGCTATGACCCTCCGCCGGCAATTTAATGGCCTGAAGGGCTGCTTTTCGGCCCGCTGAATTGATTCACGCCGGCTCAGCCCATGCTAAACGGCGTGTCCAGACCGTTCCCGCGGCCGTCAATTGGCCCCCCGAAAAAGCAGAGTCGAAGTCGATATGGACAGAAGCAGCATTGGTCGCATGTTGGTCATGGCGGCCGTCGCGTTCCTCCTTTTCCAGTTCGGACCGAAGTTCTTCGGCGGCGGGAAGTCGGCGGAACAACAGCCGCTCGGGGTCGAGAGCCGCGTGTTCGCCGCCGCGTCACCGCGTCCCGCGGAGGAGTTCTGCGACATTTGGACGCCTGAGTTCCGGGCGCAGCTCGGCACTCGCGGCGCGTCCGTGCGCCACTTCGAGCTGCTCAGCGCCAAATACGAGAAGGGCGGCAAGCCCATCGACCTGTCGACCACGCCCGATCTCGAGTTCAACCGTCAGTTAAGCTTCGACTTCAGCAGCGGCATGACAGCCGACAAGCACTGGAACGTCGCAGCGAACAAGGTCGACTGGACGCTTGACAGCCACGACGGCAAGAGCTGCGTCTTCAGTTACCGCGACGCCAATGTCGAGCTGAAGAAAACCATCTCCGCCACTGGCCGTCCGTACGAGCTGGCCGCCGACGCGACGATCAAGAACCTCAGCGATCACGCGCTGTACCACGCCCTCACGGTGCACAACGACGCGTACTACAGCGCCAAAGAGGTCAAGGGCAGCATGTTCCGCCAAAGCCCGCTGGTGACGCGCGTCGAGTGTGTACTCGAGCAGGGTAAGCCGCACCGCCTCGGCGAAAACGACTTCCAATCCAGCAAATTCAAGGATGCTGAGCACTTTCCCCCGAACCCCGTGGACGGCGGCGTTTGGTATCAAATCGACGGCAAGCCCGCGTTCGCTGCGGTTTCCAACGCTTACTTCTCGCACGCCGTTGCGCCTGTGCACGGTGCCACGGCTCCGGTGTGCCAGCTGCTGATCGAAGAAGAGCGCAATCCGGGCGAGAGCGAAACCGTCGGCGCGATCTACCGCACGCGCTTGGCGTACCCGGGCATGGATCTCGCTCCAGGCACTTCGGCGGACTACGCGGTGCTCGCGTACGTGGGACCGAAAGAGCGCAGCGTGCTGGCTGCCGCTGGCGGCGGCAACCACCGCTTCAGTGAGCTCATCGACCTCGGCTTCTTCTCGATCATCGCCAAGGTGCTGGTCGCCTTCTTGCTCAAGGTGCACAGCATCATCCCGAACTGGGGCGTTGCGATCATCATCTTGACGATCACCGCACGCACGCTGCTCTTCCCGCTCACGGTGCCGGGCATCAAGGGCATGATCAAGATGCGCGAGCTCAAGCCCGAGATCGACGCCATGAACTTGAAGTTCAAGGACGATGCTCAAGCCAAGGGCCTCGCGCAGATGGAGTTGTGGCGGAAGCACAACGTGAACCCGGTCAAGGGCTGCCTACCGCAGATGGCGTCCATGCCAGTCTGGTTCGCGCTGTACACAACCCTGCAGACTGCGGTCGAGCTGTATCACATCAAGTTTCTATGGCTGCCCGACCTGACGTCGGCCGATCCCCTGTACATCCTGCCCTTCATCATCGGCGCCACCTCCTTCCTGCAGCAGCGCTACATGCCGCAGCAGGGCGACGCGGCGCAGCAGAAGATGATGAAGTACCTGATGCCGGCCATGTTTACAGTTTTCATGCTGTTTTTGCCGGCCGGCCTCGGGGTATATATGTTCACCAACGGCGTGCTCGGTATCTTTCAGCAACAAGCAGTGGAAAGGCATGTGCGCCGCCAGATGAAATCCG
>JBDTJC010000152.1:0-3824 GCA_039936055.1 Polyangiaceae bacterium | reverse complement strand
CGCAATTCGGTGACTTCGTGAACTGCGCGCAGGTGATCATCGATCAGTTCTTGGTCAGCGCGGAAGACAAGTGGAAGCGGCTGAGCGGCTTGGTCTTGATGCTGCCGCACGGCTACGAAGGGCAGGGGCCCGAGCATTCGAGCGCCCGCCTCGAGCGCTTCTTGTCTGCCTGCGCGGAAGACAACATTCAGGTCGTGCAGCCGAGCACGCCGGCGCAACACTTCCACGTGCTGCGCCGTCAGGTGCTGCGCCCGTGGCGGAAGCCCCTGATCATGTTCACCCCCAAGAGCTTGCTGCGCCATCCGATGTGCGTGAGCCCTCTCGAGGACTTTTCGACTGGCCGCTTCCAGCGCGTGATTCCGGACATGCGCGCTGCCAAGCCAAGCACGGTGATCCTGTGCACCGGCAAGGTCTATTACGACTTGGAGAAGCGCCGGCAGGAGCTGGGTCGCAACGACGTCGCCATCGTGCGCATTGAGCAGCTGTATCCGCTGCCCGACCGTCACATCCGCTCGGCCATCGAGCACTGCGAAGACGGCACGCCGGTTATCTGGGTGCAGGACGAGCCGGAGAACATGGGCGCTTGGCGGCACTTCCGTGCGCGTTTCGGCTCGATGCTGTTCGGCCGGTTCCCGTTCAGCGGCGTGTGCCGCACGGAGTCGGCGAGCCCGGCGACAGGTTCTCACAACTGCCATAAGCTCGAGCAGACCGAGTTGCTCGAGCGCGCCTTGGGCTGAAGCCGGTTCGGCGGCCGCACCCCGGGCGCGCGCCGCCCCTGCAAATTCGGTCCTTCCTGGTAGTTGGTTGACCAGTGAAGGGCTGGGGACGAAAGTCCTGGCGCCAAGATCTACAGAATTTGGTTTCGTGTCTGGTTCGACAAGAGGAAGCGCTAGCAGAGCATGGCTATCGAATTAAAAGTGCCGACGGTCGGTGAGTCGATCACCGAAGTACAAATTGGCGAGTGGCTGAAGGCCGAGGGCGACTCCGTGAGTCGTGACGAGGTGATCGTCAAGATCGAGACCGATAAGGTCACGGTCGACTTTGCCGCGCCCGCTGACGGTGT
Organism: Polyangiaceae bacterium; assembly: GCA_039936055.1. Classification (GTDB taxonomy): domain Bacteria; phylum Myxococcota_A; class Polyangia; order Polyangiales; family Polyangiaceae; genus PMG-095. Next base: position 2,761 of record JBDTJC010000152.1, on the reverse strand, counting down.
GCTCACGCGGATCGTGGTCAAAAAGGGCCAGACTTGCGCCGTTGGTGAGATCATCGGTCTCATGGAGGAAGGCGCTGCTGCGTCGCCCAAGCCGAAGGCGGCCGAGCCGGCCAAGGCCGCACCGGGACCGACCAAGGCCGCGGCGCCTACGGCCGCGCCGCCCGCGGAGGAGCGCCCCAAGAGCGTGCGTCCCACGATTCCGCCGCAAGGCTTTGCGCGCGTGATGCCGTCTGCGCGTCGCGCTTTGAAAGAGCGCGGGCTTTCTGCGGATGACGTGGAAGCCACGGGGCCCGGTGGCCGCGTGCTGAAGGAAGACGTGGACCGCATGCAGGCGAAGGCGCCGGCGAAGCCCGCTGCGCCAGGCGGCGACCGTGCCGAGGAAGTCGTGGCCATGAGCCCCTTCCGCAAGCGCATCGCTGAGCGTTTGGTGTCCGCGCAGCAAACCGCGGCTCTGCTCACGACCTTCAACGAGGTCGACATGGGCCCGGTGATGGAGCTGCGGAAGGCTCACCAAGAAGCGTTCGTGGAGAAATACGGGGTGAAACTCGGCTTCATGTCCTTCTTCGTGAAAGCCGCCATCGAAGCGCTGAAGCTGATCCCCGCGGTGAACGCGGAGATTCGCGGCGGCGACCTAGTGTACAAGAACTACTACGACATCGGCGTGGCCGTTGGTGGTGGTAAGGGTTTGGCCGTCCCGGTGATTCGCAACGCCGAACGCCTCAGCTTTGCCGAGGTGGAGCTGACGATTGCCGACTTCGGCAAGCGCGCCAAGGACAACAAGCTGGAGCTTGCCGAGCTGCTCGGCGGCACGTTCACGGTGTCCAATGGCGGCATCTACGGCTCCATGCTCTCGACGCCGATCGTGAATCCGCCGCAAAGCGGCATCCTCGGCCTGCACGCGATTCAGGACCGCGTGATGGCCGTCAAAGGTCAGGTCGTGATTCGCCCGATGATGTACGTCGCGCTGACCTACGATCACCGGCTCGTGGACGGTCGCGAAGCGGTTACGTTCTTGAAGCGCATCAAGCAGTGCATGGAAGAACCCGCCCGCATTCTGCTCGAGGTGTAACGTGAAAAAACATGATCTCGTCGTGATTGGCGGTGGTCCCGGCGGCTACGTCGCCGCGATCCGCGCAGCTCAGCTCGGCCTTGATGTCGCGTGCATTGAGGATCAAGAAGCGCTCGGTGGCACGTGCGTGCGCGTCGGCTGCATCCCCAGCAAGGCTCTGCTCGAAGCCAGCGAGCGCTACCACGAAGCCGGCCATTCGCTGGCTGATTTCGGCATCAAAGTGTCCGGCGTCGAGCTGGATTTGAAGCGCATGCTGGAGCGCAAGACCAAGGTCGTGGACGCCCTCACCGGTGGCGTCGCGTTCTTGTTCACGAAGAACAAGGTCACACGCTACTTGGGTCACGGCCGCATCGTCGGTCACGGTCGCGTGAACGTGGAAGGCGCCGCTCCCGAAGAGCTGCAAGCCAAGCACGTGTTGATCGCGACAGGCAGCAGCGTGGCACCGCTCCGCGGTGTGGAGTTCGATGCTGACCGCGTTGGCACCAGCACTGAAGCGCTGTCTTACCCGGAGGTGCCGAAGCACCTGGTGGTGATCGGCGCGGGGTACATCGGCTTGGAGCTCGGCTCGGTGTGGAATCGCTTGGGCGCCAAGGTCACGGTGCTCGAGTACCTCGGGCGCATCCTGCCCGGGATGGACTCGGACATCGCGGAAGAGGCCGAGCGCATCTTCACGCGCCAAGGCATCGAGTTCCGCCTCGGCGCCAAGGTCACCGCGGCCAAGCGCGAGGGTGACATGGTGCGCGTGAGCGTCGAGGGCCAACCGGACATCGTGTGCGACCGCGTGCTGGTGTCCGTCGGCCGTGTGCCGAACACCACTGGGCTCGGTTTGGACACCGTGGGGATTGAGCTTGACCCGCGCGGGCGCGTGCCGATCGACGACCACTTTCGCACCTATGTGGCCGGTTTCTACGCCATTGGGGACGTCGTGCGTGGGCCAATGCTGGCGCACAAAGCCGAAGAAGAGGGCATCGCCTGTGTCGAGCACATCGTCACCGGCTACGGCCACGTGAACTACGACGCCATCCCAGGCGTCGTATACACGCATCCGGAAATCGCTTCGGTGGGCAAAACCGAAGACGAGCTCAAGGCGCAGAACGTGCCGTACCGCAAAGGCGTGTTCCCGTTCGTCGCGAACGGCCGCGCCCGCGCCATCGGCGCAACCGAAGGCCGCGTGAAAATCCTCGCGCACCAAACTACGGATCGCGTTCTCGGCGTGCACATCATCGGTGCGCATGCCGGTGATCTGATCGCAGAAGCCGTGGCGGCCATCGAGTTCGGCGCCACGTCGGAAGACATCGCGCGCACCTCACACGCACACCCGACACTCTCCGAAATCGTGAAAGAAGCCGCATTCGCTGTGGCCGGCCGCGCGATTCACATCTGAGGCTTCCCAGCGAACGAGCTGCTGAGGAGTTGTAGGGCGCCCGCGCTCCGGCATCGCAGCTCACGGCGTCGCGCTGTTCCTGCCGCTCTCCAAAAATGAAGAGCGTCGGGAACACCGCCGGTTTTTGGAGCTGCAACGCTGGGATGCGGGCGCCCACTATCATGGCGCCGCGTCGTTTTGGCTCGCTGGGGGTTCGGCTTCGCGGACCTCCCTCACTTGCACTTGCCAGCGACGTCCGCGGCGGCGCAGTTCTTCGGTGTAGATGCTCTCGCGGTGCACGCGGCGGGAAAGCAGCGTCGCGAGTGCGG
>JBDTJC010000151.1:0-5698 GCA_039936055.1 Polyangiaceae bacterium | reverse complement strand
CGTACGGGCTCATCGTGTCGAGCGCCATCAGCGTTGCGAACGTGGCTCCGCCGCCCGTTTCGTCGGGTGCTTGGAGCGTTGCGCCCATTGGCGGCCCGCTCGCCTCCTCGAAATCCGCACAGAAGATCGCGCCAGGCGGGCAGGCCGCTTTTGCGCTTCCGCCTCCGGCGCTTCCGCCAGTTCCAGAGCTGCCAGCGTTGCCGCCCCCCGCGGCGCCGCTACCTCCGGCACCACCGGCGCTCGTGCCGGCCATGCTGCTTGCTCCCGCAACTCCGCTGTCGTTGCCTCCGCCGGCCGCGACTGCGCCGGCGCCGCCCGCCATATTGCCCGTGCCCGCAACATTCGCGCCGGCGCTTCCGCCGCACGCGCGCCTCACTGCGCTTGCAAACGAGCCCTTGCCATGCGAAGCGGCGGCTCCGTTTCAAGCTCGGCTGGGACGAGCTGTGTCAGGAGAAAAAATACGATGGGAGCTCGTGGGCGACAACGACAAGTGCCCGACCCAGCCCGAAACCGTGAACGGCTTCGAAGACGACGACGGCTGCCCCGACACGCTACCGGAGAAGGTGAAGAAGTACTCGGGCGTGGTGCCGGGGATCGAATTTGATCTCGGGAAAGCCACGATTGGAAGCTGACAGTGAGCCGGGCTCGCTCGGCTCACTGTCGAAATTGTTTCGTGCTTGGCGCGGAACGGCGAAATTTTACTAGGCTCCGACGGAAACCATGACCAAACACACCTGGAACTTCGCGCGCATCGGTGGCTTCGATCAAGTCGAGCTGAGCACGGGTGAAGATCTCATCCATCTCGGTGAACTCGACCAGAAGCTCTGGGTCGCACTGGCGTGCCCCGTGAAGGGCATCGTGTTCGACGAACGCACGCTCGAGCTGATCGACATTGACAAGGATGGCCGCGTCCGCGCAGGCGAGCTGATCGCCGCCGTCGAATGGGCGGGGAAGATGCTCGAAGACACCACAGTCTTGGCCAAGGGCGCTGACTCCCTGCCCCTGGCCGCGATCAACAACGAGCAAGAAGAGAGCAAGCTGATCCGCAAGTCGGCCAGGGCCGTGCTCGCGTCGATCGAAAAGAAGGACGCGAAATCGATCAGCGTGGCCGACACCGCCAACGCGATTGAAGCCTTCAACAAGCGGGCGTTTAACGGGGATGGCGTCATCACCGTCGACTCCGCATCGGAGCCAACCGCCAAGAAGCTGATCGAGGACGTGCTCGCGTGCACTGCTCCTGTTACGGACAAGAGTGGCGCGCCCGGAATCACGGCCGAGCGCGCAGCGGCATTCTTGGATGAGCTCGCCGCGCACGCAGCCTGGCTTGCCGAGGGCGAAGCGGACGAGAAAACGCGACCCTTCGAGGGCGCGCTGGAAGCGTACGCCGCCGTCAGCGCTGTGCGTGCCAAGGTCGACGACTTCTTCGCGCGCACGAAGGTGGCCGCCTTCGATCCGCGCGCGCTCACCGCCGTAAACCGCGAAGAAAACGACTATCTCGCGATCGCCGCGAAGGATCTCGACATCACGGCCAAGGAGCTGACTCAGTTCCCGCTCGCGCGCATCAGTGCCGACAGCACGTTGCCCCTCGAGCGAGGTGTGAACCCGGCATGGCGCGCGCAGCTCGCCGAGTTGCGCGTGAAGGCCATCAAGCCCGCCATCGGTGATCAAGCGGTGCTCACCGAGGCCGATTGGCGCGCGGTGCTCGCCAAGCTCGAACCGTATCACCTTTGGTTCTCCGCCAAGAAAGGCGCGTCGGTCGAGAAGCTGGGCGCCACGCGCGTCAAGGAGCTCGCCAGCCCCGAGACCAAAGCGCAGCTCGACGCCCTGTTCGAAGAAGAAAAGAAAGCCGAGCCGCTCGCGGGCGCGATTCAATCTGTCGAGCGGCTCGTACGCTACGCGCGCGACCTGCTGCCTCTGGCCAATAACTTCGTCTCTTTTCGCGACTTCTACGCAAAAAAGACACCGGCGACGTTTCAGGTCGGCACGCTCTATCTCGATCAGCGTGCGTGCTCTTTGTGCGTTCCCGTCTTGAACGCGGCCCGCCACGCGACCATGGCGCCAATGGCCAACATCTACCTTTTGTACTGCGACCTCAAGAACGCAAAGGGCGAGACCATGTCCATCGCCGCCGCGGTCACGGGCGGTGACGTGGACAACTTGATGGTCGGCCGCAACGGCATCTTCTACGACCGCAAAGGCGGCGATTGGGATGCGACGATCAGCAAGATCGTCGACAACCCGATCAGCATCCGCCAGGCCTTCTGGTCGCCGTACAAGAAGGTCATCCGGATGATCGAGGAGCAGGTCGCCAAGCGCGCAGCGGCGGCCGAGGCAGCCGCCGACGCGAAGACGAGCGCAGCGGCAACCCACGCCACCGCCGCCGTCGACGGCAAGGCCGAACCAGCCCCGCCCCCGGCTGACTCGAAGATAGACATCGGCACCGTGGCGGCGCTCGGCGTCGCGGTCGGTGGCATCACCGCGGCATTCGGTGTGATCATGAGCGCATTCTTCGGGCTCGGGCTATGGATGCCGCTCGGCTTGCTCGGCTTAATGCTAGCGATCTCCGGGCCCGCGATGGCGGTTGCGTGGCTCAAATTGCGCAAACGCAACCTCGGCCCGCTGTTGGATGCCAACGGTTGGGCCGTCAACGCCATGGCCAAGCTCAACGTGCCTTTCGGGGGCTCACTGACGACCCTCGCTGTGCTGCCGGCAGGCTCGACGCGCACCCTCACCGATCCGTACGAGCAAAAGAGCCGACCGTGGGGGCTCTACCTCGTGCTCGTTGTCATTCTAACCGGCGCCATCGCCTGGTACCTCGGCAAGGTCGACCGCTTCTTACCCGAGCACGCACGCAGCACTTCAGTGCTCGGCGCGAATGCGCCGGCACGCAGCGCGACGCCGGCTTCGGCGCCATCTGCTTCTCATTGACTAACGCACGCATCGTACCCCGCCGTCAGTGAAGTGGCTCCCGTAACCGGGGTCGGTGAATCCGTCTTTCGTAGTTGACGACCCAAGCGCCAGACAATGATTTTTGTCGGCTGGACCCGCCCATCCCGACGAGACATGTACCAATCATGGGCGATGCCGCGCTCGGCACGTGGCAAGCCTTCGAACGCGGGCGCGCCGGCGAGCGCTACATCCTGAACGCCAAGCACATGACCCTCGCTGCGTTCTTCCAACGCTTGGAGCGCATCAGCGGCGTGAAGGCACCCGCGCTGCGCATGCCGCGCTCGCGCCCCTTGGCGATCGGCATGAATCAGCTGTTCTCGAAAGCGTTGCGCGCGATTGGCGGGGAACCTCCCGTGGACGAAATCAGCGTGGAGATGGCGCAGTACTTCTGGCACGGCGCTGCGGCAAAGCGGAGCGAGAGCCGGGGTTTGAGGCGCGCGATCCGGGGGAAACGCCGCGCGAAACCGTGGCGGATCTGATTGCGCGCGAAGTGGTCCTTCCGAAGCGCGCGGCCGGCGTCTCTGGCTTCGCCTGAGTGCCGTTCAGCGCTTCCGCTTGATCACGTTCACGCCGTCCGGCGCGCGTTGACCGAGCGGGGCTGGCATTTTCGCTTTGACGGGAGCCGGCGCAGCCATGCCGAGCTTTTCGCGCATCAAGTCACCCATGGTGCCGAAGCCGCGCGTTTCGGGCGGCTTGGCTTTCTTTGGCGCCTGCTTGGGGGCGTCAGCGGCGTCAGCGGCTTCCGGCGGCTCGGGGGCGACGGTGCCAGACGCGAAGTCACGGAAGTTCTGTTCTTCTTGCACGCGCGACACGCTGGTGGCGCTGAAGCGGAGTTTGCCTTGGGCGTTGACGTCGAGCGTCACGACCGGAAACTCTTTGCCAACCGGAAACAACTTGCGGTGGTCCGAGCCGGGAGGCAGGGGCAGCTCGCGCAGCGGGATCAGGCCCTCGCCCTTGGCGGTGGACACGAACACGCCGAACTTTTCGACGCGCGTTACGCGCGCGGCCAGCACCTCATTGGAGCGCGGGGCTTCACCGGGAGGCGCGGCTTGACCGAGTGCTTTGAGGATGGAGCCGTCGAAGCGCGCTTCCACGACCGTGCAGCGCACGCGGTCACCGACCGCGACGCGCACTTTGCCCGCTTCATCCAAGAGCTCCAAGCGCGGGATGCGACCGTCCGTGAGCGTTCCGACATCCACGAACACCGTGTCACTGGCGATCTGCATGACCGTTGCATCCAGCACCTCACCGCGGCTGAGGCGTTTGCGGGCGCGGTCGCTACCGCCCTCGGTGGTCATCAAAGAAGCAAAATTGTCGGTCGCCATCGGCGGAGCATGCCACCGCCCTCGGATTGTACAAGAGCCGGAAGTGGCCTCCGAACAGACGCGAGCCGTGATTGCCCGTGCGTTTCGGTTTTGGGCGGCTATTTGACGCGATTACCGAGTCGAATCGAGCGCGCCACGGTGATCGCGGTGATGTGCACGATCGTGTCGACGTTGGCGCCCTGCTGCAGCACGTTCACCGGCTTCTTCATGCCCAGGACAATCGGCCCAATCACATCCCCCGCGCCGATCACGCCGAGCAGCTTGTAGGCGGCGTTGCCGGCGTCCAGATTCGGGAAAATGAGTACGTTCGCGGCGCCCTTCAAGCGGCTGAACGGGTAGGGAGCGCGCGCGTCTTCGTCCAGCGCGAGGTTCGCCTGCATCTCGCCCTCGATCATCAAATCCGGGCACTTCGCCTTCACGATTGCGGTTGCCGCCGCCACTTTTTGAGACTGCGCGTGCGGCGCGTCGCCGAAATTCGAAAACGAGAGCATCGCCACGCGCGGCTCGAGGCCGAGGTCGGTGACCGTTTCTGCGGCGAGCATCGCGATCTCTGCGAGCGTCTCGGCATCCGGGTCAATATTGATGGTGGTGTCGGCCAGGAAGCGCACGCCGCTCTTGGCGATCACCATGTACATCCCTGCGGCGCGCCGTACGCCCTCGCTGATGCCGATGATCTGCAGCGCCGGGCGGATGGTGGCCGGGTAGTCCTGGCGCACGCCCGCGACGAGGCCGTCTGCGTCGCCCAGCTCGACCATCATTAAGCCGAACGCGGTGCGCGAGCGGCGAATCTCCTTGTACGCAGCAATGCGGGTCACGCCTTTTCGCTCGCGCTTGTGCCAATACGCATCCACGTACGCATCCAGCCTGTCGCAGGCGCGCGGGTCCACGATGGTGGCTTGGTCCAAGTGCAGGCCGAGCTTGCGCGCTTGCTCGTGAATGCGCTCGGGAACGCCGAGCAAGATCGGCAGGGCGATGCCTTCTTCGAGTACGCGCTGCGCCGCGCGCAAAATGTTGTCGCTCTCCGATTCCGGGAACACGATGCGCCGCGGATCACTCTTCGCGGTCTCAGTGATGTTCCACAGCACGCGGCGCGTCGGGGAAATGGTGCGGTACAGCCGCTCGCGGTATTCCTCGATGTCGATCTGATCGCGGGCTACGCCGCTCGCCATCGCGGCTTCGGCGACAGCCGGCGCGACCCAGTACAATACGCGGGTGTCGAACGGCTTCGGGATGATGTAGTCGCGACCGAAGCGCATGCGGTGCCGCCCGTACGCGCGCAGCACCTGATCCGGCACGTCTTCGCGCGCGAGCCGCGCGATGGCTTCGGCGGCCGCGACCTTCATCTCTTCGCTCACGGTGGTGGCGCGCACGTCCAAGGCGCCGCGGAAGATGTACGGGAAGCCGAGCACGTTGTTGACCTGATT
>JBDTJC010000150.1:0-47754 GCA_039936055.1 Polyangiaceae bacterium | reverse complement strand
CGCAGAGCAGGCCAAGAAGGAGGCAGCAACGACACTTACCGAAACTACGAAGAACAAGCACCAGACGAACGAGGCCGATGGGGAAAAGTAACTGTCGCCAATGGGAGTTTATAATTGACGCCAGGCATGCCGCCGTCAAAGCCGTTCAGGGCTGGGAATCGTTCGATCGCGTGCCGCAGGACGCCCTCGTAGAACGACCCGGTGAGCTGCGGAACGACCGACGCCGGAGGGAGCTTTCCGTCAGTGATGAGCCCGGCAAAGGCTTCCAGATCGAGCGCCGCCAGGTTGGAGGCTGAGCTGGAATAAGCAGTCCACCGATCGAGGATCATCGGGGCTTCGATCCACTGCGCAAACCGCTCGTGAAGCACTGCCAAAGGCACGTTTCCAAAGTCCGGAACGCCAAAGGCCTCGAGGCAGTCAAAGCGGAGCTTGCCCAGGACGGCTTCGAAACCAGTGCGTAGCCCGGTCAAACGCTTGGCGAACGCAACTGCTTGAGCCGCGGCAGACTGTGGTGACCCGACACGTGCAGCGGCTCGACGTATTCGGCCTGAGGCATTCCGCCCGTTGGCGACCTCTACCCAGGAGACGAGTTGGCGGAGATTGGTCCAAGCCGAGGCCTCGCCCGACCAGTGTCCCCCGAACGCCCGGCTGGCAGCGGGGTGTGCGCTCGCTACGACCGTGCGCAAGCGCTGAGCGGTCGCGAGCGCGTCTAGCAGGGCAACGGTGTCGTCAATCGAAGACGGCTGCGCAGTTACCTTACAGATCCCCCGAACCAGCGCACGTGCCCGTCGATAGTCTCCAGAAAAAAGGCGAAAGAAGGAGCGTCCGTGAGCTGCAATGTGCGTGCGTGCCAACGCGACGTCTACTGACCACGCGACGTCGGCTAGGCTCGCGTGCAACTGGCCCGCCAGTGCAGCGAGCTGCGTTCCAGCATCCACCAACGCCCGGAGATCGCCGGTCGCCAGTTCCCAGTCTGGAGCGGCAAGGCATCGGAGATCGAGTTGGGGGGCTTGCGCCAACACGTCCAGCTCCGCTGCGAGGTCGCCCGCTTGATTCAACGTTTCGGCGCGCGATGCCTCCAGAAGCTCGCCAATTTGCGAGCCCTGGGACTGGACGGCGGCGAGCTCGCTCAAGAGACCGCTGAGCTGCTCTAGAATGCGACTCCTGTCTGTTGGCAACAGGCTGACCGCATGGACCCCACGACAGGGGTGGGAGGCGGGAACGCCTACGTAATCCAGCAGCGGCGCTAGCTCCTCTAGGAAGCGTTGGCGTTGCGCGAGATCCGCTCGCGACCATTTGGCAGACTGCGGCAGTGGCACGTCTAGCGGGCGAAATCCTTGTGCGCCCAGTCGCACGAGCTGTCCCATTGCTTCGAATGGCGTGGTCGCTGCAGCCATCAGCGGCGCGTGAACTGCGGTCACGTAGGCGTTGAGGCGATCCCTTTCGCGGAGGAGGGCCTCGCTGTTCTCGGTGACGTTCGCTGCCACTGGGGGGCCGAGCTCGAGCGTTCGTCGAAGTTCTTCGAGCACTGCAAGCTTGTTTGACTTGTGACTGTGAAGCTCTAGGCAGAGTGCCCCGAGATCGGCGCGATCCAGGCGCTGCTTGACGACTTGAAGCGCGGCGGTCTTCTCGGCCACGAACAGCACCCGCTTGCCCTCTCGCACCGCACCCGCGATCATGTTTGCGATAGTTTGCGACTTGCCGGTACCGGGGGGGCCTTGAACCACCAGCGAGCGTCCGCGTTTGACCTCTTCAATCGCGAGGGTTTGGGATGAGTCTGAGTCGAGAATATGGACCAGATCGCGTGGCTGAAGCACGTCGTCCAGGTTCGTATCGTCCGACATGATCGGCGGGTCTGCACGGAAGCCGTCGCGCAGCAGTGCCTGAATCGAAGCCTTGCTCGCGAGCCCACCTTCCTTTGGCCAATTCTTGACGTCCAGGTCGCGGAACATCAGGAACTTCGCGAAGGAGAAGAACCACAGAACCATGCCGTTTTCGTCGAGCACCCAATTGGGGCGTTCGGCGATGACTGCGCGCACCGCGTTGAAATAGTCGGTTGGCGAGAGCTCGTCGGAGTCCGGCAGCGATGGGAGCTCGAGCCCGAATTCACGCAGCTTCTCGGCCAGCGATAGGTTGGCCGAAAGCTCGGATCCATCGTAATTCAGGATGAACTTGCCGCCCGCCTTCTTGCGCTCGAGTCGAACAGGCACGAGCAAGAGCGGGGCGTGCCTGGGAGTGGCCGACTTGTCATCTTCGTACCAGCGAAGAAATCCGAGGGCGAGAAAGAGGATATTCGCGCCTTGCTCCTCTTCGAACGTCCGCGCGTCGTAGTAGGTTTTGAGGAGGCGCTTCTCGAGTGTCACTGCTGGCAGCGCGGTTTGAAGCTTGTCGTCGGTGTAACCAGCATCCGGATCGTCGTCGTCTTTGGCAGGATCCTTGTCTGAGCCGAGAAATGTCATGGAGCGCGTCTCGCGCACCATGATTCGATAGATATCTTCAGACCGCTCCTTCACGATATCGAGGCGACCCGAACGAGAGCTATCCCTCGCCACATGGAGGAGTCGATTGCGGGCGGAGAGGTCCAGCAGCTCGCGCCGTGCCCGCGTCAGTTTCTCGACGATCCCGTCGTCGCCGCGTGGTTGCAGCGGGGACAGCGCGGGCGGCATCGCGCCGACCGCGGGTATACTCGGCGTGGACGTCATTTCTTAGCCCTTCAGAAACTCACTTTTTGCGCCAAATCCGGTGACCACCAGCTCATCGCGCGCGCGTGTTGCTGCTACGAAAAGGAGACGCTTCTCAGTGTCGAGGTGGTCTTGCCGAGCGGTTTCGTCGGCATAGCTCTTGAGCTCGAGTGGCATCGTTCCGGATCCCACGCCAGCGATCAGCACGCATGGAAATTCGAGGCCCTTGATGCGATGCATCGTGGCTAGGCGGACCCCATCACCGAGCTTGCTCTCGTCCGTTTTGATGATTTGCACGGCGAAACCGGCGTCGCGCAGGATAGGCGCATAGTTTTTTTCAACGAGCCGGTTGGTGCGGGCCGTAATGCAGATGTCGCTGGGCTTGCGCCCTTTCTCGATCCAAGAGCGGACGCGCGCGACAATGAATGCGTCTTCGGCCTTGTCGGTCGCGTGGTGAACGACTTCTGGCGGGCTGCCGAGTCGCAGTGAGTGGTAGCCCTTCAACGCGTCGTCGGTGCCTTCGTCAAGATCGTCGACGGACATGCCGCGCAGAATCGAGACGCCCCAATTGCGGATGCTCTGAGTGGTCCGATAGTTCAAGCGCAGCCGGCGGGAGCGAAGGCCGCGCACATTGATGCCGCAGCGTGATAGGCTTGCCTTGTGGCCGTAGATGCGTTGATGCGCGTCGCCAACGAGGAACAGGTCATTGGGGCTTTCAGGTACCATCTTGCGCAGTAGGCAAAGCTCAGACTCCGCGAAATCCTGCACTTCGTCCGCGACGACCGCCGCATAGCGCTGTGGCACTTTGCCGGCTTCGATCAGCAGGCGGGCCTCGCGGATCACGTCGGCAGGGTCCATGAGACCGTTCTTTTGGAGGAAGCGCCGGTAGCCTTCGAGCACCTCCCAAACCTGCCCGCGCTGCTCCCGGCTTAGCCTCGTGCCGCGTCCCGCTCGTCGAGCGCGTAGGTAGGCCGCCTTGTCCAAGATGCCCTGGGCCTGAACGACTTCGGTCCACTCAGCCTCATAGAAGCTCTGCACAAAATGGTTGTCCGCGTCCGCGGCGCAGGCATCGTTCCAGCCTTCTTGGGTTTTTTCGGGCAGATCCTGGGTAGTGCGCACTTTGATGCCGCGCGCTTGCAGCACGCCGCGCGCCCATGCGTGTAGGTTCGTGACTTCGATCTGTTCGAGCTCCTGGCCGCAGAGCGACGTCAGCATTGCAAGAATATCCGCCGCCAGATTGGTGGTGTAGGTCGTGAAGAGGATCTTCTTCCCGACGGGACAGCTCTTGGCCAAATGACGGGCACGGTGAAGAGCGACCACCGTTTTGCCAGTGCCTGCCCCGCCGAGCACGCGTGCCGGGCCGTTGCTGTTCATCTTGACGAGCTTGCTCTGGCTCGGGTGAAGGAAGATGCGCCAAAGGGCAAGCGGCGCGTTAAGGATCTCGGCTAGCTCGTGGTCGTCTCCAACGACCTTGAAGGTTTGCTGGGTCCCCGGCCGCTCCATCGCCGCTTCGAAGTCGTTTGGATCGAACTCAGGCTTCGGTTCTACGGGTTTGGCGCGGTCTAGCTCCTCAATGGTGTCTTCGGGGCTGTAGCCGGCACTCAAAAGATACAGCGCATCGGCCGCTTCTTGTGGCAGGTACCGAGCCAGGCCGTCCAAGTCCGCCTCCTCTCGCAGCGCACGCACGGCCACCAGCAGCGGCTCGGGCACGCCGAACAGCAGTAGGGTCGTGTTGTCGTGACCGGAGAACAGCCGTCCCGGTGGGATCAGCTCCGCTTCGATGCTGGAGAGCACCGTTGGCGTCGACTTGTTGCTGCCCTTATCGGTTCCGACTGATTCCGAAGCAGGCAACGAACCGCTCTGCACTTCATAAACTTGAAAGGTGCCAGTGTGCTGGTTGACCTCGAAGCGCTTTCTTCGCGCCCAGGCCATGGCTTCGTCGTGGTGATCGACCCATGCGAACAGGTACACATCGCCTCGGGGCGGCGCGATGACGATGGCGCGATAGTCGATCCCGCAGCGCACTGTGCGTACTTTGTCGTCTTCGACGCCGTGGATTTTCTCGTAGTTCTGGGCGATCGAAGTCGTATCGCGCTTGAATTTCTCGAGCGCTTCACGCACCGTCTTTTGCTTCTTCGGCGGGATATTCGCGAACGCCTTGAGGAAGTCGGAGGAGAGAGCAACTTGCGGCATTGGGGGTTCTCGCAATCAGCGCTTATGCGCTCACGCGCCGCAGGGCGCTCAGGATGGTCTCGGCAGGCGCGTCGTAGTCGACGGCAGTCCAGCCCTCAGCATGCCAATGGGCGATGTCGGCGTCGGTTGCAGCCTGGACCAAGACTAGTTTTTCTTTCGGCCAGGCCAAGAGCCCTTCCAGCTCATTAGGTAGAGCGAGGCCGCCTGCGTCGAGCGGAGCCGGTAGGTTCTCCAGTCGTAGGGCGTTGGCAAGTTCGGCGATGCCTGCTCCGTCGCCGAAGTCGTTTGCCAGGCGCGCGTACGCATCCATTCCCTCCGGTGGCACGAGTGCAACCGGCGGTTCCGTCTTGGGGCGGCGCACCGAAGCCGGATCGGTATCGTCCAGCCCTTCGCGCAGCAAGGACGTGCTCACGACCTCCGGCAGACGCGCGTGAAATTGGAGCACATTCCACGCATGCAGAAAAGCACGCCAGCTTTCCTCGAAACCCGGCTCGCGGCGCGCGGCGGAGTCATCGAAGAGGCGTAGAGTGAGATCGCCATCTTCGAACTTCCCGTTTTGAAGGGCGCTTGCGGGTAACTGAAAGAAAAGCACGGCGTTCGCCCGCGCGTCGAGCCCAGCCCAGCGTTTTGGCGCGCCGTCGGACCGATTAGCCGCGACGAGTTGTGACGCTTGCCGCGTGGTCGCACTGCGCAACGCCTCCTGTTCGGCTCTCACCGACTCGGCGCTCCACGGAGGGTCCACCTGAAGCATGCTGGCCGCGAAGCGCTTGGCGGTTGCAGCCCAAACCTCGACGTTCGGATGCTCGAGGTACTCCCAGAGCAGGGCGAAGCTCGAGCGGCTGCGCAGCTCATCGTCGCGCAGCCACTGCGCCGCCGGCTCTTTTTGGAAGAATTGCAAGTACAGGTCGCGCTGAACGCGCGTGAGCAACGTCGTGACGCCGGCCCCTTCCTCGAGATCCTTCCACGTGACCGACCACACGCGAAATTGCCGGGAATCCAGCAACGCCTGCCGCTTGGCGATGTCGTCTGCCAGGCGACTATCGTCCTTGTCCGGGCACACGTGGTAGCGGAGGCCATCACAAAACACCGCGATCGGTAGTTCGGTTGCCGAACTCAGGCAGCGAATCACGAAGTCCGGGCACGAAGGACGGGCAACACCGCTCTCTTGTCCGATGTTCACCTGTGGCTCGATCAGCCACTCGCTGTTGGGCGTCTTGAGGACGTGGCACGGCTTGCCGCCATACTGCGTAGGCGTCCACGAGCGGAGGCCAGGCACGTCCGCTCGCGCCTGCAATGCGAGCAAGAACTTTCGCTCGAGCTCGCTCTCAGTCAGGTCATCGATGGGCGCGTCGGACAATGTCTCGACGCCTCTGAGCTCGCTTCGCGCGGCCAAGATCAGGTCGATCGTTGCAATCGCCTTTGCGCGCGAAATGAGGGGGATCTCGTGCGATTGCTGGTACGCATAAACGCAGCGGTAGCAGCCGTCTTTCTTCTCGTCCTCCGCGCAGCGGCAGCTCTGCATGGCGTCGCGTGCCTGCTCGAGCACGTCCAGAATCCCGTCGTGCTTCCACAGATCGGCCAAGTACCCTGTCCCGCCCGGAACCGTATCGTAGACGACCAGAAACCGGCGTAGCTCGCCACTTCGCGGTTCATTCGCCAGCGTGACTGCCAGGTGGTCCGGGTGGCCGAGGAATTTCTTGCGGAAGCCCAGAAATAGCGCCGCTTTGAGGCTGTGAAGCAATACCGGATCTTCGAGCTGCGAGACGGGTAGCAAAAGTCGGATGGCCTCGGATCGGAACTCTCGATACAGATAGATGCGCTCGAACGCGGGCTTGTCGTTCTTGCGGCGCACACCGCAGATCGGACTGTGATCGGGCTTGGCTTCGGACTCGGAGACCTTGCCGCAGAGTTTACACACCAAGAACCCTCGCTGCGCGATGTCTTGGCCGGCGATGCTCGTCGCTTTGGCAGTGTCGAAGCGGCGGCCAAAGTTGACCTCTCGCAATAACTGTCGCTGAAGTAGCTCCACGCCGAATACCAAGTCAGGGCGGTGAACAAGCCGTGCCCCCGACCAATTCTCTTTGCTGACGTCAATCAACTCGGCAAGGCGGTAGCTCTCGCGATCACGGTCTTCAGCATCATCGGCTGTGCTCGCCTCGAGCCGATTCATCATCGACAATGCGCGCCGAAAGCGCACGAGCGGGCGGCGCTGTCCCACATCCGACCAGCTCGGATCTTCGCAGCGAGGGCATTGGCTCGCGACCTCGGCGCCAGTTTGTTCCTCCGCCATGTGGTGACAAATGCGGCAAATACGCCACATCTCGATGGCTGAGGCTCGGTTGCCTAGGTCGAGCTGCGTGACTCGGATCTTGTGCCCTTCCGCGTAGAAGGTGTTGAACGGGGCGAATTCCCTGATGGCCTGGCTGGCGGCGCGCAGATACTCGACCTTCTTGCCGCGCGCTTTGGCGCCCGCCTTTTCGTCATACGGCTCGCGCAGCAGCGCGCTGAGCGTCACGCCTGGTTCGGGGAAGGCATAGTTGGGGATGACGCCCGCGTCCGCCAGCACGTTGAGCGGGTATTTGTTCTGTAGCTCGCCGCGGAGCCGCAGGTAAGCGTGTTCGGCGTCGCGAAGCTCACTTTTCTCGACCTCTGCGTCGGCGCGTTGTTTGCCGGTCTCTTCGTCCAGCACCAGCGACGCTTTGCTGGGATCTTCTTCTAGCTCGACAATGCGTTCGCGAATGGTCTTGATGCGCTCGGAGTAGCCTTTGATCTGTTCTTTGACGGCCTCCAGAGCCTTCTTCATCGATCCGGCGAGGCCCTCACCCTGTGACAGCTGCTGCAAGCGCTGCACGTTCGGTTCGCCGATCTCGCTGCCGAAAAGCGCCAAAAACTCGCTCGTGAGGCGAGCCTTGTTCGATTGGTAGTAGACCCAAAATTGGCCCGGAAACGGGTCTTCCGCGTTCACGCGTAAGAGCTGCATCCGCGCGGGGATCACCGCGCCGTGCCCGCGCTCGCGCTCGCGGGCCCAGCAGTCCATGGCGTGGGCCAAGAGCTGCCGCGTGAGCATTTCCGGCGCATCCAAGAAGCAGCCGGGCGGCGAAATCTCGCCCCGCAGCATCTCATACGGGTCTTCGTAAAAGTAGCGGTCGTGGGGCTTGCGATTGGCGATCGCGAGCACCGTAGCGTTGCCGGTGGAGCGCCCGGCGCGCCCGACACGCTGCACGTAGTTGGAGGGCAGGGGAGGCACCGAGCAAAGCATCACGGCGGAGAGATCACCGATGTCGATGCCCATCTCGAGCGTCGGCGTGCACGTTAGCAGATTTGGCGCGCCTGGCCGTGTGCCGGCCTTGAAGGACCGCTCGAGGGCTTCACGTTCCACACGACCCAAGAGGCCCGTGTGCTCGCCAGCGAAAACGCGAGTGGTGCGTCCTTCCTTGTAGAGCTTCTGGTAGTAACTCTCTGTTTCTTCTGTGGTGCTGTTGAACCCATATTTGCCGGTCGAACATGAAAAACCGAGGCAGCTGCGGTCGACGAAGTGGGCAGCCGCTGTCTTGGCGAGCGTCAGCTGATGGGTGCAGACTTTGCAGCGCACGCGCACGACCTGGCCGGTGACGACGACGCTCTGCGGAGCGATCCCGAACACCGCCTGCTCACCCGCCCGTTCGAGTTGCGCGATGAGCCCGTGATCGCGCAGGACACGAACGGCGCGGTCGAGCATCGCGTTGACGCTCGCGTCTTGCTCCTTGATGAGCCCGAGGGCCCGACTCGTCCAGATGCGATACCAAGTCCGTGTCTTGGTAGCTGAGTGAAGGGCCTGAAAGGTCGACTTGGGTCCCGCCTCGCCTTGCACCCAGAACGACGGAATTGCGGCGCCGCGAGCGAACCGTGACAGCCGCGGGGCTTTGCGTTTGCTCAGCATGTAGCGGCTGTCGTGCCGAACTAATGCATCGAGCAAGGGATGTTGCACCCCGCCTTTGAGTCGGAGGCGTTGCAGGAGCCCGGCCAGGAAATGGTGCGTCGAATCGACGTCGGGATCTCGACGGAGCGAGCCGCGGTGGTGCTCGCGCAAGTGCTGGGTGAGCTCGGTCGCGGCTGCCGCGAGCAGCTGCTCGTCGAACGCAATCGTTGACGAGACGGTGGCGTCCAAACTGCGGCCGGAATCCACGGCGAGCCCGTATTCACGCGTGATCTCCCAGCTAATCCGCGTCTCGAGCAGCTCCCCCATGGCCTGCCTCTGGCCCGCGGTCGGGTGGTGCGTGTCCTGCAGCGCGTCCGTCTTGTCCAGCCCGAAGTAGGCAATGTAGGCCGGATCCTCGATCAAGTCTGGTGGCAGCAGCTGCGCCGCTGCGTGCCCCGCATCGCTGCGCTGGGTCCAGTGGTCGACCAGCTTGCCGGCAAACTCGTGCAGCGGGATGGGCGTGGGGCTCCGTTCAACGAGTGACTGAATCGCCGTGCGTAGACTGAAGCGGAAGGTACGCGCCGCAAAGAAGCCGGCCCGATGCGAGGCGTCTTGAACCGAATCGGTGAAGGCGAGGAGCTTCTTGTCGGCGTTGAAGCGGCTCGAAAAAAGCTCGGAGACGGCGACGCTCGAGAGCGTGGCGGCGCGCGAGGCGAGGAACGTGAGGGCATCGTCGCCCTGGCAAGAAGGGCAGCGGCGCAGTGGGGTGGGGTTGTTGTCCTGGTCGCGCTCCGGGTGCAGCCGAATCGGCAAATTGTCGCCGCCATTCACGCATAGGCAGCGAGACTCCAAGCCGACCTTGAGGCAGTGCTGGCACAGGTACTTCTGGAGCAGTTCGGCTTGCCCGCTTTCGCTGACGGTGGGGTCCGAGCCCTCAGGCAAGACCTCAATGACTCGCCCGCGATTGCCATTTTCGAGGAACGTTTGGCCAATTTCGCTCGGAACCGCGCGTAGCCTCTCTTCGCCCTCTCGCTGAGTCGCAGCGAACGCATGAAAACCGCACTCACGACAGTAAACCGTGGGCAGCCACTGCTCTCCCTCTCGAGCCTTTAGATCATCTTGCCAGGCGAGGCGCGTGTCCGCCCCGCCCACTCGACGAAGCAACCCGTGCACCTCGCGCAGCCAGAGCTGCGCTTGGACGTGGAGCAGCGGTTGATGCCTCCCCCCCGAATCGAGTGAGCGGGCGTGGGCGATCAGCGATACGAATGACGAAAGAACAAGTCGTTGTCGCTGGGAGGGGAGTTCTCGAAACGCGAGCTCCTCCTCCGCGATCGTTGCGATCACCTCGGCCACGTGCCGCGGTCCGCTCCTGCGCTCCCTGCCGGCGAGCCCTCGCAGCAGTTTGGTCATGAATGGGTGCGCGCCCAGATTCTCGCCCAGCATCATGGGTCCGGAGGGCTTGCCGCGGAACCAAAGCCGCTCTTGGGCTTCGATGTATCGCAGGTGTCCGTCGAAACTCGATGACTCGAGCTTGCCCCATTCGGCCTCGGCGAGCGCGAACGGTTCTAGCGGGTCGGCGTCAAACTTCAAGAACGCCTCTTCCGGTGGCAGCCGGTCCTCACCAATTAGGCATTCGACCGAGAACGGCTCTGCGAAGATTTTGCTCGCGAAATTGGCCAGCAGTTGCTTCGGATCTTCGGCCCCGCCACTGCCGATCGTCGCCGACGTGCCGACGCCGCACAGCTGGCCCTGAGGAATGCGCAACCGCGCCTTGAGGCGACGGATCAGGCACGCCACGTCACTGCCTTGCGCGCCATCGTATGTGTGAAGTTCGTCCAGGATCAGGTATTGGAGACTGGTTGGGTCGTTCAGTCCCCAAAGCGGAGCGTCCTCCGGCCGCATGAGCAGGAAGTCGAGCATGCGGTAGTTAGTCAGCAGGATGTCGGGTGGGGACTTGCGAAGGGCCTCGCGGTCATCGACCAGGTGAGTTGGTCCAGGCTTTGCGTTCTGCCCCTGACCGCCAACGTAGAGCCCCGCTCGAACGCCCTCGAGGCGTGGATCCTGCAGCAGCTTGGCGAGGCGCTCCGCCTGGTCAGAGGCGAGCGCGTTCATCGGATACAGGATGATCGCCTTGATGCCCCGCTCTCCGCGTTGCACGGCACGCCGGCAATGATCCAGGACCGGAAACAGGAAGCACTCGGTCTTGCCTGAGCCGGTGCCGGTGGTGACGAGCGTGTTTTGCGGCGTGCGTTCGCGCGCACTCAGCCGTTCGAAGGCACGGAGTTGATGCGCGTAGGGCACGAACGACGGCGCGTAGTCCAGGGGCGAAGTACGCTCCCAAGCATCGTTCGCCTTTCGAAATGGCAGCCGCACATCCAAGTACGGCCCTTTGAACATCCCGGTGTCTTCGTCGCGTAGGAAGCGAAACAAGGCCTCTTCGAGCGATTTATCTCGTAGGTGAAACGTCGTCTGCAAGTAGTCCAGCAGCGAGTGTTCGATTTCGGCAGAGACGACGGTGGGGAACATATCTTCCTAGCGAAGCTGCCAGTGCGAGTGCTGGGGCTCCCAAGTAGCGTCGAGCCCAGCCGCGAGCGGCAGCACTTCGCAAGTCATGAGAGTGCGATGGGTAAGTCCATCGACAGAGCCGGCCTATTGGCGTGTGACAAGAGCGGTTTGGACTACGTGACCTGCGATATCTGCGTCGATCATCGTCCGAACCTCCGAGGTATCGATCCGCCCGCCGACGGCGCGGATATGCGCAAGCCGCGCACGCGAGCCGATCGCCTCTTGGGCGTACCTCGCCTCTTTCTCGACATCGCGAACTGCCGGATTGGGCTTTTGGGGAAGCGCAGCAATCAAGACCGGGTTTTCAGTTCTTGGGATCGCAGTGATCACTCGCGCGAGCGTTGCCCGGATCTGAGCCTCTAGCTCGAGCTGAGTGTCGACGTCCAAGTTGAGCGGGACCGCGTGATTCCAGACCCCGTTTTTCCACGATACCGGTGCAATGAACCGGTAGTGATCGCGCAACTCTACCGACGTCTTCACCAGATCCGGGTAGGCCTCGAAGTCGCGCGCGAGATTCTCCAAGGCAGAACGAATCGTCGCCCTAGAGAAGCGCTGCACGTCGTGTGGTACCGGAAGCAAGCCAAGCTTGCTCCCGAGCTCAGTGAAGTGAGCTGCGGAGTCACCGGTAATGCCACGGCGCACCTCGCTCCAGACGAGCGCGTCTCCGATCAGCTCCGAACCGGGCGCGAGCTCCGCGAGCGTCGGGCTGAAGAGAACCCCGCTTGACGCGGACCGAAGCTCCTCGCTGCGCTGGGTAATGCTCCGCTCGATGGCGCGAACCGCTCGCTCAATGTCTACGAACCCGGGATGGTCACGAAGGCTTGCCACCGCGCAAGCGAAGCGAAGCGCGCTGCCGTCCCAATGTGCCAGGGCAACGGTCACACGGTCGCCCGACAGGTGATTGGTGATCACCTGCAAGTACCGAAATTCAACCGTTTTTGAGGGCATGTAGGGCCTCCGCTTCGACCTGACTATAGATGTTCCGGCGCGCCTTCAGGAAGCGAATGATCTCCCATCTTAGCCCTGCCGTGTCCAGCTTTGCAGGCCAGCGGGCTGAAATTTCCGCCAACACGCCATCCGTGAGGTCTTGGACGCGCGCGCCAAAATCCGTAAACAGCTCAGGCGGGAGCTGCCCTTTTTTCAGGCGTTTGGCCAACGGCGAGAACGCAATATGGCGCGGCCACGCTTCCTGACCTTGGTGCTGTGAGAAGTCTGGTCCGAGCCCCGCATCGTCGGTCCCTTCCAGGTTGTGCATGGCTCGTCCGTGGTCGATCGCTACCAAGTCTCGGTGAAGCCACAACGCATTCGGATTTAGACGTGTTCGATCGCTGTGCCAGAGCAGCGCATCGAACAGAAACAAGCGAAGCAGCTGCTCGTCTTGTCCCGCGCGAGGGTACCGAAGAGTTCCGGGAGTGGCTGTTACGCTGCCCTCAAGGTGGCGGGAACAGAACGCAAATTCGCCGCGATGCTGCTGGTGCATCAGGAGTGCTGCCTGTCCAACGGCGGTGTTATCGTACTCAGCGACGTCTGACGAAAGCCGCGCGATGGCCACTTCGGGCGTGTAGATCCCGAAGTGCGCGCACAATTCCGAGCTGGCCAATTCGATGAGCACCGTCGACGGTCGCTGCTTCGCGACCTTCACCACCCAGGTGCCGTGAGGCGAGCCCCCCAATTCCATTTGGAATAGCAACGGCTTCGTCATGCCCACATCCAAGACCCGGTGCGGTGTCCCGAAGGACAGCTCGAGGATTGGGCTATCCAGACCGTGAAACATCACCAGTACTGTACGCCGAAGCGCTCGTTCAGACTGTCCATCTCGCGGTCGCAAACGACCCAGTTCGGCCACTTCTTTTCGAGGTCGCGGAACGTTTTCGTATGTCCTGCTTTCAAGAACAGGTGCAGGTACTCGTGCCACAGGAGGAAGCGCATCGTGTCGGCGCTCGTGTCCGGGCTATCCATCAGCCGATTGATTCTGATGCGACCATGGCCGGTTGGCGTCGCGTGTTCGTACCAGGCCATTCCGTACCAGCCCTTCACGAGCCGCCTGGTCCAAAGCAGTTCGCCGCTGTATGCGAGTGGGACACCGAGGATCTCCGAGCCGATGCGGAGCGCGTCGGTCATCAGCTGCGCCAGATCGTGAGCAGGCCCTGGGCGCATCTGCTCGTCCGGACGCGGCGCGAAGATGGGTACGGCCAGGGCATGGCGGGTGGAGTCGCCCGGGTTCTGCTTTTCGTAGAGCGCGTCCTCTACCGCTGCCCTGAACTCTCGCATCGAGGGGTAGATGGCTTTGGCGAGCGAACCATAGCGGGCGTTGAGGAGCTCGGTCTTGGGACGCTCGCTGAGCTCGAGCCTCATTACTTCATCGGCGATTTCGTATGGATCCGAGAGTCGGCGATCCTCATAGGCCGTCCAATCCGGCCGAGCCCCCCCGAGCGCGAAGTGGCGAAGAACCAGGTCGACATCGTGGGTAGCGGGCGCCGGTACGTCGCAATCACCGAAGAACTCCTCGAAGTCCTGCTCGGCACTAGAAGCGTTCACCGCTTCGCGAGCGCGCGCGGCCGCGCTGGCGAGGAATGCTTCCCAGCACGGCCTCTGGTGCTCGTACACAGCAATGGGTTCGCTCAGCGAGACGTCCTCGTCCTCGCGCTCCAGCAGGTACCAGCCATGCGGCACGGCCTCGAATGCGTCTGCCTTGTAGGCGATCGACTGTTCGCGCAGCCGCGTCGCGACGGCGCGGATCAGCTCCCACGGCAGGTGCTCGGCCAGTGTCGGAGCGGGCGTCGGTGCACCTTCCTCCTCCGGCGCAATCCCCACCACGTCCGGCACGAGGTCGAGCGGTGATGCCCAGTCGCGGAACTGCGCCCAGTGGTCCTCGAACGATACGATGAAGGCTTCCTTCGTGCCTCCGGCCGTGGCGGGCCCGCGGAGCGCACGCCCGATCATTTGGCGAACCAGGATCTCACTGCTCGAAGGCCGCGCGAGAAACACGGTTTGAATCGAAGGCACGTCGACGCCTTCGGTCACCATCTGAACGTTCACCAACACCTGGATCTGCTTGTCCCGAAACCGACGAATCACGTCTTCAGGCTCACCCTCGCTGCCGTCCGGACGGTAGCTCGCGACGTAGTCCGCGTTCACGCCTTGCGCGCGCAGTGCCTCGGTCAAGAGCGCAGCGTGAGGGACGTTGATGGCGAAGATGAGCGTTTGCCCGTAGCGGGCGCGGTGCGCGAGGTAGTGCTGTAAGATGACCGCGTTACGCCCCTCCATGTGGGCAATTCGATCGAGCCAGCCTTCGCTGAGGTCGTTGAAGGTCCCCAAGTGCTCGAGATCTTCGCGCGTCACGCCGCTTTCGACCTCGGCGTTGGTGGGGACGTGCACCGGGATGGGGCGCGCGAGGATGCGGCGTTCGATCAGTGTGCGGACGTCGACCTGATGGATCACCCGACCGCCGAAGAGCTCGTGCAGAAGACCGCGTTCACTCTCGCGCGTGCGAGTCGGCGTCGCTGTTAGGCCCAGCAGGCGAAACCGCTTGCGGGCCTCGAGCTGAGCCAGGAGATTGCGGTAAGAACGCGAGGGCGCGTGGTGTGCCTCGTCGATAACCACGAACAGCTGTGGGTCGCGCACCAGAGCGTCGACGACCTCGTGAGCCCGCGCCAGGCTCGCGATCGATGCGACGACGATGTCGTCTGACGGATCGATCTGCGTCGCGCCGCAATGGTCGCCCGACACGATTCTGATGCGAAGCCGCTCGCGACCGGCGGCGAATGCCGAGAGTCGGTGGAACTCGCTGGCCGCCTGATTGAGCAGCTCGGTGCGATGGGCGAGCCAGAGGACGCGCCCGCCGCGGGCAATGACGTTGGCGACGAGCCAACGGACCGCCGTGTACGTCTTGCCCGAACCGGTGGGCATGACCAGAATTCCGCGGAAAACCCCACCGCGCTCGGCTTCCGCAAGATGCGCCCCCAGCCGCTCCCAAGCTTCAGTCTGGTACGGGTGCGGCTCGCGCGGGTCGCGCGCCTGTGACGCTGGCTGGACACTGGCGAACCGGCGCACGAAGTCGCCGATCCCCTCATCGGGACCGACCCGATCCTGATCTCCGAACCGGAGCATCGCTTCGAGCAAGAACTGACGGAAGCGTTTCGACTTCCTCGTCGAGCGCAAATAGTCGAGGCGCCCGCTTGGTGTGCGCGGGCGATGATTCGGTCCGAGTCCCTCTTCGATCAGCCGCTCGACCAGCGCATCGAGCCCGCGGTAGCTCGGGAGCCAGGTGTTGACGAGCAGGTCGCGCACCTCACCGACGAACTCGGAGTTCGGGCGCTTGACCCGCTGCTCCAGGAAGGCGCGCGCCTGCGTTTGGTCGCGCGCCGGATCGTAGCCGACGTGCACAGCCAAGGCGGTGACGGTGCGGTCATCAAAAGCATCCCATGAGAAGCGATAAGCTGGCATTCGTTCCCTCCGTTGTTACGCGCCGGGTGTCGCCCCGGCCTCGCCGTCTAGGACGCCAAGCGCGATCGACGGCGGCGTCGCGTGTGAGTTCGCGGCAGCTCCGTCGGCTAGCCGCAGCCTCCAATGCTTTTCCGAGCTGAAGGAACGCGGAGAGCGCTGCATTCATGTCGAACCGCCGGGGCTTCCCAACCGTCGATAGCGGCTAGCGAAGGCCTCCTGACCGCCTTCCATGACTCGGCACACCTCCGCGCGCACGTCCGCGTCCTGCAACGACCCCTTGTGCGTCACCTGACATTGGCCGCCGCGTAGGTCGAGCCCGTGGATCATCTCCGCATCACCGTTGACGACAATGTTCGGGTTGTGCGTGATGATCAACAGTTGGCGCCGAGACTTGTTCTCGCGAATCTGCTTCACGATGAGGTCATAGATGAGGTGGTTGTCCAGGTCATCTTCGGGTTGATCCAGGATCAGCGGCTCATCGCCGTGCGCCAGCAGGAACGCCAGCATCGCAGCTGCTCGCTGCCCAGCCGACGCACGACCGATCGCAGTGAAGTGTTGACCGTCCCCTTTCGGGCTGTACTTGATGGAAAGGCCGTCTTCTGGGCTCCAGATGAGCAGCGTGTCCAACAGTTCTGGGGTGCGAGCGATTTCCCTCTGAAGGTAGCTATCGAACCTTGTCCCGAATTCGCTCTCGCCGGCCGCGGCGCACTCGAAGCGGGCTGCCAGCGCCGATAGTCGCGATTCAATGAGCGACCGCGCGGCGTCCTCGCCTCCGGGCAAGTCGCGAAAGAGGTCGGCCACTAATCCGATCTGTTTGCCATCATCCAGCGTGTCGAAGATGTCAGGCGCGAAGCGCTCGTCCTCGAGATTCAAGGCCGCCCTGATTGACCGCTCGGCCTCGAGCATATCCGGCTGCATGGGCAGCAGTTCGATCCTCACGTACTTATTATCCGCTACGGCGCCTCGGAGAAATGCCGCACGAATCTGACAGCGCTGCCGTCGAGCGTCCCTCATCCGCTGGAGTTGGGTTGTGAGTTTCTGACTCAGCGAATCGCTCTCCTCTTGCTTTAGAGCCAGCTGCGCTAGCTCTGCCTCGAGAACGCTTTTGCGCGAAAGGAGCGTGTCATACTCGCCTGGGTCGTCGACGCCTTCGGCTTTGCGAGCATGTTGGACTTCCTGGTAGAGTGCCTTCGCTGCTTCTTGCGCGGCCTGCCACTCGCCTTCGCCTAGCGATTTCCGTGTACGCTCGACCATTTGTGCGAAAGCAACTGAAACAACGCCGATCTTCACTCGCGCGTCTCGAATCTCGGTGCGCAGTAAAGCGTTCGCTGCCAAGGCTTCTCGATCGCCAGGGTCTTCCTGCGCAAAGAGGTCGCCTGAGAACTCGGCGATGTCGAGTCCCTCAACGGTTTCCTCGATGCGCTCAATAAGTCGCGCGGCGCGCGCAAATTGGTCGTTCGTTGCGCGTCGTTGATCTTGTCGGCGCTGATAGTCTCGTAGAATTTGCGCATGCGCCTCGTTCTCAAGGCTCGCTAGCTTCCGCTCTATATCTGTTAGCTCGACCTTGACGCTGTCGCGGCCGGCGACCGCCTGCAACGCCTCACGTCGTTCGGCTCGTAGAACCCGAAATCGCTCTTGCTCTGTTGCGAGAAGCCGCTTCGTCGCGTCAGCAGATGAACTCTGGTCAATGATGCGAAGCAGCGCTTCATGGTTGTCGCCGACAAGCGCCGCGATCTGCCCTTGGCTGAGGAGGCGAATCGGGAAGCGAGTCTCGGAAACAGAGGAGCTGTCTGAGGGTGTCCAGGACCCGTCTACGTACTCTTCAACGGCAGTGGCTCCGTCAGCCTGCGTCCAGTTGAGTCGGTACGGGACGCCTTGCCGGATGCCTTCAACCGATACTCGGGAGTCATCTCGCAGGGCACCAGTTTCGTTACGTCCCTTAGATACTTTGCAGAATTCGGTAAACGCGCGATGCGGCTCGGTTGCTTTGCCTCCTGTGTCCAATTCGCTTGCACGGCCATAGGCGAGGCGGAGGGCGTGCACGACCGTTGACTTACCGGAGCCGCGACCGCCCACTAGCGCATTCAGTGCAGGATTAAACTCAAGACGAGCGACGCTTGGCCGACCCATGAGCACCGCATTCTGAATCTCCACAGCGCGAATGAAGTTGTCAGGCGCGACGAACGGATCGAAAGATTCAGTGGCATCGCTTCGCCGAACGGAAAAGCGTTGCCCATCGAGCAGTGCTAATGAAAGTCCGGCCAGGTTCGGCGTCGACATCTTTACCCATGTATATCGAGAGCCAGGCTCGTTAGTCCCTGAAAACCCGTGCCAGTCCGATCCGAGCACTGGCGCCCAGTTCGTTCTCGACTCGGTGTAGATCGCCGGCAGCACGGCGTCGCGATCGACGAGTTCCATCGCGCGAAGTTGAGTACACGCGAACACCTGTCGCAACGTGTTCGCGTCCAGGCCTGCGCTGGTCCCCGAGGTCGTTCTGAGAAGGCCTTTCGGTTGGTCGGCGTGAGCGGGTATGGCAAGTCCGTTCGAGCGGAATACGGCTTCAACAACGTCAATCGCGGATTTGCGAGTTACGCCATCGCTATCGCCTTTGTGCCCTTCGTATTCGACCATTCCGAGTAGGGTGTCGATGTCAGCGCTGGTGGCCGAGCTGTCCAGCAAAGCCAGCAAGTGGAAGCCTCCGTTGACCGACAGCTCAACGCCAGGAAACAAATGTAGCTCACGAAAGCCCGCGCCTCGAGTGGCCGCCATTGCGGCGTAGGCGTTCTTGACCTTGTCGATCCACGCGCCGCTATTGTGGTCCGTGATCGCCACGCAGTCGGCGCCGGCGGACATATGAACCAGCAGCCAGTCCTCTGGTGTCAAGTCGACGTGGGATTGAGCCCAATACGTGTCAAGTGAAGCCGGCGTGTGCACGTGGAAGTCGAACTTCCACCAGCGGGAGCCGGGATACGGCCACTCGGACGTAGTCATCAGCGAGCGACCTCAATGCCGAGCTTCCGTGCGAAGTGGTGATAGGCCTGGGCCATGTCGGCTTCGCGGTCGCAGGAGTCGAAGGGCGGCATGAAGGGGCCGCCCGCGTCATGGGCCCATTCGGGTAGTTTGCTGCCGGCAAGCGCGTTTTGGACTTCTTCCCACTGCTTGCGGTCGAGGCCAACGCCGGAGAGGCCGCGGTTGGTGGTGAACACGATTTTACCGCGCTGGTCGTAGTAGGTCTCACGCTCGTACTGCTGCAGCACGGGGAACTGCACGCGGTAGATAAGCTGGAGCTGCTCGATCGTGAGACCCAGGCTCAGTGCGGCGAGTGCGTCGAGTTCGACTAGCGCTTGGCGGCGCTCGTATGGAGTGCGGAGCGCGGAGTCGCGGGACCACTTCGGAGTGAGGTGCGACCAGGAGGGCAGGCGAAGGTCTGGTTTCGCGAAAGCGTCGTTCGCGATGTCCTGGGTGGCGACTTCTTGCCAGAGATCAGCGTAGTGTGTGGTGAGGCAGTTGAGGCGCAGGGCGCGGTGAACTAGGCCGCATTCGAACGCCACCGGGACAGCTGCGGGCAGCTGTTCCGTCAGCGTTCGATTCGCGTGCCCAACGCCAGCTGTCTTCACGATAAAATCAACAGGCAGCGAGCAGGCTAGAGCATTGAAAATGACCATCTGCCTATGCCGAGAGCCGAATGAGAGCCCATAGATCGCGTGAACGTAGCTCGCGCCAGGCGGCAAAATACAAGGGATGAGAGAACGCTCACCTGTTCGCGAGACCATCTCACGGTGGATATGCCGGAAGTACTTGGTGACTGGAAAGCCATCGACGGTTGTCATTAGGCTATCGAACTGTGCCGCCGCAATCGCAGGGACGTAGTTCGTCAGTGGCATGAAGTCTTCAGGAATCGAAGTTAGATCGATCTCCCCGTAGTCTCGATTGTTCTTACATCCAACGTTCGGAGACTTCGCGAACGGCGTCGCGAGATGTATGTGTGGTCCGGACAAAACCCATTGCGATGGGGCCGATGGTCGACAAGTCTCTCGCCGGATTGTGCCGTTGCGTTGGTGGACTGTCTCATCGAGATCGTGATAGGCGGACGACCAGCCGTCGAACGATCGTAAGGGGCGAATGGATCGGGCCAACGCACTCAATGCCCCGACCATCTCTGCGCTGTGGACTGCCGGTAGTCGGGCCTGCGCCGGTAGAGTGCCGGGCGGGTCGTAGAGCGAGGCGAATAACCCCAGGACTTTGGTGTCTATGCGCACAACCCGTGAGCGGTGGCCTCGGACGTCCCAGGTTCCCTCAAGCGTCTTGATGCCGGGAACCTCCCCGTCGCCGTGGTGCCCGAGAGAAGCTGATATCGTGTCCGGAACGAAGAGACTCGATAGATTTAGAAAATTCGGTGAGCGCAATGCCGCGTAGACATTGATTGAGTATCGAACGAGATTGTGGATATCTGAAAAAAGATCTTTTTCGTTGATGAACTGCGCGTGGAGGCGCAGGCGTTGGTAGTGGTCTTCCCTTGCTTGCCCCGCTTGCGGATCGTCGTAGATGCCTTCGGGGTGCAGCAGACCGAAGGCGCCCGCGGATAGGTCGGCAGTCCGCTCGATAAAACACTTGTACAGATTCCCCTGCACCCCGCGCAGTAGCGGATAGTTCGCTCCGCTAGCGATGAACGCGCCCTGCCCCTGAGTGGCTGCTAGCTCACCCAGGTACAATTTCGCGAGGGTGTCTGACGAGAGCATTTCTCGTCGGCGATCAGACACCAGCTTCGCGCTCAACTTCCTCAAATTCAGTAGCGGGTCGATATCCCCAAGCACGCCCGCCTCGCTCCACTCCACCTTCACCCAAGGGGGGTTCCCCAGGAACACGTCCATGCCGCCGCGCTGAGCAAACACCTCAGCAAACGCCAGCTGCCAGTGAAAGAACCGCTGCTCCCCCGCGACACGGCGCACCACTTCGAGCCGTTCCTCAGCGCGGCCACCCAGCTTGCGAAGCGCGTCCTCTCCGCCCTCGAGGATCACGTCGACGTCGTTCAGCCACTCGTCCCGCGTCGGTGCCAAGTCCACGTCTAAGACGGGCCAAAACCAGAGCGCCCCCCAATAGTCCATCACCAGCTTGAGCCGCGCCCCGCTAGCCATCGGACGCTCTCGCCCCCGTATTCGTTCCTCTGCCTCCTCCACACTCAGGAATCGAGGCGTTGCCTCAGCCGTTCGTGCGCCTGCTCTCAGCTGTTCGTCGCTCGGCTGTCCCCAAAGCTGGATCGGTTGCCGTAGCAGCCATTGCCGCTCCACGCGCTCTTCCGCCCAAGCTTGCCACAAGCCATCAACGCGGTCTGAAATCGCGATCAACCGCTCAACATCGCTGTCCGCGAACACCTGCGTGTGTGCCTTGCGCCAAGCGCGCAGCTTCTCTGACTCGTCTTTGCGCAAATCCTTGACGACCGCGTCGTCCGCGTACGCCACCATCCCTGAATCGGGCACTAAAAAGTGATAAACGCTGCCCTTCGGTCGCGCCGGCAAGCGCACATCATCCCCCGGGTCGGCTCCTGCCTCGCGCAGTGGCACGCGCTCTGGGACCGCCGACAACCAGCTATCACTAGTGCTGCCTTTCGCCGCCAGCAGGTGCTTGTCGAACACTTCGCGGCGCGCGCCAATCAAGCTATTGCCTACTGCGAGCCTCTGATCGAGATATGGCGCCTCCACATCGGGCTGCAACACGTTCAGCCAGAGCGAGATCTTGCCCAACTCGGCAGCGAGCGGATTCAGATCCACGCCATACGTGTTGTGAACAACGAAGTGGTACTTCACCTTCGCAAACTCGCGCTGGTACTCGTCTGCTGGGATGGTCTTGCCCAGCTCTTCTTGCTTCTTCTCTAAATATTTATCGGCCAGTTGCGAAACGGCTTCGTTCAAGAACGCGCCCGAGCCCATGGCTGGCTCGCAGATGGTCAGCTTCAAGATTTCGTCGGCACTGAGGCGCTTGGCTCGCAGTTCGGGCGTGTCGTCCTCGGGAAGGAGCGGTTCACCCAGCCGGACCTTCAGCGTGTACTTGGTCAGGCAACGGGTCAGCACTTCCGGCGTGTAGTAGCTGGCGCTGCGCTCGCGGTCGCGGCCCGAAAGTCGGAATAAGAAGGCACCCTTGGGATGTTTGCGTGGTCGGCCGTGTTCGTCTTTGACTAGCTCGGCTTTCTTGTAGGCATCGATCTTGGAGGCGGGCACGAAGTAGGTGCGGGCGTTATCGTCGGCGATTTCCTGCTCGTCACGCACCTCGTGCAGCTCTTCGCTGGCGAAGAAGCCGGTGTAACTGAGCAGCCCTTCGTACACGGCGCCCAGCTGGTTGATGCCGAGTTGCGCGTAGCTGATGCGACCGCGTGCTTTGCCTTTGCCCTCGCGCGACAGGCTGAGCAGCTGAAGCACCTCTTGAATCGTCTGATTCTTGAACTTCACCGCGCGCAAGATCGGCGTGCGCTCTTCGTCGAACAGCGGGCTGCGTAGGCCGCGCAGCAGGAAGGTCTCGTGGAGCGCCGCGGGCTCGTTCTTGTGGCCAAGTGGCGCGTCAGGGATGGCTAGGTGTCCCTGTCCCAGACCGTGGCCGCGCTGCACCAAGTGAAAGAGTCGGCGTAAGCTTTCGCTGAGAAACGTGCCGTTTCTGGCTTCGTCGGTGGTGAGCGGAACGAGCTCCAAATCCCGCAGGCTCTCCAGGCTATAGCCGAGCCGGAAGGCGTCGCTCTGCATCGGCACCACACCCAGCTCGGGGCCGCGCGCTTCCACATAAAACAGAAATAGCAGGCGGTAGAGGTAGGTTATGCACTCGCGAGTCAGTTCGCGGACGTCCAGCTCGTCGTCGTAGGTCTTTTTCTTTTGGACCTCGAGTCGGTAGCGGACAGCCTCGTTGCCGAGTAGCTCGATGGCTTGCTGGGCGCCGAACTTGAGATCGGTGGAAACCGCGAAAGCGTGTTTGTGGCTCTCTTCGTCGAGCTTTTCGAGCAGGCTTTGACCGCCTTCGGGTAGCAGCACCTCGCGATGCAGCAGGCCGGCCGTAGCCTGGAGCGCCTTCGGATCGCGCAGGCCAAGCAGACGTCCCAA
Organism: Polyangiaceae bacterium; assembly: GCA_039936055.1. GTDB lineage: Bacteria > Myxococcota_A > Polyangia > Polyangiales > Polyangiaceae > PMG-095. The sequence continues at coordinate 24,889 of JBDTJC010000150.1, read as the reverse complement.
TTGAAAGTGCAGGTACTTTCCCTGATGCCACTTGTCGCGGTCGAGCAGGAACACGTCGCTGCCCGCCACGAAGATCACCCAACGCGGCGGCTCTTCTGCGCGGAAGATGGGGCCGTCGAATAGCTCACGCCAGGTTTCGGTGGCGAGCTCCGCTTCTCGACCGCTGCCGTCGCCATTCGCGGCGAGGCGTGCGATCTGCCTCGGCAGGGGCGACTCCCCGAAGGGATCCGCGTCGTCATCGCTCATCGGAAACGGCGCTTCGACGACCCACAGCCACGGTTTCTGGTTCTGCTGCTCGGCGTAAAGCACGGGCAAAATGCGGTCGTCGTCGAGTAGCACCGCGCTTGGCGTTCGCTCGTAACCCAGAGCACTCAACAGGTCGGCGTGGAAGCCTTCGGAGAGCTCCAAACGCTGGCTCGGATCGCTGACCCCCTCCGCGCGGGCGGCCAGGCGAAAGTAAGGGTCCGCCAGGCGCGCCAGGCGGTCTTGCGGGGCGGGAACCTTGTCGTCCTTCTTGCGGTTGGCCCAGCGCGTCAGCGTGTCTTTGAGATCTTTCTCGAGCAGCGCGTCCAAGTAGTGCTGCGAGAAGAACTCGCCCACGTTGCCGATCCCGGAAATGTCGAGGGCCATCAGTGCTTGCCCTTCTTGACCGGTTCGGGCTCGCTTAGCAGCACGGCTGCGATGCGTAGGTAAGGCGTGGCGAGGGTGCTCATGGTGTGCGTTAGCCAGGTCTTGCGCTGCTCGCGCTGTTGCTCGACCTCACGGCGGCGTTCACTCAGGCGCTGAGCGAGGTCAGTGCGCAGCTTCTTACCGTCACTCGTGGCCGAATCTTCGCGCTCCTTCAGTTCGGTTAATTTCCGGTCGGCCCAATCGGTCAGTTTTCGATGTCCGTCTTTCAATAGTGGTGTGAGGCGCGCCGCGCGCTCAACGCGCTTCTCGGCCATATGCTGTTTGGCCAGCTCTACCGCCTTCGACCGCAGCGACATGGGCCGGCTGACATCCGGGGGCGGGCCAGGATTGACCAATAATTCAGCCAAACCTGCTCGTTTCACCAACTCCGCTAGGTTTTCGATCTTGGGCGGGCCCTCTTTCGGGAAGCGCACGGCGAACCACTCCGCCAGCATTGGCTGACTGCGCTGGTTCGACAGCACTCCCTGGAACACGAATGCCGCTTCACCCGGCTCGAGCCCGCGATGAGCCAATAGAACCGGCGCTTCGTGGCGGCGGAAGTGGGCCGCCATGCGATCGTTCAACCATTCGGCGATGGGGTGCTGCTCCCAGAATAGCTCGTACTCCGGCCAGGCATCGGCACGCTGACGACTCTTCGCGAGCGCCTTTTGCACGAGGGCACGGTCACTGGTCAGCTTGAAGGTCCAATTGTCGTTCTGCTGCAGCTCTGGGGGCAGAAAGCGGTAACGCTCGCGCAGATCGAGCGGCGCCTTCAGGGTGAAGCCTTGGATGTGCTTCTCCCATTGCGGCGCTTCCAGACGCGCTTCCTTGCTCAGCCCGGCCGGTTGGTTGTCGAGCAACTCTTGGAAGGCCTCTTCGGCGAACTCCAGATCGGTCGAGAACAGGCGCAGCGGTTCAGAGGTTTCTGGGGCCGCTGTGGCGTTGGGCGCGATGCCGTCACCGAGCCACGACGTGACACCCCCGCCTTTCGCAGCTTTTTTGCCGTCGGTGGTGACTGCTGCGGCAGCACCGCCGCTCGCTTCGTTGCCAGCAGTCCACCTATTCATCAGCGCCGCGAGAAAGTCGGTGGAAGGCTCGGGATCGGGCAGGACCGTCTCAGGGGCTTCCCTCTGGCTGATGCCTTCGGCGATGCGATCTTCCTCGGCCTCGGCGTCGTGTAGGTTCAATAGCCAGCGCGCGTCGCCCAGGTTCTTGTGTGCCGTCTCTTCTTTCTCGATCAGGACGTCGATGACGCGTAGATCGCCGCGAAGCTCGGTGTTGGAGGGGCGGTTCAGCAGGTAGTGCAGTTCGGGCACATGGGTCTGACCGTAGCGATCGATGCGGCCATTGCGCTGCTCCAGCGTGATCAACGACCACGGGATGTCGTAGTGCACCAACCGATGGCAAAAATGGTGCAAGTTAATGCCCTCGCTGGCGGCGTCGCTAGCGAGCAAGATACGCACGGCGCTCTTCTCGCTGCCGAAGGCTTTGACCAGCTTCTGCTGCTCTTGATCATCGAGGGTGCCGTGAAATACAGCGATCTCCTCAGGCTTCAGCTTGAGCGACTTGGAGAGCTGCTCCTGCAAGAGCTCGAGTGTCGCGATGCGCTCGCTGAAGATGACGACCCGTTCAGAACCGTCATGCGTGACGCCCATTGCGCTGAGCAGGGCGACGAGACGAGTCAGCTTGGAGTTCTTCTTGGCGCTGACTTTCTCAGCGGCGGTGCAGATGCGAGTCAGCAGCTCCACGTCATGCTTCGCATCTGCGTCCAGTTCGCCGCCCGCGGAGTTCGACAAGCGCTTGTGCTTGAGCCGCTCACCGAGCGTGGCAATCAGCGCCTCGGGCGAAGAAAGGAAGGACTTCAGCAGCAGGGTACGGAAGAGGATCCCGCCTCCGCCGACGGGCGCGTCCGTTGGAGCGTCGTCCTGCCCGGGCAGCTTGCGGCGCCGCGGCTGGATCGTGCGAAATTTGGCTGAATGCAGCAGCTCGAACACCGCGTCTTCTTCGGCCCCTGCGTCGACGTGTTCGGGATGGATGGCGCGTTCGCGGAATGAGCCCTGAACCTGGCCTTGGACGTCCTTCTTGAAGCGCCGGACGAAGAGTCCGGACACGTCCTCCGCTGTGTACTCGCGGTCGTCAGCGATGGCCGTGGGCTCGAGCAGGTTCATCAAGCTCGCAAAGCTCTCTTTCCTGCCGTCATGCGGAGTGGCGCTGGTCAGGATCAGTGCTTCCGAGGTGCGAGCCAGCAGGCCCGCGAGCTTGGCGCGTTGCGAGCGCTGAGCCGCTCCTCCGCGCCCCCGCACCGCCACGTGCTGACACTCGTCGACTACCACCGCATCCCAGTGACACGCTTCCAAGAAGCGTCGGTACTTCTCGTCCTTCTTGAGCGTGTCGATCGAGATGATGGCGCGGTCGAAGTAGTAGAAGGGATTGTGATTCGCCGGGATTTTGCGCTGAACGCGCTCCAGACCCACCGAGTCGAGTCGTACGAGGGGGATGGTGAAGCGCGCCCAAAGCTCTTCTTGGAACTGCTCCAGCACGCTCTTGAGCGCCACCACTAAAATGCGGCGGCCGCGCCCACGACGAATCAGCTCGCTCAAAAGGACGCCGACCTCGATCGTCTTGCCGAGACCTACCCCGTCAGCGATCAGGATGCGCGGTCGGGGCTGCGCGAGCGCCTTGCCTGCCGGCACCAACTGATACTCGGCCGCATCCATCGCGCCGTGGTGGCCCCGGTACAAGCGTGAGTCGGTCGGCGGTGATTGGCGAAACAGGCTTTCGAGATACAGGCGCGTGCGCCGATAGCCCGGCGAGGGATCGGGCACGAGCTCGGTCTCCTCTGGCTCGAGCACGCGCATCTCCTTGTCCAGATCAGTCAGGAAGATTGCATTCTTGTTGCGAACGAGGTCGCTCAGCCCGGTGACGTGCACCGCGGTGTCGCCGGTGGACGTCTGCTCCGCTTTGCGCACGATCCACTCCTCGCCGCGGACCTCCACACGCGCACCGGGGGCGAAGACCACACGCTCGGGCTTTCGCTCAGTTCGCGCGAGCGCCATCGTCTGATCCGTCGATTCCCAAATACGCAAGCACCGCGTTCATGATCTGCTTGTCATCGTCGAGGCCACCGATGTCCAGATCGTTTTCGACGTCGTCCCAGCTGATGAAGTAGCGCACGGCCGCGTGAACCAGATGGCGATCCGAGAGCGGCAAAGAACCCCAGCGATCCAGCAGCAGATGGCACTGGCGGGCCAAGACGTGGGCGCCGGGGAGATCGACGAATTCGTTGACTTGATACGCCTCCGCCATGGCGTCTACGTGCTGACTGACCTGAGTCCGCAGGCTCCCGATGTCGGAAAGCGGCTCTTGAACCAGATCTTGGAACATCTCGCGCAGTTCGGCCGGGATGCCCGTCAGGTTGATACTGGCGCGTTCCACGGCCGACTCGGGCGCGACGCTCGGCGCTCGCAGTACGAAATCCCCGACGATGGTGAGGCCGACTTGCTGCGCCATCACTCCCAAGCTCCCGCGATCGGGAGCGCGGCCGTAGAAGTTGTCCATGCGACCGTACAGCTCGGATAGGGCGAACCTCCCGCCCGCCTGCTGAACCTCGCGACGGATGAACTCAGGACGCGTCGGGCAGCGCGCGTCGTCCCATCCGTCGAGACCGATGTTCTTGGTGCGATCGATGCGCAGGGTGCTTTCGTTCCGAAGTACGGAAGTGACGAGCTGGCGCGTCCAAGAAGCGTGAACTGGCGACAGCGCGTTGACGATGCGTGTCGCTTGATGCGGGGTCAGGCCGAGCTGCGTGTCGTTCAGCACGCGGATCACTGCTTCGATTGCGGCGGCGACGGCGAGCGGGCCGCCCGGAATATCGCGTTCGACGAGGCCAATGTGACTGTCGTCGAGTCGCACGAACGGTGGCGCGGCAACCCGCAGGGTGGCTGTGGCTTCCGGAATATCAGTCTGGACCCGCGCTCGCACCAGGAGCTCATCGAAGGTGAGCGGCGCGCCTGCCCCCTCGAGGATGCCCTGCAGAAGCTCCAAGTACTGGAGCCGCAGTTCTTGGCCCCCGTCTTTCAAGGCGACGCGCAGGCGACCCAAGTAATCGACCTGGTTGCTCAGTCGCAGCACACTGGCCAGGTGCCAGTGCCCGAGCCATTCCGGAACCAGCCCACGCTCGCGGAGGGCGTCGTGAACTTCAGGTACCAGCCACTGCCGGCCTGCTGGACGCTCCTGCATGACTTCCAATGCCGCAGGGACGAGCCGGCGGCTCCAGTCGTCGAAGTCGGGGAAGTGGCGCTTGAGGCCGACGAGCCCACGCTTGAAGTACAGGACTTCCTCCGGGAGGCCGCCGCGCCCGAACTTTTCCTCCAGCACCTCGATCCGAACCGGCTCCGGCTGTCCGTTGAGGAACGCTAGCAGCTCATCGTACCGGTAACGCCCATAGCCCAGCGCGAGGTTTGGATTGGCGGCGTCGCGGTGCAGGAGTTCGTCAACGGCTCGCTGAAGCTCCGCGAAGAGCACCGGATCGAGCGGATCTGCCTCGTTGTGCAAGATGGCGTCGATCACGTCGATCTCGACCGGATACTCGAGCTTGGCCACGCGCGTCTTAGCGCTTTCGAGGCGCGCGACGAATTCACCTGGGCCGAATTTGGTGAGGTAGCGTTTACCGCTCGGCGCCTCGAGGACAAAGAGCTGATCTTCGAAAATGCGCCGCACGACATAGTCGAGCAGATGCTCTTGTTGGTCGATGCCTGCCCACCAGGGATCCTGCGCCAGAAGATCGAGCGGGAGCGCCCGAGCCGAACCAAACGCGGTGGCGAGGTTCGCTTCAACTGACCGTCGCCAGCGCGAGCGCTCCGCAAGGCGCTCCACCACGCGCACCTCGATTTGACGCACGCGCTCGCGAGTCAGGCCGAGCATGCCGCCCAGCTCCTCGAGGGTCTCCGTTGCGCCCAGCATGCCGGCTCGGCGAGTGACGACCATACGCGGAATCGACTCCAGCGCGCCGAGTTGTGCCTGCCACGCCTGCAGGAACGTCGCGTAGACCGGCGGAGAGGCTCGCTCGCTCAGGAAGTCGCGCACCGCGTCGATGGTATCGTTGAGCGACTTGCGACCGAGGTTGACGGTGCCGGACAAGGTGGAGTGTGACAACTTGAAAAGATCACCCAGCCGCTCGATCCCCTCACTTCGCACATAGTTCTTCATGCGAGTGGGCAGTTGAACATCAACCAACGCAATGTCTCGCTCGGCTTCGGTGAAGTGCGCGGCGAGTTGGGCCCAACCAGTGGCTCCTCCAGCGGTCAGCGAATCCGTGCCTGCGTCGTCTTCGGATCCCGGTGCGTCGACGGACGGCGCGGCTACCGTCGCCGTGCCTCCGTGGAGAGCGACGTAGCCCGCTTCCCACGTGCAGCCGAGGAGCGACTCGAGCACCTCGCGCGTCTCCTGAATCGTTCCGCGTCCGATGTTCTTTTCGCTCTCGAAGGTCTCCGGGTTCGAGGCCACCAGCTCGCGAACGCTCGAGATATCGTTCCGGGCGGCCCAGTTCAGCGTGCGCGTGGGCAGCGGTAGCGATTGCAGAGCTCGATCGAGAGGTGCGGGGGCGGCTGACTCAGGTGGCGGCGTGGATTCGGTCGCGGGCGCAGCCTCGATTGGCGGGGCAGCCTCGATTGGCCGGACAACGTCGACAGGCTGGACAACTTCGATAGGCGGGGCAGCCTCGACGTCAGGAGCGGCGGCTGAATCGAAGGCCGGAACCACCGAATCTGGTTCTCGTTGTGCGCCTTCGGAGCCGCTTTCCCGCCTGGATTCAGGCTCGATTGCCCCGCGGAGTGTCGGCGGAGCCGAGCCGGCGACGCGGGACAAATAGACGGCACCATCGCGCGCCAGAAAGCCTTGGCGGATCGCGCTGTTGATCGCACTGCGCAGGGCCTGATCGGCGCGCCCGCCGCTCCGCAACCGTTGAGCATTGATGCCGTAAGTGGCCAGCGCGTTATCGAACCCAAGACGAACCGCTTCGTCACGGTCGACTCGAACGCCCTCGTCGAGCGCACCCATCAGACAGTCGCGCCATTGCTCCGCCGCTAGCTGATCGATGTCCGGCTGGATGGCGCGCACAAAGCCGTTTCGCGGGCGGTCGAACAGATCCGTTCGACGCCTCGCGGCAAGGAGCCGTTCCTCGATTGCGGCGTACACTCGGCCGTCCTGATGCAACCGCTGATACTCGAGGAAGCCCTGCGCGCGCAGGCGGTCGGCGCAGAGTCGGATCGCTTGCTCGAGATCGACCGGCCCTTCGCCGATGAGTGCGCTCCAAAGCGCGCCCTCTTGAGCATCCGTCTCGAGGTCGAAGAAATCGATCCGACTGCGGATCCCCAATACCTCTCGGACCGACGGAATTTGCCGGGAATAGTCGGGAGCGAGAGCAGGGGGCTCGCCCGGGGCCGTACTGAGGTCTGTGGGCACCGACGCGGACCAACAGTCGTCGACGATCGCCTGCAGCCCCTCCGGCATGGCACCCCTTGGCCCTTCCCAGAACAGCCAGACCCCGGGGCCCACGACCGTGCTGTCGCGCAACGCGGCCGGAGCGAGCAAGAACCGCAGCTCGTCGCCGCGCTCAAAGGAAATGAAATGACCCTGGCGGTCTGCACCATCCGCGAAACGCCGCACGCGGCCCGCGGCTAGAAGTGGTGCGAGCAGATCTTGCGCCACCGATTCTACACTCGAAAGAATGGCTGCTCGTACCCGCGGCACGTTGAGACTGACCTGCGCCCAGAAAGCGTCGTCGCGCTCGTTGGCCGTGGGAGCGGTGCTGACGATGCAGCACTGGTCACACCAAGCAAACGCGGCTTCCAAAGTTTCTCGAACGCGCTCGCCGCCGCCGCTGAACCAGATCTGTTGACTCATCGCTTGTTCCCCACGCGCCGGGCGAGGTCGCCTCGGTCAGACATCCAACATCTAATCAGTCCGCATTTCACGACTGCCCATTCGGATCGAAGCGACGGCAGCTTCCGGTTTCTTAGCAAGCCGTGCATGGAACTTGGAGCGGAATCCGCTCGGGATCTGCCAAGCTGTGTCAGGGGCGCGCCTGTTCAGCTGCCGGGCTTAAACGCACGGCGGCTCCCGCGATCGTGAAGTTGACCCACTGCTCGAGAACAGACTTGCCCGCTAGGCGAAGGGCTTCAGTGTACACGGCGAACTGAGGGGCGAACTCTCCGGCCTTCGTTGCGCACGTGTCCCGCGCGCCGGGATAGCTCTTGTGGTCGATGAGAACGACGCCTTCTGGCAGGTCGAGCAATAGATCGATCGTGCCGGCAATGCGGCGGGCACCAGCGGCTGAAGCGACAACGGCGGTGACTGGGACCTCGCGCCGCCAGACGGCGTCAGGCCAACGTGACTTGATCCACGCGCGGAGGTTGTCGCCGGCTTGAATCAGCGCGTCGGGGGCGAGCACCGCGATTAACTCGGCAGCGCCCAATAGGCGCGAGGCGCGGGCGAGGCGCTCTTCCGGCGAAAGCTCCGGCGAGTCAGCGGCCAGGAAAGCGTGAATGGTGTTGCCCACGACATCCCAGTCAGCGCGCGAACCGGCGCCGAGCGGCAATCGCGGACCCGTGGAGATGACGTCGGTCGGAGTAGGCCGCGCGAGACCAGGCCAAGCAGTCGAGGCCTGGGATGGGGCAATACGATAAGATGGTCGAGCAACTTGCACGGGTGCAGCGGTAAACCATCGGCACGGGGGTGGATCTCCGACGGCCGGCGGCGAGACGCCCGCGGCTAGAGACCAGCAACGGGCCGGCACGCTGTGCGCCGTGGCGCCCGAACCCACAACGACTGCCGCGTCCTCGCTTTTTGCGCGCTCTGAGGTAGGCAGATTCAGTAGCGGCGCGCCGGTCTCATCCCGCAGTTCGTCGAGCCACGCGGTCTTGTAGCCCGCCTTGGTGGTACGAGCTGCGAGAATCAGGTGATCTCTGGCGCGTGTAAACCCGACGTACAGCAAGCGGACGCGTTCGCGTTCCTCACGTGCTGCGACAGCCACGCCCTCTGCAGATGCGGCAGCGACTTCTCGAAGCCGTGACGTTTGAAGTTGACCGAATGGCCAGGGCCAGTAGCGAATCCAGCGACCGCCCAGCGGGTCATCGGGGTCAAAGGAGGCTCGCTCTGTCTCAGGGGATACTTCGAAAGCGTCCCGCCGGGCGTCACGGTCGAGGCTTCCGAGCACCACGACGGGCCACTCAAGCCCCTTGGCTCGGTGGTACGTGACGATCGTGACGGCATCGGAGCCGGCGCTCGTGTGCTGCTCGTCTGAAGCCAGCTCCTCATTCCGAACAAGAACTTTCTGGGCCGCTTCATCAAAATACCGCAAGAGCCCGGCGACCGTTGCGGCCTCTCGGTTCTGAGCGCAGCGCTCCTCGTAGTCCGCTGCCAAGCCGCGTAGGGCGTCGAGGTTGGACAGGCGCTGGCGGGGATCCGGCCAGCGCCGGCAGAGCTTCGCAAGATCCAAGCAGGCGAGCACGCGGTCGACGGCTTCCGTTGGCGCGAGGGAGTGGATCTCGAGTCGGAGTGGCTCTAGAAGCGCGAGGTACCCGGTCACCGCCACGTCGGGCTTCGGATCGCCAGCCGCGCGCGCTACTTGCCGTTGAGACTCGAGGCTGATGCATTCGTTGAGCCAGGCGTCTGGACCCAACCCGCGAAAGCCGGTGAGCGCCTCAATCTGGGCGGCGGCAAGCGCGTTGGTGGGTTCAAGAAGCCGCCGGATTGCGGCTACGGTCAGCACGCCCTCTGGGGTCGCAAGGAGGCCTGTGCGAGCGATGGCGGCGCGCACGCCCCGCGGCGCGAGTGCCACGGCCAATCGTTCCGCCTCTAGGTTGGTCGCGACCAGGATCGCGATGTCGCCCGGCCTGAGATCGCGCACTTCATCTGTCGTGCGATCGTGTACGGGCGTCGTGCTGCGCGCTTCGAGCAGACGGCGAATGCCCTCTGCCAGCGCGTCGGCCTCTTCCTCAGCATTCTTCACCGCGAGCGACCAGAGCCCTAAGGCTGGCAATGCTTGAAGCTTGGAGGGGGTCGATCTTTTAGGTGAAGTTCGAACCTCCTCCTCGGAGTAGCCGTGTCGGGCGAAAGCACTCGCAAATAGCCTGTTACATAACTCGACCAGCTCTGGTCGCGAGCGCCAGTTGTAGGGCAGCTGCTTGACGCTGCCGCCAGACTCCCGAGCCCAGCTGGTGACTGCCTCCATGAGTTCTGGATCGGCCCCTGCGTACTCGAAGATGCATTGCTTTCGATCACCGACCCAGGTCGATTGCCCGGCAAGCCGATGGAGACGCACGAACAGCGCGAGCTGCACCGGGCTCGTATCCTGAAATTCGTCGACAACCAGGAGCTCGAAGCGGCTTGCTAGCTCGGTTTGTACCTCTGCGTGAGCAACGAGCGTGAGCGCACGATCCAACATGTCAACAAAATCGATGATGCGTCGGCGCGCTTTCCAACGGTCGTAGAAGTCCAGCCCCTGCTGTGCGGCTTTGTAGATGCAAACGGTGAGCTCGCGCAGGCGAGCGTGAAATCGCGGATGATGGTCGACTCGTGCCGCTACTTCGCGTAGGGCGGCGACGGACTCAAGCGCGGTTTTGCCTGGTTTGACCCCCCGAAGCCGCAACCAATCGCTCCATTTCAGGCGTCCAGCCTCAGCGTTCTTGAGCTGATCCGTGATCAGTTGGCGGACTGTCTCGGTGTTCTTCTGACCGTCGTCGATCTTTTTGAGCGCCTCTAGCGTCTGGCGAAGGGTCGTAAGCAGTTCCGCGTCCAAGGCGTCGCCGTCGTGCTCGGGTGGCCCCAGCAATTCTACAAGCCGGTTCGCGGATCGCTCGGCCATCTCGGGCAGCGCACTGGCGGCAATTCGATTGCTACGCGCGAGAGTCATGATGTCTTGCACCGGCGTGAGCCAGTCCACTCGAGAGGTCTTCGGCTCTAGTCGAAGTTCAAATTCCGCGGCCAGCGCGTCGAGTTGTCGTCGGAATGTGGGCTCGAGTCCCCACTCCAGGGCCTGCCGCAATAGCCGATCTTGTCCTCCCGGAACCACATCGACCAGTGGTGAGAGCCCTGCGTCGATCGCAAATTCCTTCACGAGCCGCAAGCAGACCGCATGCACGGTGCCGATGTACGCGAGTGGTAGCCGGTGGGTCGTCGTGTGCGCGCCCGCTTTTGCAAAGCTTTGGCGAATTCGCGAGGCAAGCTCGGCTGCCCCCTTCTTTGTGTAAGTGACCGCAACTAGCCCCTCGAGAGCGACGGGGCGATTCTGCTTGAGGTCGACGGCGGCCGTCACGACCTCGGTCAGCTGAGTTGTCTTGCCACTTCCGGCGCTGGCGCCAATGAGGCTCGGGCCTTGCGTGGTCATGATAGGTGCTCCCACGCTTGCCCGCACAGGGCCTTGTGCCCGCAGTGGTCACACGGCGCGCCAGGCTCGACGTGGCGGCCGCGGTTTGATTCCTCAATGCCTGCGCTCTCAAGTAGTGGGAGCGAATTCGCAACCCCCGTCACTGGAATCACGCCGGTTCGTAGCAAGCGCTCGACGGCTGCGACGGTTCGTTCGAGGTTGCTCCACGTCTCTGCGGTGCTTGGGCCGTCAATCGTGCGTACGCCAGCGAATAGTCCGCGCTCGGTGCTGAGTAGTGCTCCACGGCTGAGAGCGAAATAGGCAACCGCCGGCAATGCAGCGTGTCCGCGCTCCATCTGCCGCGTCGCTGAGTACATGGCCAGCTGTAGAGCGAGACCCTGCTGCAGCTTCTTCTGATAAGAGCTGCGTCCCCATTTGACGTCGAGCACGATCTCCCGATTCGTGGCGTCCGAGAGTAGAAGGTCTAGGCGACCTTCAAGCTTGCGGCCACCCCAGTCGGCGACGGTCTTAGATTCCACCTCCGCGATGGAAAGCCCGCTGGTCTCGAGGAGCGCTGCGAGCCGCTCAACTCCGGCAACGAGCTGCTGACGCAATTGAGACAGTTCGAACGTCATTCCCGGACGACGCAGCACGGCACCTTCCTCGTCGATGAGGCGCTCCAGTGCGTCAGCGATGACTTCGGTCTTGCCACCTTGGCCTGTGAGCGTCCCGGCCAAGTGCAGCACTTCAATCAGCCGATGCCCCAGGCGGCCGTTGAGCAGCGGACCGCTGGCAATAGACAATGCCCAACTGCCGCCGAGGCCTGCTCGGTGACGAAACAACCAAGTAAGGGGACAGCCGAGCAGCTCCTCGAGGCTGGTCGCCGAGTATTGCGTGAGGTCTCCCAATAGCGAGGGGTTGAGGTGCCACGTCGGGCGCGCGGCAGGGAGGGCCAGCGGCGCTAGCGTTTCCGTTGCGGCCGACATGAGGCGGGCAAGCGGACGGCTGGCATTCAAGAGCTCATCCGGAGTGAGCGTGACCTTCGGGACATCGGCTGCCTCAGCTCCCATGCGAGCTACCAGCTCATCCCAAATGGGGTGCGGATCGAGGTGAGCTCCCTGACAAGTCGAGGGAACGACGAGCACCAACTGCCGGTTGGCGGTCAGCACCACCCGGCGCCAGCTGTCGACCTCGGCGGACAAGGCAGCTGTACGGTCGGGCAGGCGCACACCGATAGCCTGGAGGGCTTCTCGCTCGGCACGGCGCCAAGGATCAACGGGTGGCGCCTCCTGGGTGCCGTTCACGCAGTGCCACCACACCACGACGTCGCGGCTGCAGCGCAGACCCGCTGGGCCGTCTACCACATCGACGCGCCCAGCGTCCTCCGTTCCGAATGGGAGGGAAACGGACCCAATCGATACCTCTTCGATGAGCTGCCGGACGGCCACAAGGTCGAGCTGCTCCCGTGCGTCATGAGTCAAGGCCTCGTGAAATGCTTGAGCTTGGGCGAACGCGGCACCAAGGATCGCTTGGTCGTGCGCTCCCAGCGCCTTTCCAGCCTCTCTCTCGATCGCGACTCTGGCCAAACGCTTTTGGAGGTAGCTCGCTACACGCGATGAAACCTCGAGCAGGCGCGCTCGAGGGGCTCCCTCGTCGGCGTCGGCGCCCGGCTCCTCTAGCCATTCAGCAATCTGCTCGAGTCGCCCAGCCCGTCGCCGCTCCGTCTCTTGATCGGCAACTGAAGTGTCACCCTTGGTCGATGACGAGGCGGTGTGCGGATCTCCGGCGATCGCACGTTTTGCATCTAACCAGGCGCGACCGCCAATCCCAGGCGATTTCGAAATGGCGCGCGCCAGCTGAAGGCCGACCCAACCCTCAAATGGTCCCAGTGGGAGAGTGACGAGCTCAAGCATGCGGTACGGATCTCGAGGCGCGTAGGCGAGTTCGATCGCAAGAGGCAGAAGCTGACACGCCGGGCGCCAGGCGCTCTCCGAGTCGAGGCCCTGGCCAGCGAGTCCTTGGACGGCGAATGCCGTGTCGAGCGCCCGCGCATCACCACCACGAACAACCACGGCGCTACCCCCGCGGTCCTCCCGAAGCACGGCTGCCACTGCGTGAGCCAGCTCCCACGAAGTCTCCCCCGTCAACAGTACGACCGAACCGTCGCCGCGAAACCCAACCCGTGTTGGCTCACCACGAATTGAGGCTTGAAGTTGACCGAGATCTGAATCTATCGGTGCACTTGCCATGAGTCGGGGTGCTCCCGTCTCCACTCTAGTTCCGCGGGCACCAAGCAAAGCGAAGACACGCCGCCAGCGCTCGGGCCAAGCCGGCAAATCCTCGGCAAGCGTGAGCTCGTCCCAGGGGCTCAGTGCTGTGCTCGATAGCGCCGCTTCGACCCGCCGCAATCGATCGGCTGGACCGAATGATAGCGACAATGCCTGCTCGAGCTCGACGAAGGCTTCCAGGCGCGCGCCCCCGCCAGCGACAGCTTCACCGTTCCATCCCGCATCAATGAGTTGGTCGCGCCAGCCGAGAAGCGTAGTGGCAGTCCCAATCTGATCCAACTCATAGGATCTCGAGAAGAAGCGTGGGGCTGCCTTGGAGCTGTCGGCCAAGCGTCGAGACCACTGCTGCAGTCGGACGCCATAAGCCGAAGCGGCAGGCGGGATGCCAAGCCGGAGCTCAAGATCGGCGAGCAACGCAGTTCGGTTCCAGACAGGACGACCAACCGTGCCAACTCCCAACGCCAGGTCGTCGTACTCCGTGAGCGTGGCCCCGCGGAACAGCAATCCCCCCAAAGCCTTCATGGCGAGCTCCCGAGTTTGTCGCGATTCGAGTTCATTCTAACCTTCGAGGGTACATCGGGGGAGACGGCTCTGGTCGACCCCAGTAAAAAGCTGCACCGTGCCGTTCGGCGCGGCCGTTGTCGCTCTCGAAGCGCCCATCGTCGAAGCGATGCCTGAACTTGCCAAGAACAAGGTTGTCTTGCCGGTCACGACGCCTCCGCGATCTCGTTCTCGAGCGGCGTCGTCGCGTCCAACACGAGCTGCTTGTTGAGCCACGCCTGATAGCTCGCCGGATTCTCTCGGATCGCCTTGTCAATCGCGAGCGACTCGCGATAGTGCGCCGCCGCGGCTTTCATCGTCCAAGAGGCCTGGATTCCAAGCTTCTCGATCTCTTCGCGGACTGCGCTGACGTTTACACGGAAGAATTCCTTGCGCGGATTTACCTTGTTCATCTGGGACGCTATGAAGTGACGGTGGAGCGTGTGCTCAAGGGCGGGCGCGTCATCGCTCTGGATCATGGCGTGTACGTCGAACTCGAACGGTACACTGGCGTCGCCTAGCTCCCTGACGCGGTCGAGTGGCTCGAGACGCCTTGTGAGGCCGATTTTGAACACGTCTTCGCCGAACGAGCCGACGTTCGAGATGATGTAGACGTGGCCACGCTTGGTCTGTTGGGCCATTGATAGCGCGCGTTGGTTTTTCTCTTCGGCAACCTGCAGTTTTTGAGCGAGCTCGGCGAGTTGCGCTTCGTACATGGCGCGTTGGGCATCGGAAGCTTGCTCGACTTCGCGTTGCACCTTCGCCATCGCTTTTCGAAGGGCATCTTCCTCTTTGTCGGCATCGCGGATCGCACGTTCGTATTCTCGCCGTGCCTTTTCTTCCTCTCGGAGTTGCTCCTTGATGTGCCGCTGCTCGTCGCGCTCCTGGTTCTTGAGCTCTGTGGCAGCCGCGCCCCACCGCAATTCCGCCAGGCGGGCCTGTAGGTACTCGTTCGTGACTCGAGCGTCGCGGAACGCCTTTCCAAGCATGTTGACAAGCGTGAAGGCGTCGCCGATCTCCTGCTGTAGTTTCCCGACATTGTCGGCTTTCGTGCGCGAGAGGATTGAGTCGACTTTGCCATTGAAGGCATCAACGACGAAGGCGATTGCTGTCTCCCGGCGGTTGTTTTCGACGTACTCGCACGTGCCGGCTTTCCCGTCTTTCACCATCCGTCGCGTGAGGTCGCGGGCTCCCTTCAAGCTGGCGCCAGCTTCCGTGAAGCCGAAGCCCTCCGCGAGGTCGTCAAGCACGCTGTGCGTTGGGACGATGTAGCGGTCACCGTATCCATTCACCACGTTTTCGAGTGCCTTGGCCTCGCGGCGCAGCGTTTCCACGTTCTCCAACGCTTTGAGAGCCTCGCCCGCGGTCTGCTGGGCTTGGGTTCGCGCGTCGGCCACGATGTGTGAAGCCTGCTGACGGGCTTGCGTGACCTCTGCTTGCGACGTCGAGCTGGTCTGCAGCGCTTGCTGCTGCGCGTCGTAGACAATGCGTGCAGCCTGCTGTTGTGCGTCGTAAACGGTACGGGCCGCTTCCTGTCGCGCGTGCTCGAGTTGCGCTTGCGCGACGGCGCGGAGTGTCGATACCTCTTGCTCTACATCCACCAATGGGCGGTAACGCCTGAGAGATTCGTTCTCCCTCTCTAGGTCGGTGGCACGTCCTGCCCAGGCATTCCGTTGAGATTCTGCTTCAGCACGCTGGCGCTCGATGCGGGCGGCCTTGCGTGCCAACACCAACGCTGCGACGACCGCCGCAATCGCGACGACTGCTACCAGTATCAATTGAATCACGCTGAGTGCCTCCGGGGTGTGTCTTAGTCAGCTCGTAGGTGACGGCTCACGGTCCCGTGCGATGACGAGTGCGGTGACCGCGCTCGGTCACCGAGGGCTTGGAGCGCGCAAGCGGCGCCGTCGGCGGCGCGAATGTTCGAGGTTTGTAGTACGAGACGAAGCCCGCCTGCCGATTGCAACTCGAGCTCGCCGTACTCCATGACGGCGAGCTGCGCGTTGTTCGAGAAGCGTCGATCCGGGCCGCCGTCCTTCCGAACGAATCGCCAAGTGGAGCCGACCTGCTTGCCGTCGCTTGGGAGCGGACCTCCGTCCTCGATGAAACGAGTGGTCGTCGACCGTATCGAGAGTTGCTCGTAGAGTAGGGCCGCGAGGTTTTTGCCGTCCCAGACCAAGATTCTGTCGGGCAAGAACAAGACTTGCTGCGGTCCGACGGGCACACACCATGTGCTTACGTTCAGCTCAAACAAAGGTAGCGCGCCCGGTGAGCATCGCGTTCGAGTTCGACGAATCAGGGTTCCCGCGCCTGCGTTCTTCTTCCAGTCAGAAGTCTGCAGTGAGTGAAAGATGTGCCAGAGACCGACGCACTGACCGAGCCACTCAGCTGCCCCCGTTGCCATTGCCAAGCGTTCGGCAATTTCGGGGTCTTCCAACGTGTAGTGGATCCGCGAAGTCCGGCGCTCGCGATCCCAGCGTCCAATGAAAAACGCGCCCGCGCCAAGTAGGGCGGCAGCTACGACACCAAGGGCCAGGGACCCGATGAGCGCGCAAATGGTGAGAATGCCAGCTGTCCAGATGTAGGCCTTTAGCAGGTTGGTTTTGCCCAGCCTGCGCTGCGCGTCGGCCAAGAACCATTCTGGGGACGAAAGGGCGAGCTGCTCGACTGATGCGCTATGGATTTCTCCACGCCCCTGCTCGACCAGTCGCGCAGGGGAGGAGGGGACACTCTCATCACGACGCCGGTACACGAACGCACCGGAGGTCATGGACACGTAGGTGCCGCGCAACATCAGGCGCACCCCACCAGCCGCGTACTCGCCGCGTTTTGGCCGATGTGCAAAGACATGAACTCCATCAAGGGCAGAACCCTGGACTATCCGCTGGAGGCTGCCTCGCGGTCAAGACCGCGCACCCATCCCGAACTGCTCGTCCCGCAGACAACGAGTGAGAATCTCTGGTCCGAGAATTAGAGTTCTGCGCCGGATCAGTTAGGCCGACGCGCTGCGTTCCGGAGTCGAGCTGCGCGGCTCCGACAAAATGACTATGGGACGATCGCCAGATCACGGCGCACTCCCCGGCGCCATGAAGCAAAGGGCTTTGTGTTCTTCCGCGGGGCCGTAGGGCCGCTCGAGTGCGTAGTACTTTTATCGGAACGAAACGACGGCCAATGCGTACTCGAATGGCGCCGGTAAGGTGAGCGTGCGGCTCAACAGCTCGCGTTGAGCCGTGCTGCCCCGTGTCTTCCAATGTCGCTAAACCCTCCAACCGTCTCGGCTGCGCGCTCGTTGCTCAGCGATCTAGGCGCGCCGCCGCGCCTTCTCCGACATGTCGAACTGGTCGGAGAAGCAGCCGAGCTCCTCGTGGCGCAGTTTGAGCAGGTAGGGGCGCCTCTTCGCGCCGATCTGGTGTGGATTGGCGTGGTGCTGCACGACACCGGCAAGGTGGTTCATCAAGGCGAGCTGAACGGGCCAGGTGGCGAGCACGAACCAGAGGGAGAGCGCTTGTTGCTAGCCCGTGGTGTGACCGCAGAATTGGCCCGGATTTGCATGTCACATGCGCGCTGGCGCCAGATGGAGGTGTCCACGGAGGAGCTGGTGGTGGCGCTCGCGGACAAGCTCTGGAAGGGCGTTCGCAACGCCGAGCTCGAAGAGCGCACGCTCGATGTGGTCGCTAAGAGTCTGGGCAAGGAGCGATGGGATCTGTTCGTCGAGTTTGACACGCTCTTCGAAGATATCGCCGCGGGCGGTGCCGAGCGGCTTGAGCGCAGCCGCTACTGAATGAACACCTCTTACGAGAGCTAGTCGTCGCTGTCGGGTCGATCGCGAGGCTTTCGCCGCTTGAGCTTAGAAAGCGTACGGCCGGAACGATACTTCGCCGCCCCGAGCGCGCCGCGGGCCCAGAGCGCGGCGAACTCGTCGGTTTTCTTCTCGCTCAGCTCGGCCACGGACATGTTGAGAACGCACGCTCTGAGGTAGGCGCGTGAGCCTTGCACGTCGGGTATCACGATTTCCGGATCATCCCTGCCGCGCATGGCTTGCGCATAGGTGAGTGCCCGGGTTTGGACCGCTTTGTTCGCGACTATCTGCTCGTAGCAGGCCTCGTACCATTCAGCGTTGTCGGCGTTTTGCGTGGGTGGACGGTCCCGCTTCGGAGCGTTTCTCACGCCGCTTACTCCTCTTCGCTCGGGTTTTTCTCGAGGTCTTCGGTGTCGTCGTCGTCGTCGTCGTCGTCGTCGTCGTCGTCATCGTCGTCATCGTCATCGTCGTCGTCGTCGTCGTCGTCGTTTGCAACCTCGTCGAGGGCGAGCATGAGTTCCTGCGCCTCCTCAAACGTCAGGCGGTCGCCGAGATCGAGGTCCTCGGCGATCTCATCGAGGGCCGCACGGTCCAGGGACAAGAACTCCGTGA
Source organism: Polyangiaceae bacterium (assembly GCA_039936055.1). Taxonomy (GTDB): domain Bacteria; phylum Myxococcota_A; class Polyangia; order Polyangiales; family Polyangiaceae; genus PMG-095. The sequence continues at coordinate 6,615 of JBDTJC010000150.1, read as the reverse complement.
ACGCGCGGCGGGAGAGGCGAGCATTGTCTAGAAAATATTCTTTGAGGTCGGTCATGGTTCTGTTCTTCCTGAAGAACAAAGTACACGATCAGACCCAATCGCCAGTGCGACAACGCGCGCGAGATTCCGCCGCGCTTGTCGCAAGCCGCGAGGCTACTCCTATTGGTAATAATTATTATCGATAACCGCGGCGCTTCAGCATCGTTATGGTTTTTGCTTACGAGATCCGCGTTCAATGGCTTTGCGCACGCGCCCGCTGTGTGAAGCGTCACTCTTTCGCGGCAACGATAGACCCGCCAGCGCCGTCAGCTTGCCTACGTATGCGTTGACCAGGTCCTGGTTCGCCTTTTTGCCGAGCAGCTTGAACGCGCCACGGACGGTTGCTTGTGCTCGCTCAAACAAGTCGGCGGCGTCGCGTTCCGGTGGGAGGAACGCTTCTTGAACTAGTCTTGCCCCTATCTTCTCGAGCTGTGTGAGTCGGTCACGCCACTTCTTGTTGGTGGGGCCATGCGCGTGCAAGAGGACGATTGCTGCGCCGAGCGCCCCCTGCGCGTGTTGTTGCGCATCCAGTCGAACTTCATCGCCGGCCAAGCAATCCGCGTCGGTCCAATTGGGGCTGCCGCCAACACGCCGATCGAAGACGCCGAGACCAGGCTCGTTCGCCTCCTTTATGAGGTCACGCATTCGCGCGTCGTCTTCGCAGTCATCGCGCCGGGCGGGAAGATTTTGGAATCCGAGTCGAGCCAGCTCCACGGCCAACGGGCGGAGCAAGGCCTCGAGAAAATCTGACGCCAGGTTGCTAGGCACGTCGAAGTGTTCAGGTCTGTACAATCGGGCAATCCGAAGGCCCGTGAAAGCGTGTTTCTGAATCAACTCCTGCAAGGGCAACGCGGCATCATCGGGTGAAATGGCGAGGTCGCTCACGCCGCGGATCTCCTCGTCGATCAGAAAAGCCTTGGTCAGCTTCAGCTGCTCGTTTTGTATTCGTTCTTCGAACGCGAGTGAACGCTCGGCTTCAGCGTTGGAAAGAGGGATGGACGTGTACGTCATTGGGCCTCGCTTGAAAGGTGAGCGCAGTGCGCGGTTCTCGTAAAGTTTTCCCCCTTTAGCGACGGGAAGGAGGCGACACGCGCGGCCAAAACTGGCGACGGCTGTCGCACCCATTTTTCGGCGCGAAGGCGGAAGATCGCGACACCATGCTCCACAGCACTGCGACACCGTCAGCCGAACTGCAGCCCGGTCGAACCTACAATCTATTGGAAGTTGCAGCGTTTTTAGGCGTATCGGCTGTCTCGCTCCAGGCTCGCTTGCGCCGCGCGGAACGTCGTTGCCTGGGAGCGCCACGCACCATCACTATCACCCCAACCATCTCAGCCTTCCGCTTCTGCGGTGGCCGGGAATGGCGCTTCTGCGCACGCGAAGGCGCGCCGCACCCGGACGCCGATGACGACTAGCGGACCGCCCTGATAAAGATTCGCATAACAAAATTGTTGATCTCGAGTCCGCCGCGCCAGACGGCGCCGTGATAAACTCGCTCTCGTCACGTGAGATCAGTCGCCCGGGAGTTCCCATGGGTGAAGATCTGGTTCGAGAAGAAGTACGCGGTAAACGCCGCATTCTGGTCATTGATTTTCTATTCTCCGACATTACGGGCACCAAGCGCCGGTACCGTCGGGATGCGTCGTTGCAAGGAGATCGAGTGGCAGCCACGAAGGAGGCGCAAGAGCTTCATGAGTTGGCGGTCAGCACGGGCTCCCCGTACGGCACGGCCACCAAGGGCATGGTGACGTTCGGCGCGTTCTACGACGAGACGTATCGCGAGGTGTATTTCCCGCAGCTCCGCCCCGCGACGCAGCAACGCTACGAGGCGCTGATGCGTCAGGGGTTGCTCGCCTTCTTCGGCAAGTGCGCGCTGGACCAAATCGATTTCCCGTTGGTCCGTCGTTACGAAGCCAAGGTACTGAACCGCGGCATCAAGACGCGGGGCCACGTGAATCTGCTCCGCAGCGTCCTGCGCGCGGCGGTGGACATGCGCGTGCTGCCGAAGTTCCCGGACGTGCCCGCGGCGAAAGGCCCCGGCAAGAAATTGCCGAGGTCGCCCGCTCGTGAAGACGTCGAGCAAATGGTCGTTCACGGCCGTAACTGGGTGCGCACGGCCATCGTGCTCGCCTTCTATCAAGGGCTCCGCTCGGGTGAGCTTCGGGCGCTTCAAGCGCGGGACGTTGATTTCGAGCGCGGCCTGGTTTTCGTACGGCGGGCGTTTTCCGAGAACGTCCTCCAAGACCGGCCAAAGGATAACGACGAGCGCGTCATTCCCATCGCCGAGCTGGCACGCGAGCAGCTGGAAAAGGCCGCCCAAGGGCTCGCGCCCGAGGACTTCCTGGTTACCAACCGAAACGGCCGCACGCCGACTCGGCAGGGCGTCTGGCTGGCCTTCAACGCGGTGCAAATCAAGGCGGGGCTCGACCAGCGCTTCGGCGTTCACGCGCTCCGCCACGGGTTCTGCACCGAGCTCGTGCGCGGCAACGTGGGTGTGGAAACCGTGCGCGTGCTGGCTGGGCACGAGGACCTCCGCACCACCCAGCGCTACCTGCACGCCGAGCGTCCGGATTTGGTGGCCGCGATGGAGACTTTCAAGAACGCCTCCGCGCGTCTCGCGTCATCTCGTTGAAGCCTTGGCAACGGTCGTGGAAACGACCGACGGGCCAAAGAAAAAACCCCCGGCGTTCGGGCGCCGGGGGCTACTTTTTTCTGTCTCTTTAGTCGGGGCGGGCAGATTCGAACTGCCGACCTCTCGGACCCGAACCGAGCGCGCTACCAAACTGCGCTACGCCCCGAATTGGAGGCGGCGGACAATGGTCCGCGGGGCTTGATCTGTCAAGGATGAGAAAGCGCGCGGAGTGCGATTTTCGTTCGGCAATCTGGCGGTTCGAGGACTTGCAACGCCGACCGCCGCGGAGCGTGTCGCAAGTCGGGATCTAGTTCGAATTCGAACCTCGATCTGCGCTGCCGAGGCACCCCTCCCGACCGCCTGGGCCCGAGCCGCTACGCGCGCTTCTTCAGCTCCGCAACGAGAGCCGGAACGGCCGTGAACAGATCGGCCACGAGGCCGTAATCCGCCAGTTGGAAGATGGGCGCGTCGGGGTCTTTGTTGATCGCGACGATCACCTTGGAGCCCTTCATGCCGGCAATGTGTTGGATGGCGCCCGAGATGCCGACCGCGAAGTACAGCTTCGGCGCGACGATCTTCCCGGTTTGCCCGACCTGGAAGTCACCGGGCGCGTAGCCCGCGTCCACCGCGGCACGGCTGGCACCCAAGGCCGCGCCCAAAGCGTCCGCCAAAGGCTCCAGTACCTCCATGAATTTGTCTTTCAGGGCGCGACCGCCGCTGACGATCACGCTCGCGTCACCAAGCTCCGGACGCGCGCTCTTTACGGCCTCCAAGGACACGAATTCAACGCGACCAGCAGCCGCCGAGGGAGCCACCTTGGCCACGCTCTCGACCGGCGAAGCAGCGCCGCTTGCCGGCGCGGCTTCGAACTCGCTCTGGCGCGCCGTTGCCACCTGAATCGGTGTCGAGAGCGTGCAGTAGCCGAACACGTTACCCGCGAACATCGGCCGCTTGTACACGAGCTTGCCGCCGTCCACCGCCACGCCCGAGCAATCACCGGCGTACGCCGCGTCCAGCTTGGCCGCCACGCGGGGCAGCAAGTCTTTGCCGAACGTCGTTGCCGTGGCGACGACCAACCCAAAGCCCTTGCCTACGGCGGCCACCGTGGGCGCGAACGTTTCTGCCGTGTAGTGAGCGAACGCCGCGTCCTCACAGGTCAGCACTTTGGCCGCGCCATAGCCCGCAGCTTCAGCTGCGGCAGCCTGCGTCGCGACGCCGAGCAGTAAGATAGAGAACGTGCCTCCCAATGCCGGCAAGGCGCGCTGCGCGAAAGTGATCGCGTGCAGCGTGGACTTCTTCAATTTGCCGTCTTCGGAAAGCTCGGCAATCACGAGTGCGTCAGACATGCTCAAATCACCTTCGAAACAGAGGCGAGCTTCTCAACCAGCTCGGCGACATCTTTGACTTTGGCGCCACCGGCGCGTTGCGCGGGGCGCTCGAACTTGACGTATTTGGTGGCCAGCTGATTGCCGCCGACTACGTCCGCTAACGCTTTCACGTCCAGCGGCTTCTTCTTCGCGGCCATGATCGCGGGCAGCGGTGCGAAGCGCACGCCATCCCCATGCTTGAAGCCGGCTTCCGCGGCCGTGAGCTTGGAGAGCACGCTGGTCGGCGCGACGATGCGCAAATCCACCGTGACCACCGCGGGTAACTTCACGCGCAGCGTGCTCACGCCGCCGTCGACCTCACGGCCCACGAGCAGCGCGCCGTCTTCTTCCTTGATGGTCGCAGCGAACGTCGCCATCGGCCAATCCAAGAGCTCCGCCAAGCGCTGGCCAACCTGATTGCTGTCGCCATCCACCGCTTGCTTACCCAGCAAGACCAGGTCCGGCTTCTCGGCTTCGACGATCGCTTTGAGCGCGTGCGCCACCAAGCGCCCGTCCAAATCAACGTCGTTGGCTTCGATGCGAATGGCGCGATCTGCGCCCGTCGCCAACGCGGCGCGCAACATGGTCTCGCCTTCCTTCGGCGCGATCGTCACGACCACCACTTCACCCTCGCGCTTTTTGGGCGCTTTGCCGTTTTCGGTCAGGCGTAACGCGGCTTCGAGGGCATATTCATCGAAGGGGTTCGTCTTCCACTCGAGTCCGGTCGTGTCGACCGCGTCACCCGCTGGGCTGATTTTTACCTTATTGGCGTTGTCGGGATCGGCAACGCGCTTCAATGCGACCAGGACTTTCAAGATGTTCTCCTGCGGGGAAGGTTAGGCGATGGGCGAGGCACGTCAACTTGTGCGAGATTGCGCGCCGTACCACTTGCCGCCATGGCGCTTTTGTACGACATCTGGGTACGGAAATAGATGCAAGTCACCACGGACTATTTGGTGCTCGGCAGCGGTATCGCCGGGCTGACCTTCGCGCTGCGGGCGGCTGAGTTCGGTGAGGTGACCATCGTCACCAAGCGTGAAAGTGAAGACTCGGCGACCAACTGGGCTCAAGGCGGCATGGCCGCCGTGCTCTCGCCGGATGATTCCTTCGAGAAGCACGCGGAAGACACGCGTTTCGCCGGTGCCGGCATGTGCCACGACGTCGTGGTGGACATCTGCGTGCGTGAAGCGCCGGAAAGCATCCGCTGGTTGAGTGACATGGGCGCGCAGTTCTCGCGCTCCCAGAGTGGTGAGTTCGACCTCGGCCGGGAAGCCGCGCACACCGAGCGCCGCATTGTGCACGCTGGGGACATCACCGGTCGCGAAATCCAACGCGCGCTGTTGGAGGCCGCGCGTCAGTCGCCCAACATTCGCATTCTGGAATGGCACATGGGGGTCGATCTGATCACCATGAGCAAGTTCGGCGGGCCGGATCAATGCGTCGGCGCCTACATTCTCGATGAAAAGAGCGGCACCGTCGTCACCGTGCTCGCGCGCGCCACGGTGCTCGCCACGGGCGGCGCCGGCAAAGTGTACCTCTACACGTCGAACCCAGACGTCGCCTCCGGTGACGGCGTGGCCATGGCGTATCGCGCCGGCGCAGAGATCGCGAACATGGAATTTTACCAATTCCATCCCACCGTCCTGTACGAGCCCAAAGCCAAGGGCTTCCTGCTGAGTGAAGCCCTGCGCGGTGAAGGCGCGGTCCTGCGCCTGCCGGATGGCGATGCATTCATGGGTCGCCACCACGAGATGAAAGATCTCGCCCCGCGTGACGTCGTGGCCCGGGCCATCGACTACGAAATGAAGCGCACCGGCTCAGAGCACGTGCTCTTGGACATCACCCACCGCCCGGCTGATTTCGTGCGCTCACGCTTCCCCAATATTTACGCCGCAATCAAAGAGTACGGCTTCGACATGACCACAACGCCCATTCCCGTGGTGCCCGCGGCGCACTACATGTGCGGCGGCGTCACGTCGGATTTGCGTGGCCGAAGCTCGCTCCCTGGGTTGTGGGTGCTCGGTGAAACCGCGTGTACTGGCTTGCACGGCGCGAACCGCCTCGCCTCCAACTCGCTGCTCGAAGGCTTGGTGTTCGCGCGCCGCGCGGCAGACAAGCTCTCCCAGCAAGCTGCAGAGCTGCGCTCTCTCCCGCGTCCCAGCGTGCCCGAATGGGAAATCGGCTCGGCCGTCCCCAGTGATGAGGTCGTCGTCATCTCCCAGAACTGGGAAGAGATCCGCCGCCTGATGTGGAACTACGTCGGCATCGTGCGCAGTGACGCGCGCTTGCGCCGCGCCGCTCGTCGCATCGCGCTACTCGAAGAGGAAATCCGCGAGTATTACTGGAAGCACTTGGTGACGCGGGATTTGCTGGAACTGCGCAATCTGAAGGACGTCGCTGAGCTCATCATCTCGTCCGCCGCCAGCCGCAAAGAAAGCCGCGGGCTGCATTTCACCATCGACCACGCCGAAACCTTGCCCAACTGGGCCGCTGACACCGTAACCAAGCGCGGCGTGCTCCCGCACCTCCGCGGCCGCTGATGCCCGTGTTGCGGGCGTTCTCAGCGCCCCTCGCGCT
>JBDTJC010000149.1:0-8153 GCA_039936055.1 Polyangiaceae bacterium | reverse complement strand
CGCTCGGCGGCATCGGCGTGGCCATGTGGCTGCCCGTGCTCGACGCCATGTGCAACAACAGCGGCACGGCGTTCGCCGCCGGTGATGCGTTGCCCACGTCGTTCGGAATCTGGTTTTGGGGCAATGGCATCCACACCGACGTCTGGACTCCGACGGCAACCGGCAGTGGAAATGCCTGGGCCCTGTCGACAAATTTACAAGCTTTCGCCGATCTCAAGGACTCGATGACCCTGGTGACGGGGCTGGATATGATGGACGCCCAGTTCAAAGGCCACGGCTGGGGCGTCGCCTATGTGCTCGCCGGCGGAGACGGCAACCTTTGCACCACGACGAGTCAGCTCGCCAACTTGGGGTCGCACCAGTTCGAGACCTCATCCGCAACGCAATACCAGCCCACGATTGACCAGACGATCGCCGACGCCCTGCACAAGAACGAGCCGTTCAAGTCGTTCGAGACGGGCATGATACCGTTCACCGGCGACACCAACATGGGCACGGTAGGCAGCAACCTTGCGCACCGCGGCCCCAATAACTTCCTGGCGCCCAAGCGCGACCCGAAGCTGATCTTCGACACCCTGTTCAGTGCCAACCAACCGACAATGCCGACGGGCGGCAGCGGCGGGTCCGGCGGCTCGAGCGGCGCCACCAGCTCTAGCGGCGTACCCTCGGACATTTCGTTCCGATCGCGCCGAAGCGTGCTGGACGCGGTGCTGCAAGACGCAAACCGCTTGAAAATGACGCTGGGCGCGGCAGACTCCATGCGTATCGATTCCCATATGGACGGGATTCGTGCGCTTGAGATGCGTCTTCCGGCGGTGAGCGGTGCCGTCGGCTCCGGCGGCACCGGCTCCGGCGGCACCAGCTCTGGCAGCTCTGGCGGCTCCGGCAGCACGGCAACCGCGTGCAAGACTCCACCAACGCCGGCCCTGACTTTCGCGGACATGACGGCAAAAAGCCAGGCGATCAACAGCCTGATCGTGGCAGCGCTGTCTTGCAATTTGACACGCGTTTACTCGCACCTCTGGTCCGGTCCTCGCAGCGACAGCACGTATAATCCGGTCCTGCCGTACACGGGGGGGCATCACGCCTACACGCACGGCACCGATGCCGCGGAGCCCCGGGCGATGGAAAAGTACATCATGCAGCAGTATGCGGACCTGTGCACCCAGATGAAGGCGACGCCCATGGGAGCCGGAACCGTCCTCGACAACACGCTGATCTATGGCGTGAGCGAGCTCGCGATGCCTCATGATCACATCATGACCAACTACCACATCGTTCTGATGGGCCACGCCGGCGGCAAGCTGCCCGGCAACCGCCACATCCGCCTTCCCGGACGCAAAGTGACCGAGCTCGTCCTCACAATGCAGCAGATGATGGGCATGAATGTGACTACGTGGGGCAGCTGGGACAAAACCAGCAAGACGATCACCGAAATCCTTTGAGTCGGAGCGCGCGGGCCGTCCCCGCGCCCGTACTCTCGGCGCGCCGAGTCCCCGAGGCCGCTCGCGCGCCAAGCAGCAAGCAAAATGCTTGGCTGCTGTGCGAGTTCCGGCGCCGTCCGCTTTTACCTCCGGTGTGGCTTCGGGCAAACGGACGCAGTGAATGGGACATTCACTGCGTTTGGCGGCACGTGAGCGAGCGCATTCGCTAAGACGCCCCGTCTCTGTGCGCGCGCTGCAGCGTCAGTGACGCAAGGCGTGCGCGCAAGGCGCGGCCGTTTTGAGATAGACGCCGCCGCCATCACTCGGTTACGCCCCGACTCCTTGGCGGCGTACATCCGGCGATCGCCGCGTTCGACGAGCACGTATTCGTCGGCGTCGTCATCACGCGCGCGGCCAGCGTTGTACGCTCCGGCGCTACACGCACCCACAGGGAACACCTGCGAGTGAGTGCAAACTTTGTTGCGGAGTGGCCGTTGTGACGAGTGCGCGCTCCTTCGCCATGTCAACATTTCACATCGGTCGATTGCTACATCTCTCAGGCCCTGAACAGAACTCGAACGAGGACGGCAGCGATGCCTCCGAGACCGCTCGTCTGAAGGAAGAGATCTTTCTTCTCCAGACGTTGATGGACACGATTCCGGATCAAATCTACTTCAAAGACCGGAGTAGCCGGTTCACCCGTATCAACGCAGCGGAAGCGCAGGTGTTCGGGCTGAGTGCACCGAGCGAGGCAGTCGGTCGATCCGACTACGACTATTTCAGTCCCGAACACGCCGCGCAAGCCTTCCATGACGAACAGGAGATCGTGCGAACGGGTGTGCCGTTAGTGAACGTGGAAGAGAGGGAAACCAAACCCGACGGTTCGGTGCGGTGGGTGTCGACTACAAAGATGCCACTGCGCAACACCGAAGGCCGGATCATCGGCACGTTTGGGGTGTCGCGGGATATCACGCAGCGCAAAAAGTTCGAGGAACAGCTGGAACGCCAGGCCTTCTACGACGTGCTGACTCGGATGCCAAACCGAGCGCTGTTCATGAACCGCCTGCAGCACCTCTTTTGGAAGGAACACGGCTCGGAGTCGGGTCGCCTATTTGCGGTGCTGTACCTCGACGTCGACAGATTCAAAGGCGTCAACGATGGCTTCGGCCATCAAGCGGGCGACGAGCTGCTGAAGCAGATCGCCCGTCGCCTGGAAAAATGTTTGCGCCCAAGCGATACGCTGGCGCGCCTCGGCGGCGACGAGTTCACGGTGCTAATAGAGGACGTCCAAAACGAGGTGGACGCCACGCGCATCGCCGCCAAGATCAACCAAGAGCTGTCGGAGCCCTTTTATCTTGGAGAAGTCGAGGTGTTCGCCACGGTCAGTATTGGCATTGCGCTTTCCAGCTCGCACTACAAACAGCCCGAGGACATGCTGCGCGACGCGGACACGGCCATGTACCGCGCAAAGTCCGACGGCCGGTCACGCCACCAAGTTTTCGACTTCGCGATGCACGAGCGGGCAATGTCGCTGCTGAGGCTCGAGACCGACCTTCGGCGCGCCATAGAACGCCACGAGCTCGTTGTCTTCTACCAGCCGGTGGTCGACATGACGACGCAGACACTGCACGGCTTTGAGGCGCTGGTGCGCTGGCAACACCCCACCCGCGGGCTCCTGACGCCTGACTCTTTCGTTCCCATCGCCGAGGAAACGGGCATGATTTGCGCAATCGGCAACTGGGTAATGAGGGAGTGTTGTCGCCAAATGCGTGTCTGGCAAGACAGCTATCCGCGAACACCAGCCCTCCACATCAGTGTCAATGTTTCCACTCGCCAACTATCGGAAGCGGATGTCCCCGCGCAGGTCCTGGCAATCTTGAACGAAACTGGGCTCGACCCCCGTTCGTTGAGCCTAGAGATCACCGAGAGCGCGCTGATGCAGAATCTCGCGACCAGCGCCGAGGTTCTTCAGAGGCTCCACGACATGGCGTTGACGATTCACATCGACGACTTCGGTACGGGCTATTCATCGTTGTCGTACTTGCAAAACCTACCCATCGACGCCCTCAAGGTCGACCGATCCTTCGTGGCCCGATTGGGGGAGGGCACTACGCAGATCGAAATCGTTCGGGCTATCGTGTCGCTGGCCCAGAACCTCGGCATGGGGGTCATCGCCGAGGGTGTGGAGACGTTGGCGCAAGCGAACGCCCTGCAGGCCTTGAATTGCAAACACGCGCAGGGCTTTTTGTTTTCGCGTCCGGTGCCGGCGGCGGAGGCCGGGCAGATCATCGTCCACGGGCTCGGTCAGCTCACGCCGAGCACTCTGCCCTAGGAGTCCGGAGCTTCATCCAGACCGGACGGGCGCGCGGTCGATGTGGCGTGGTCACACAGCCGCTAATCGCCGCGATGAAGCCGCGGCGTCGCCGTGATCGCGCGAAGTAGCCTGCAGGACCCGCTTCGTGTCGTCGTAGGAAATTCCCCGTAAAGCGGAGCGCTACACCTGGATGCCGGGGAGTGCTGCGGTTGCAGCACCCGTCCCGCTGCCCAACTGCGTCTTGGTCGAGCCCATGATCTGGGCGACGGTCAGCAGGGCTCTGGTCAGGCTCTGGCCTGCGAAATTGGCGTGCATGTCGCCCTTCAAGCGCCCGCCGGCTTTGCCGGCGAGAAGCACGGGCCACTCGTTCGGGTCATGGACCTTCCCCCAAGCGGTGTCGGACGTGACGTAGACCAACGTGGCATCGAGCAAGGTCGACGCGCCGTGCGGGGTGCTTTGGAGCCCCGTCAAAAATTCGTTGAGGCACTTCATGGCGTACTGCACGCCCGTGTCCACGCGCGTTTGAGTCGACGAAGTTCCGGGATCCGTGTGGCAGATCGTATCGTGAAAGTCGTCATTCATGTTGGCTGCGACTTTCCGATAGTAAACGTGTGCCGCGGGCAGCGAGAACATGAAAGACGCGACACGCGTCTGCTCGCAAGCGAGCGCGAGCGTGGTCAGCTGGGCCATGACGGTGTTTACCGCCGCCGGCGCTTCGCTCAACGTGTCCGGGCCGACCGTCGGCGCTTGTGGGCTAGTGCACGCTGCACCCAGGCCGGCGGGCGCAGGAGTTGACGTCGAGTCAAGGCGCATCTCAATCGCGCGGATCGCATCCAGGTGCTGCTCGATGCGCATCTTGTCGGTAGCTCCGAGCCGCTGCTGAAGACTCGCTCCGTCTTGCAGAATCGAGTCTAAGACGCTCTTGCGAACGCCCACGAGCTTCGCTGCCTGGGCCGCTCCTGCGCTTCCGGTCGGCTGTGGTGTGGTGCCCATGAAGAGGCGGTTGAATACCTTCTTGGGATCGAACTCCGGGTCATTGCGGGCGTTTGCGCCGCGGTGGGAGACCGTGTGCAGGGAATCGGGATTCCCGTTCGGTGTGGCGGGCGTCACGCCGACTTCGAGCGATCGAAATGGTGCTCCAGTAGAGATGACGTCCGCGACGATTTGGTCGATCGACGCTGCTGTGACGGCATTCCCATTGATCGGCGCCCCGGTCGTCGCCCCGGCGGAGCCTGTTGGGTGCTCGTTGCCCGGCACGACCAGCATGCCTTTGAGGCCGCTGACGACCGTCAGATAGGATTTCATGGGCGCTAGCGCCTGGAGCTGTGAGCTGAGTTGCCATTGCGTGCCGCTTCCGGTGGCGGCCGGCTTCCAGAGGCCAGGAAGCACACCGTTTCCGAAGAACCAGGTGACGTACAGCGGCTGAATTGGCGTCGCCGTTTGGGCGAGTGCCGTTCCGCTCTCGTTCAACATCACTTCCAGAAGCGGGAGCGGAATGGTGACCGCCGCGCCAGTCGCCAGCAGGCCCCGCAGCACAGTTCGACGGTTCAATGGTTTGATCATCATTGCGTTACCAACTTAGAGTTGCGGCGCGACGGTGGCGAAAGCGTCTTGGGTGATCGTGGCGACGATTAAGTCGCGAAGTTTGTAACCCGATGTGTGAAAGGAAGCGATGAGCGTGTTCAGGACACTGCCGTCGACGTCTCGCTCGGGGTAGCCAAGTGCATAAGAGTAGTACTTGTGCACCATGCATTGGGCGATCGAGTCACTCGAGCTCATCGCCACACCCATCGCTTGCGCGTTGGCGACCGGTGTTCCGTCAACGTCGCCGCTCGGATCGACCGGCAGCCCGTCGTCAGTCGTGCGGGAGCGCCCAATCGCGTCGAAGCTCTCGAGCGGCAGGCCCAACGGATCCATCAACCCGTGACAGGTGTTGCAGGTGGGACTGGCGCGGTGCAGTTCGAGCCGTTGGCGCTTGGTCATCGGCTGGCCCTGAGGGATGTCGGGGAGCATCGCGTTCACATTTGCCGGAGGTGGCGGGATGACCTGACACATCAGCGACTGACGAATGAACCTACCGCGCAGCGTGGGCGACCCCTCTTTTTGATTCGCCCACTGCGAGAGGAAGGCCGCCTTGCTAAGAACTCCGAAGCGTGGGCCGTCTGCAGGCAGCGTGAAGGCTTTGAAGGTGGTCGAGGTCAGACCTGTCGGGTCGAGCCCGTAGAGGCTGGCCAGGTCGGAGTTCGCGACGACCTTTCTGGTCGAGAATAGGTCGAGCGCGCTCGCCTGGTCGTCGAGCACGACGGACTCCCACACGTCGTGCATGTCGCGAGCCATCCCCGCTTGGAGGCCCGGGGTGTACGCGGCATAAAGCGTCGGGTCTTTCGCCTGCGTCGCGACTCGGTCAAGCCTCATGTATTCTGCCGCAAACTCGCCCACGGCCTCGCGCCCCGCCGGTGCGGCCAAAAGGCGCGTCACGCTCGCGCGAATTCCGTCTGGGGTCGCGAGCACTCCGCTGGCGGCGTCATCCAGCAATTGTTGGTCGGGTAGGCTGTTCCACAAGAGAAACGCGAGCCTCGACGCCATTTCATAGCCGGTGAAACGCAGTGAGCCAGCAGTGCCCGCCGCTCCCAGCTCCGGGCGATAGAGGAAGTTCGGCGACGTGAAGAGTGCGATCGTCGCCCAGCGTGCACCCTCGATCGCGCTGCCGAGCGCGGTTGCAGCGGTCGTGGCGACGCTGACGAGGCGGGCCAACTCAGTGCTGTCGAGTGGCCGGCGCCAAGCGCGCCGCCCCAGGGTCTGAATGAACCCTTGGACGCAAGAATCCCCCGCCTTACCGGTCGGCGTGCAGCCGACGAACTTGGGCCCTTTCGTCGCATCATCAAACACCGCGTTGACGGCTTGCTCGACGTCCGCCTGGTATTGCTCGACCCCGGTTTGCGAGGTCGCGACGGCCGCAGCGCCGATGGTCGCAAAATCCCCATCCCAGTTGTCGTCGTCAAGGCTGCTCACGTCGATGTCCTGGCCGAACACATCAAGTACGGCGTTGTGAAACTGCGCTCGAGTCAAGCGGCGCAGCATTCCGGGCGCTGGTGCGAACGGTGGCGGGTTCGAGACGCTCCCGGAACCGCCAGACGCTAGGACGCCAGCGCTTTGCCCCGAGCTCGCCGCCGTGCCGGTTGTGCCCGTTGTGCCGGTTGTGCCGCCGCTTGTGACGGTGGATGGGCCCGACGATCGAGACGCCTGTCCCGCCACCTCCCCGGTACACGCGAGGAGCAGAAGTGCAGAGAGAACGTTGAGCTCTCGAGGCCAACCACAGGGCTTCTTCATCTTGCTTTCCGATACGGCGAGAGGGCGTGAAATTGGCGCTGTGTGCTGTTGAAGTGGTAACGGCCCAGGAACTGCCTCAGCTAGGTCATCGCCGGCGGCAGGAATACTCGCGCGCTCGAATCAGGCGAGCACGCAGGGCTGTCGTTTGTTAGTGCCGGCATTCCGAGGTCGAGGACCGCAAAAATCACACGGTCTCTATTGGATCGAGGCTCAGGGTCAGCGTTTCTGCTGAACTCGAAACCTTCCAGTTTGCCAACCTCGCGACCGGCACCCACAACGCCAATTCGACATCTACTACGACCACGTGGTGCTGCTAAGCAGGCGTGGCCGTAGTCGGAAGCGTAGCGGCCGCCCGGCGCTCAGCTTCGCGAAGCGCGGATTTCTCCCTGCGCCGGGTCGGGGCGGCCGCGTGCGAACGAGCCAGCGTCACACACTCGTAGTGGCGGGCGAAACGCTGGCGGCCGTTCAGGCCGTGAGCTGGGTGAACAGGCCCTTGGGAAGCGACGCATCGCCAAAGTCGTCGGTGGGCGCGCCGCCCGTCTTCGTGACGCCTGCTGCGGTCAGCACGGTGTTCAGCATCTTGTTCATGCCGGAGACCGAGCCATCCCCGGCCTTACCGTCCTGACTACCGCCCGGTTGCTGGCCGTTGCCGACGATGATGTGTTGTCCCTGCTTGAAGTAGCCGCCGGCGCTGCCCGCTTGGATCCAGGGGATGTTGCTGAAAGAGTGAGCCCCGGTCGCGCATTGATTGCAATAGATCGTCACGCCTTGGTCGAGCAGCGGCCCCGTCGGCGTGCTGTATGCCGACACAGCGTCGAGCAGACCCTTGTAATAGTTCAGCATCATGCGGTCGATGGACTGGTGGAAGTCGATCGCGTTGGGCACGACCCGGTGCGAGACGTCGTGGAACTTCGCCGATTGGCCGTTGTACGTGTACACGTGATCGTCGATTCGATCCCCGATCTTCAATACGGCGACACGGCTGTAATCCGCAGCGGCGGAGAAGGCCATCAGCTTCATGAACAGCTGGACCGCAGCGTCGCGCGTCGATTGGTCGTAGGGCTTCGCGTCCATCGTCTTCATCG
>JBDTJC010000148.1:0-4891 GCA_039936055.1 Polyangiaceae bacterium | reverse complement strand
AGCTGCCAGCCGCGACGTGAAAGCCGTGGCGCGCGGGCTCGTACATCGCCAGCAGTCGCGGGTCGACGCGCACTGAGACCTCTTGGCTCGCGCCCGCTTCGAGAGCGACCTTCGCGAAGGCTCCGAGACGGCGGGGCGCCTCCCAACCTCCCGCGACCGGCGCGACGAAAATTTGCACGACGTGCGCGCCGGCTCTGAGCCCCGTGTTGCGCACGCGAAAGCTCACGTGCAACTCGGCGCCGTCGAGCGCAGCGGCCAACCCTTCTGCGCCAAAGGTCGTGAAGCTCAGGCCGTGGCCGAACGCAAACAGCGGCTCTTTGCCTTGTTTTTCATACCAGCGGTAGCCCACGGCGGCGCCTTCGTCGTAGTGCACGTCGAACGTTTGCCCGGCAGGCAAACCCTCGCCCGCGATCCTCGGGCGAGGGAGCTGATCGAGCGAACGCGGGAAGCTGACCGGCGAAGCGCCGGACGGATTCACCGCGCCACTCAGCACCCGGGCGATGGCACCGCCGCCCTCGCTGCCCGGGTACCAGGCCTCGACCACTGCGGCGACGCGACTGAGCCAGGGCATCAGCACCGGCCCACCCGTTTCGAGCACCACCACGGTGTGCGGGTTGGCGTGGGCGACGGCTTCGATCAGGCGATCCTGATCACCGGGCAGCGTGAGCGAAAAGTCCAGTGCCTCCGCGGTCCATTGCGTGGCGAACACGATCACGACGTCGGCTTTTTTGGCCGCCAGCGCGGCCGCCGCTACATCCGCGCCGTCGGCCCAGGTGATGCTCGACCGTGGCAGCTCCTTCTGCAGCGCGAGCAGCGGCGACGACGGCGCATAGACTTCCGGGCCTGGCCAGCTCTTCAGGCCCAGCCCGCGCGCGGCGTTGCCGCCTCGGGCGTAGACTTGTGCTGAGCCACCACCGGTCAACACGCCCACGTCCGCGTGACCACCCAGCACGAGAATACGCTTCGCGCTCGCCGGGAGCGGCAAGACGCCGTGGTTCTCGAGCAGCACGATGCCTTCTTCCGCATCGGCCTGCGTTACGCGGGCGTGGGCCGCGAAGTCGATCGGACCGGGTTGCACCGGGTCGTCGATGGCGCCCTTTGCGATCAAGGTGCGAGCGATGCGCCGCACCATGTCATCCAGCCGAGCTTCGGGTACGGCGCCCGCGTCGATGGCCGCGCCCAGCTTGTCCAGCCACACGTACTTGCCGCGCTTGGAGAGGCCCGTTTCTTGGTCGAGACCGTGCGTCGCGTTGAGCACGGTGTCCTGCTGAGCGCCCCAGTCACTCATGACGTAGCCTTTGAAGCCCCAGTCTTCCTTGAGCACGCGATTGAGCAGCCAATCATTCGCACAGGCGGAAGCGCCGTTGACTCGATTGTAGCTGCACATCACCGAGCCCGGGTCGCCCTGCTCGATCGCGAATTGGAATGCGAGCAGGTCCGACATGCGCGCAGCGGCTTCGTCGATGACGACGTTGACCGTACGACGACCCGTTTCCTGATCGTTGAACGCGAAATGCTTAACCGTGCTGACGATGTGGTTCGACTGAATGCCGCGGATCACGCTGCCGACCATGGTGCCCGCGAGCAGCGGGTCTTCTCCGCCGTATTCGAACGTGCGACCGTTCCCCGGGTCGCGCATCAGATTCACGCCGCCAGCAAGCATCACGTTGTAGCCAGTGGAGCGCGCCTCGCTGCCGATCATCGCGCCACCGCGTTCAGCAAGCGTTGGGTTCCAAGTGGCAGCCGTCAGCAAGCCCGACGGTAGGACAGTGCGTTCCAGCTCTGGGGGCGCTTCACCTTGTGTAGCAACACCGCTGCCTGCGTCGGATTGCCACTGGGGAGTGAAGCCGAGCCGCGCGACGCCGAGCACCACACCAGCCGATTGCGGCCTCGCTTGCTCGAAACGGTATTCGTTCCAATCCTTCTGCACGCCGAAGTAACCCGTGACCAAAGTCAGCTTTTCGGCCCGAGTCATGGCCCGCAGCAAGCGCTCTGCTCGCTCGTCCGGCGACAAGCTCCGATCCCGCCACGCCTCGGGCGAAGGAGGAGCGGGCTGTGCCGCCAGCACTCTCGTGGGCCGCGGCTCTAGCGGCCGCGTTGGGCGAGCCGCACAAGCAGCCAACGCCGAGGCGGCGACGAACGCAACCGAGAGCGGCAAAAGGTAGCGCAAAGAATGACGAGGGACGCGAATCACTCGCTTTACTAGCGTCATCAAAATCCTCGCGTCACCAGAAATGCGCGTGTCCGCCGCGTATTTCTGGGCTTACTGCTCTCAGGAGCTCGGACCGCTTCGCCATTTCCAATACGCGCTCGAACTCAAGGGCGCGTCAGGCGCAACGCTGATCCGCGAGCGCCTCGAGTACCGGTCGCGCTTCGGCCTTGCCGGGCAGCTCGCTTTCGCCCTGCTCGGAGTCAGCAGGGAGCTCCAGGCGCTGCTGGCCGCTCGCCACACCGCGCTCGCCGCGCGTTTCGGCATCAGCCTCCGCACACCGAGCTTAGCTTGCGCAGAGGCAAATTCAGCGCGGCGTCACCTCGCGACGTTCGCTGAACATGGCTGTTTCCGCTTCGTCAATGTCGCCAGACCGTTCGGAGGTTCAAACCGCGGGGGCGCAACGCGGGCTGGATACCGAGATATTGTTGGAGTTTGAAAGGGCCCCGACGCATGAAAGGCATGGTGAGGTTGTCAGAGGGAAAGGCGGTCGAGCGCTTCGGCAATGGCTGGAATTGCAGAGCGCCCGGGCACGGACAGTCGCCGCGGTCGATCGGCCGCCACGCGGCCCACAGCGCGGTCGTCGCCCGCGTCACCACCGCAGTGGCGCGGGAGCGAATGCGGGCGAGAAGGACGATCGTGAAAGCAGGCGTCGAGTCCGCCGACGTACCGTCGCATTTCGTCGCGGCCCCATCGGTGGCGCGTGCCCGCCCCCGTCCCCCCGTTCGAGGGCCGGCGGCTTTGAATTGTCTACACTCCAACGAGCCAACCGGGGGTGGCACGAAGTGAGCAATCAGTGCTCGGTGCGATCTCCGAGTATTGCCTTTTGCATACTCGGCCGAGGCATGTTGGCGTCATACGACCAAGCCCAATCGCACCGGTGCCGCCGGATCGTACGTCGCGGGCGGCTCAAGGGCAGCGGCGCTTGCTACGCTGTCCGATCAGGAGGCGGCAGATGGTCGGGCACGGTCGGCGCGAGGCAGGGATGCCCAGAGCAGAAGTGGCGGGGCTGCATGGGGCTGTCGCTTCACTGCGGTGGCCTGACTGCGGGCGGCTTCTGTTCGTCCACGGCAGGCGGTCTGCCCGTGTGCATGGCTTGCGGCGACGGGACGTGTGAGTTTGGTGTGGAAAACTCGTGTAACTGCCCCCAGGACTGCGGGACCTGACCGGCTGCGGCGACAACTGGGCAGGCCTCAGCAGACCAAACCCGCTCGTTCGGTTCACGAGCAAGCGATGACACCGAGTCTGTCAGGTCGCTCGGCGATGGGGCCACTGATCGGCCAGTTGCCCTGATCGTCACGCTAGCGTAGGCGGCGCAACGCGCGCTCTCTACTGCGAAACCACAGCACAAACTTTTCGCCGAGGCGCTCACGGAGCGCTCACAGCATTTGAATGACGGCCATGATGTTGCCTTCGGTGTCTTTGAACCACGCAGCTTTGGTGCCGCCGGCGGTGGCGATGCTGTTTTGCATCGGCACGCCGGGCATGTCGTAATTTTCGAACGTCACGCCCTTGGCCTTGAGCTCGGCCACCTCACTCTCGATGTCCAACACCTGCCAGAATGCTTGGCTAGCGGCGGATGTTCCGGCGTTCGGCGTGGGGTACAAGAAACAGGCGGTGCCGCCGGGGAATTGGTACGTCACGCCGCCCGCGAGTTCGCTGCCGGCTACGAAGCCCAGCTTCTCTTCGTAGAAGCGCCGCGCGCGTGCCATATCCTTCGCGGGAATGTAGGCAAACATGGGGGATTTTTGCAGCATGGGGAGCCTCCTGACGTTTCGAGAATCGGGTTGATGGTCGCGGGACACGGCGTGCGCGTCACAGCCTTCGGCGGCGCGAACGAAAAGAGAGCGTGCTGCTCAGCGCGCGCCGCGCGGCGTCGCTGCTTTGCGATAACACACGACTTCGATGTTATTGCCCTCCGGATCTTTGACGAAGGCCGCATAGTAGTGAGGCCCGTAATCTGGGCGCGGCCCGGGTGGGCCGTGCTCGGTACCGCCCGCTGCAAGCCCGGCGCGGTGAAACGCATTCACAGCCGCGCGGGTGCCGACGCGAAAAGCGTGGTGGGCGCCGCCGGTGGCGCCGCGCTGGCGCGAGATCCAGAAGATCTTCTCCTTCTGAGAGCCCATGCCGAAAGCGCTGCCGACATCCATATTGATGCTCATGCCGATGGCGCCGAGTGCGGCTTCATAGAATTTGCGCGCGGCCGCCAGCCTTTTTACGGGCAGGGACACGTGATCCAGAGCGACCTTCTGGCCAGACTTTCGAAGCGCGGGCTTTTTCACGGCGCTTCAGCTCGGCTCGACTTTGATTGAGCCGACGCGGCTCGGATAAAACGCCAAGTACTCGCGAAGCGACAACACCTCGTCATACGGGTGCTCATAGCTCCAGACTGCGTTCTCTGCGCCGCCCTGGATGCTGAAGTACGAGGCCTCACCCTTGAACGGGCAGCTCGTGTGGTGGTCCGTAGGGACCAAGTGGTCCATGCGCGCGTCACTGCGCGGCACGTAAAACACGGCAGGGTAGTCCGCCTCTTTGAGCCGCAGCGCGCGCTCGGTGTCGGCGAGGATTTCGCCATTGGCTTCGATCACGACACGCCCTTTGAAGGGCGTCACGTCGACCGCGTGCTCGGGGTGCTGTGCATAACCGGGTCCGGGATTCGCCATCCCGGAAACCTAACTCGAA
>JBDTJC010000147.1:0-12302 GCA_039936055.1 Polyangiaceae bacterium | reverse complement strand
CGACCAAGGTCGGCGCCAACCCGGGGATCTGGGTCGAAGTTCTGGAGGGATCCGCGGCGAACTCCGCGGCCTCGCTAGGCAGGACGAAGGTCGGCGCGGTGCCGTTCGCGGTGGAGGCGAATCACGCCGTCAACGCGGATATGGCGACCACGGCAATCACCGCAGCAACTGCAACGGCGGCTGGCGGAACCTTGGCTTCAGCAATTTCAGCTTTGCAATCCACGGCTCTTACATCTGTATTGGGATCTGAGCTCAATCTCACGGATCCGATCACCTCAAATTGGCACGACTTGGCTGTGACTTGCATAACTAACGGGAATGGTGCCAGCGCCGCGCTCCCCTGCAACGTCGCGGCGAATAGGAAGTGCGTCAACGGTCTCGGTTACAGGGCGGGTTGGTACATTGGCGAGGGAGACGGCAACACGCGAGGTATTGTGTGCATTAAGTGAGTTCTAAAGGATGAGTTTAAGTCGTCAGGGAGGTGCTTTCAGGAATTGTCGCTGATCAGGTGACCGGCTTCATCGCTGACGCAGTCACATCCGCTGCATGCGGGCAGTCCGTTTCTGTCATCAGAAAGCCCTCGTGAAAGCGGCAAAGAAATGATCGTGGATCCGCGGGCGGTCTTCGTCTACGAATGCTCGAAGCCAGTCCGCGTCATCGAGTGACCGTCCGCCTGCTGACATAACAAGGGGAGCCATCATGAAGTCGAAGCATGCTTCGCGTGCCACGTCTGTGGGCGTTGATTTTCTCAGGTTCGCTATCTGTTGGCTGGCCCTCGCCAGCCTCGTGAGCTGTTCGGGACAGTCGGCGCGGCACGAAGCCACGTCGACGGAAACAAGCACGCTAAGCGTGGCAAGCGCGGTCCCCCAGTCGATCGTCGTTCAACCTTGCACAACGTCTATCCCGGTCGGCGTCCAGCTCCGGTTCAACGCCGTTGCGCTCTTCAAGAACCGTGTGAAACGCGAGTCGAGAGCGAACGTGACATGGTCGGTGAGCGACACGCGCATGGCTTCGATCAACAGCACCGGCCTCCTCACTGCGCTTGCGTCGGGCCAAGTGACGGTGACTGCCCTGCACGTCGCTTCGGGCGTTTCGGGCTCTACGACCCTAACGGTCGATACCGCGACGTTGAACGGGCTCATCGTCACGCCGGGCCGTCGTCGGATCAATATCGGTGTTCCCGCTCGCTTCCGCGCGACCGGAACGTATAGCGACGGCACGCGTTTCCCCCAAACCAACAACGTGGTGTGGACGACCAGCAATCCAGCTGTCGCTACGATCGACGCATCAGGCCGCGTCGCGGGAGTGAGCGTCGGAACGGTCGCCGTCAGCGCCGCCGAGGGCGGCACCTCGGCTAAAGCCGTGCTCTTGGTCGGCAACGCAAAGCTCAAGTCGATCGCTATCGGACCAGCGGCCGCAACGCTCCCAGTCGGAACGACTCAGGCGTTTCTCGCGACAGGTCAATATTCCGACGGCACGACCGGCGACGTGACCGACGCGGCAACCTGGTCGAGTGCACAGCCGACAGTGGCGACGATCTCCAACGGTGCTGAAGACTCGGGGCTCGCGACCGCCGTCGCGGCCGGCGCCACCACGGTGAGCGCGCAGATCGGAGCGAGGTCGGCGACCTCGTCCATCACAGTGATTCCCGTAACGTTGACGGCGATCGTCGTCGGCCCGCCGCTCGCGAACTTCCCGAGTGGAACGAGCCGGCCGTTTCAGGCCACCGGCATCTACTCCGATCACTCGACGCGCGATTTGACGACTCTGGTCGCGTGGGCATCGTCGAGTGGCGTGGTGACGATCTCCAACTCGGATGGGTTCGCGGGCGTCGCCACGGCAGTGATGCCAGGCGTGGCCACGATCACGGCTACCGATCCCACGACCGGCACCTCGGGGACTGCGACGGCAACGGCAACGCCGGCGGCTCTCGTGTCGATCTCGCTCGCCCCCGGCAACGCATCGATCGCGGTCGGCATTTCGCAGTCGTACGCCGCGACCGGCACCTTTTCGGACGGCGGCCATGGCGACGTGACTTCACAGATCATCTGGTCGGTCGGTGACGATACGATCGCGGCGATCTCGAACGACCCGGGCACCGAAGGCCTCGTAACATCGCTCGCTGTCGGGACGACTACGGTCACGGCAACCGTCCCGGCGACAGGTGTATCGTCGACCGTCCCACTCTCCGTCACTGCGGCGGTGCTCGTCTCTCTCGCGATTTCTCCCGCAACCGCTACGCTGCCGGCTGGTGAGGTCCAGACGTTCACGGCACTGGGAACCTACAGCGATCTCTCGGTCCACACTGTCGCGGTGGCATGGCCTGTTTGGGGTGATCGCGACGGCCCAACCGTCGTTTTCGGATTTAACATCCCCGGCACGTACACGGTCGCCGCGCAAGAGCGCATCAGCGGGGGCCATACTAACCCCAACATCTCGGCGACTGCGACGATCGTAGTCACTCCCGCCATCGTAACCGCGATCGTAGTCACGCCGGTCACACAGATGACCACGATAGGCGATTCACGTCCGTTCGGCGCGCTCGGCACCTTCACGGATGGACTGGAGCGAGACCTCACGAACAGCGTGACTTGGGAGTCGAGCAACACGCAGGTGGCCGCGATCGCCGCGACGACGGGAATCGCGACGGCCCTATCAGGAGGAACGGCGACGATGACGGCCACCGATCCCGCGACCGGTGTATCTGGCTCTGCAACGTTCTCCAGCACGACGGGCTTGCCCGTCGCCACCGTCCCGTGGGTATCGGGGAACCCGACAGTGCCGCATTTGGTGATGAACGGAACTCCGACGACACTGAAAGGGATCACCGGCCCTGGCGCCACGCAGTATCGATGGACGTTCGGCGACGGAACGTCGACTGAATGGCTCTCGATCACCGATCCGAGCAACCTCGGCGTTGCGCACACGTACCGCGGATTAACAGGTCAGCCGTTCTTGGCCACGTTGGTCGTGGCGGGTCCGAGCAATGTCTCCTTGGCTGCAACTTATCCGATACAGATTGCCGACCCTGCTGCGAAGCCGGACCCTCGAATCGCGATCGCCGAAGACGAAGCCCTCTGGTATCTACACACCCATCTGCAACACGGTGCGTTCTCGGCCGGCGCGCCGGGTTACGGCTTGCCGTACGCTTACGGAGCTGGCATCGCGGAGTCCTGTGCGGACGCGGAAGCATTCGAGCGAAGTGGAGCGTCGCCATCCGGGGATCCGTTGATCGACCCGTATGCTGGCGACGTGAACCACTTGCTTAATTACGTCTTCGCATCGATGACGCCGGTGAGCCCCACGATGGTTTCGTTCCCCATCCCGGACGGTAGTTTCGAAGACGACGATGCCTACGCGTGGGGCACATGCAGCCAGGCGATCGCGCTGGGCCTGCGCTCGTCTGACGTGGTGCCTGCCGGATGGTCCACCGTGTACGGGAGCACCGTCGGAGCGTTGTCCCAAAGCCTCGCAAACTACGTGATATATCAGCAGGGTTTTCCCGAAGGCCCCGACCAAGGCGGCTGGTACCTCGACGCGCACAGCACGCTCTTCGCAACACTCGCGCTTTCTAACTACGAGAAGCTCGGTGCGTCTCTGCCTGCAAGCGTCCGGACGGGAATCGCTCAATGGCTGGCCACGACGAAGTCCACGGTGGATGGCGGCTGGGCTGTGGAATCTAGCCAAGAACCCAGCGATGTTACGTCGACGGCGGCCGCACTATTCGAGTCGCAGTTCGTAGGACAATCCTCCAATTCGACGAGCGGCCCCGCGTTGTCGTACTTGGGAACGCATTGGAACTACGGTACCGACTGCTCGCTGATTGGCGGTGGAAGCAGCATGACTGATTACGCCGTTCAGTTGGCGCTTCGCGCATCGGCGATCACGACACTTTACGCTGCCGATATCGGGGGAAACGAGACAGAGCCCTTCGATTGGTTCTATGCCAATTCCGCGGGCACTCTTGGCGTTAACCCTGCACTCGTCCAGTCCCAAAAGAGCGACGGCTCCTGGCTCGACTCGTCGGAGCAGACCACTTGTGCCAACGACTCTGCTGGCGAGGCGACCGCCCTAAACCTGTCGACGCTAGAAGGATCATCGGCAAGTCTTCCTGTCGCGAGCATCTGCAACTGCTCGATCGGGGCCTATGGCGTCAACGCGAGTGTTCTATTTGATGGCTCGTGTAGCTATCCACTGGCCGTCACGACACCGATCGTCGACTACCAATGGGATTACAGTTACGATGGCCGCACCTTTGTCCAGAGCCTGGATAATAACGGTCTGCCGGCCGCGGGTCCGTCGGTCACGAAGCCCGATGGGTTTCCGCAGTACACGGAGGATACGAGTGGTTTTGCTCTATTGTCGGCGCCGATCTATGCGGTGGCACTGCAGGTGACCGACGCTCGCGGGGCGCAAGCAATCAGCGTCTGCAACGTGACGGTCAAGCCACCGCCGCATTGTCCAGTTCCCAGCGCCGGAGGCGGTGCCACCCGGACGTACTACGGTTCCGTTGGCAACCCGATAAAGCTCGACGCGACGGCGTCCTTCAATAGCGACGCCTCTCCGATGACGTATGCATGGTCCTATACGCGAGCCGGCGTGTTCACCGACTCGACGTTGGCAACGCCGACCACCGCGTATCCCACGCCTGGAACATACTCAGTTGCCGTGCAGGTCACGACGTATCCGGCGCCCACCGATCAAGGCGTCGAGCCTCAGTGCACCGTGACGGCCTATTCGACAGTAGTCGTTTCGCCGTAGTTCGACAGATGTCAGCAAATCCTTCGACACATCAACTTAAGACCAAAAGCCACATGCAACGCCGGTGTCGTTCTGCCCGCGCTACTTGCTGTATTCGCGCTGACACCCCAGCCTGCCAAGGTTTCAAAGTGCGCATCGACCTGTGCTCGTTACGTTGTTCCTCTGCGCGTCACGCGGCGAGCCCGTAGCCACTGCGGAGTCCGCTGAGGATCGGGGTAGCGACCGCGGTGGCGCGCGCTGACGGGACCGGCACTTGCTGGGCAATCCTCGGGCCGAAATCTTTAAGGCTTTTTCCGAGCCGGAAACGCTCCGCGGGGCCGAGCGCGGCCCGTCAAGAACGATCGCCGGCCGTTGCACTGGAGCGAACTGGAGCCGCCTGCCCAAAGTAAGGCGTGGAGCGAGTCGCTACGCATTCGCAGGCGTAGATGAACATTGCTGCGGACCAGGTCTGCCAATCTCGACCGATGGGCTCGCCGGTTTGAGCGCGCACTTGCTCGTTGAAACCCCAGTCACACTGGTTCTCGTGCCAGGGTTTGACGAGCTTTGCTAGGGCTTCGAGCTTCTGCTGGGCGAGCTGATGGCGGCCCGCGGCCACGCATGCCGCGACGTAGAAACCGCACACGAACGGCCAAACCCCCCCGTTGTGGTACTCGCCGGGTTGGTTGTAGATCGCGTATCGCGGGCGCCAGTCGTGGTCCCCCGGTTGCATGTAGGGGAAGAAGCACGGCGGCAGATCACCGACTAAATCCGCGCGCAGGCGCAGCTGTTCGCAGCTCGTCTCGATGTAGTCAATCAGTTGTTCGGCGCGCTCCAAGCTCGCTATTCCAGTCAGCACCGCCAGGGAATTGCCGAGCACGTCGCAGCGGTCGTCGTGATAGATCTTGAACGAACCCGCGGCATAATGTGGGCTGTTGGGCACGGCGAGCCCCTCGGGATCGTGGGAGGGTCGGTGTTCGCTGCCTTCCAAGCGGTTCATCGCAGCGCGGAGCCGCGCGGCGTCTTCGTGCAAGCCGTACAGCGGCAGGTAGGCGTGGACCAACGCGTTGACGTACAGCCCGTAGCCGTAGACCCAATGCTCGTCGCGCCAATCAGTCGTGGGCAGTTGGGCCACCATCACTCGGTCATCCGGAGATTGATAGCGCATCCAAGTGATCGCCTTTTGCGCCGCCAACTCCAAAAACTCCGGCTCGCCCAGCGCGCGGCGGAACACCGCCAAACCGAAGAGAAAGAGCGGCGTGGTATCACTCGCGCCCAGGTTCTCGGGATCATGAGCGAGGGATGGAATGTGCCCGTGCGCCGTTTGATGGTTGGCCAAGGCCTGCAGTGTCTTGCGCATCTGCTCGCGCAACGCGGGCTTGCCTGTCAGCAGAAAGCCGGGCAGGGCGATCATCAGATCGCGAGTGTATGGCTCCGGATAGCCCCAACCCGCCGTGCGCGGCAGCCCCGCGAAGGGCCCGAAAGCGTTGTGTTCGAGGACGGCAATGGCGGCGCGCTTCGCGTCTTCCACGGTGCTGGTCGCGGATTCGCTCACGTAGTCGCCCGTGGTTCTTCGGTCGTCATGCGTGCGGTCATTTCAGGTTGAGCTTTCGTTGAACGATCTCGACGAAGCTCGTCGCGACCTTGCGGTAATCGTACTCGAGCGCGTGGCGGCGTCCGGCTTCACCCATGCTGCAGCGCAGGTCTGGGTCGTTCAGCAACGTGCGTAAATGCGTGGCCAGTTCCGGAACGCTCGCGCGATAGTCCACCACACGCGGGGTTTGAAATACGATGCGGTGCCCGGGCTCGAAGCCGGCTTCTGGCCCGACCACGACGCTCTCAGCCACGTTTTCTTTGGCCACACCGGCAAGCAACGCGGTCTCCCCGTGCACGAGGGTTTCGAGCATCGCCATGGCGCGGATGCCCACCACTGGCTTGCCGCATGCGCCCGCTTCGACTTGCCCCATGCCGAAGCCTTCTAGCCTGGACGGCGCCGCGTACACATCACACGCCGACATCAAGAAGGGCATGAATTCCCGGGAAACGCGGTCGCCACGGAACAGCACCTTATCCGCGATGCCCAGAGTCTCCGCGAGCTCCAAGTCGAGCGCATTCTGCGTTTCAGTGCGCGGTTGTTGCCAGACTTTGCACAGGTATCGCCAATCAGGGATTTCGTCACCGAGCGATGCCAGCGCGCGCATGACCTCGCGCCCGCCCTTCGAAGCTGCGTCTCCGCCGACGGTCAGCACCAGTAACTGACTTTCGGGCACGCCGATCGCCTCGCGCACGGCCCTTACCCGTGGGTCACTCTTCGGGTAGCCGATGAAGCTCTCCGTGTCGCAGCCAACGGGCAATACTTCGATGTTGTCGCCCGGGATCCCGTCCCGTTCGTACACGCTTTTCACCCACTGCGAGGTCACCAGCATGAGCGGCAATTGGCTCAGTGTCTCGCGATGGTTCACGACGTAGCCATTGGCGACAAGCCATGGAATCGCTAGCACTTGGTGCTGTTGAGCGTGCAGGACCAACTGCGGCGTCATGCCCCAATAGCCAATGCCCACTACGGCATCCGGCTTGAACCAGCGATAATTCCACTCCTTCTCCAACGGTGACTCGAGATGCGCTGGCCGAGCATCGACGCCGATGTCACGTAGACCGCGCAGCAGCAGCTCTCCCTGTGTGGCAAGCCCACCCGGGGGCGCTGGGTAATCGAATAGCACTAGGATCTTCATTGGTTCCGCTTTTGCTCTAGCCAGGTTGCGGCTTGTTCAGAGGTCGTGACGCGAAAGAACGCTTCTGTCCGAGGCGTGGCTCGCGCCTCCCAGCTCGGGGCTGCAAAGCCGTAACAACTAGTTACCAGGTTGTACTTTTGCTGCCACACTTCCGGGGAGAGCTCGTAGCTAACATCCGCGCTCGCGATCGCTCGCGGCAAGCGCTTGCCTGCATCGTCTTCATACGCAAATAGCCACAGCTCGGAGGCGGCAAGACTGCCACGCAACCAGAGCCGCAACACCGCACGAGCGACCTCTTCGTGTCTCCGGTGCCGAGTGTATTCGCCGAGCGGCGAATGCGTCAGGATGCGGTCGAACTGACGCTTCGGCAGGCACGCGAGCAGGGATTGTTCGAGCAGCTCGTCTGCCAGCGGCAGCTGCTCGGGCCCGTCATCCAGATCGCCCATGTTGCCTGCCGCTTGCAGGCGCGCCAAGGCCTCGTAGAAGCGCGGCGCGCGATCCGCATCGCTTGCGCGCGACGCGGTACACACGAAGCAGGACCAAGTCGGTGACGCTAGCAGCGTGCCACCCGCCCAGAGTGTCTCGTCATCCGGATGCGCCACCAGGACTGCAACGGATTGACGCGGTTCCACTCGCAAATGCTTGCGCCGCGCCGTACCCACAAGCAATAGACATTTGTGGCACACCCTCGCCGCGCGGGCGACACGCTTACCGCGTTCGCGTGACCTTCGACAGGCCGCGCGGGCGATCCGGATCTCGACCTGACTCGAGCGCCAGCGCGCCTGCGAACAGTTGCCCCGGCACGATCGCGACCAGCGGGGAGAGCCATTCCGGCACGCCTGCAGGCAGCTCGATTCGCGACGTGACGCGGCTCAACACCTCCGGAGCGTCCGAGATGGCCAAGACTTGCGCGCCGCGCTCTTCTAAGAGCGCGAGCAACGCCGGAATATCGGCCAGCGGTCGACCGCTGGGCGCTACGAGGATGACCGGAAAATTCTGATCGATCATCGCCACCGGACCGTGCAGCAGATCCGCTACCGAGTACGGCTCCGCGAGCAGATAACAGGTCTCCTTGAGCTTGAGCGCGAGCTCGAAGGCGGTCGAGTAGTTGAAGCCACGGCCGAGGACTACGAGCTTTCGCGCCGCTCGAAAGCTTTTGGCTTGCTCGCTGAGGTCTGCGTTCTTCTCAATGACCTCGCTGATCGAATGGGGGATGAGCGCGAGCGCTGCCCAATGCGCAGGGTCGTCCGCCAGCGCGGCGCTCAACATCGCTATTGCGAAGAGCTCAGCGGTGTACGTCTTCGTCGCGGCCACGGCTAGTTCTCGTCCTGCCAAAATCGGAAGCGTATGATCCGCAGCGTGCGACAAGGGCGAATCGGGCTCGTTGGTCAGGCAAAGCGTCGCGCCACCCTGAGCACGAGCTTCTTGTAAGACACTCACGATATCCGGGGACTGCCCGGATTGACTGATCCCGATCGTCAGCGCGCGCGAGAGGCGGGGCGGCGCGCCGTACAGGGTGAACAGCGAAGGGACCGCCAGCGCGACCCCTAACTGGTTGTGCGCGCCCAACAGGTACTGCGCATAGCGTGCTGCGTTGTCCGAGCTGCCGCGCGCCGCAATCAACACCCACTCCGGCGCGAAGCGCTTGATCGCAACAGCGGCGGCCTCTGCCGCAGCGCGACCGTCACGGAGCAGCCGCTCGAGCGCGGCCGGCTGCTCGAGGATCTCTCGTTCGAACTGATTGCGAGCTGACATGGGCACTCAACGCAGCTTAGCCGAGTAGGCGCTGCTTTGGCAGCGCTGGCGCCGCGGCTACAACCCGCTCTGCCCGGCGAATTTGTGTTCGGCGTGCTGCACGCTTCGCCGCACCCGGCACCCAGGCACGTCCGGGCCGCCAGCCTCGGCGAGGAGCTCGGTCCTCCGTTCAATCGAGGTCGCGGCGGTCAACGAGCTTTGGGTGCGCCATACGTAGTGATGATGCGCTCGTCCTGCTCCTTCTGCGAAAACGATTCCCACTCAATGCCATTGACGTCACGCGTGCTGGAGAACCCTTGTGCGGCGTCATCTTCGAAACCGACATGGCGCAATTGCCCCGCCCGCTCCGTCATCTCGTTGATGGAGAAGTTGAGCAACTCGGTGCGCCACATGGCGTATTTGCCTTCGACTACTGTGGTTGGCTCCTGGCCGAGGCGCTGGCTGTAGTCGATGATGGATGCTTGAAGGTCGCGCACGGCAAGGGCGATATGGAAACGTTTCATGCCCTATTGTCGAGCCGCCGTGGCGCGCGTCAAGTCGCGGCTCCGTTGCCGAATTTGCGTTCGGGCTACCCCTCAAGAAGCCGTAGTAGCCCCTCGATCTCCAGATCCTCGGCGAGCTTCACGAGCTGCGCCGCCGTAGGCTGGTGCTGGGCCGCAACCGAAGCCACAATCTGCGGCACGCGACGGAGGTAGCCGGACTCGACGGCGGCGCGCCGCCGAAAGTACCTCCATCGTCTCGCCGGGCGTGCGGCTCAGCACTTCGAAGAAGCGCTCGCCCAGCGCCAACAGCTCCGCCCCTAGGCGCCGCTTGCTAGCCGCCCGCCTCGCCCGCGGCGTCACCACCGGTGCCGAACTCGCCGCAGCAACGATCCATCATTGCTTGGACGTCAGTTTCAACGAGGACCGCAGGACCATCCGAAGCCTGAATGGAGCTCAGAACTTCGCTCTCATCTGTCGCTACGCCCTGTCGCTCCTCAAGCGAGACCCGTCGTGTCCGCAAACCATCGCCATCAGTGCAGCCAGCCCGCGAGCAATTGTCGGCGCAGCTGGGCCGGGTCCGCGGTGGGCGCGTTGCATGCGCCGTGCACGCACACGTAAGCGAGTGAGCCGCCGGGTGCGGTTTTGCCGGCGGCGGTGGGCATCACTCGAATTTGGTTGGGCGTGGGCCCAGCGCGACTGACTCCTACGCCGACGGCCCACGCTGGCAATAGCGAACGCCATGCTGCCGCGAGCGCCGCGTTGTCGCCAGCGATCACGACTTCGTAGAACGGCCCGTTTGCGAGTAACGCAGCGTCCAGCCAGCCCGCCATGTCGACGTTGTTCTTACGCATGGCGCCCGCATAGCTCGCAAGCGCGCGCGTGGCGGCTTGATCCAAGTCGTCGCGGCCGGTCAACGCGGACAGCTTTTGCAACGCCGCGATCAGCGCGGCATTGCCCGAAGGCTCGACGCCGTCATATGTCTCGACGCGCCTGCCAAGCGGCTCTTGCTCTGCGCCTGCCGTGAGGTACCACGCGCCGCTGGGGCTCGCGAAGCGCGTCAGCGCTTCGGTGACGAGCGTGGTGGCCTGCTCGAGGTACAGCGCCACGCCGGTGGCTTGGAACAGATCGATCAAACCGTTGGCGAGCATGCCGTAGTCGTCCAGCACGGCGGGGCTTCCGGGGCGCGTCTGGTCCGAGGCACGCAGCAGGCCGCCGTTGGCGGCGTGGTTCAGCGCCCACAGGGATTTTGCCGCTGATTCGGCTGCTGCGCGGTACTTGTCGTCACCGGAGGCGCGGTAGCCAGCGGCCAGCGCGCTGAGCGTGAGGCCGTTCCACGCGCTGACCAGCTTGGGGTCGAATGCCGGTTGCACGCGCTGACTGCGCGCCTCGAGCAACTTGCTTCGGCTGGTAGCCCAGAGCGGTTGTGTGCTGGCGCGTAGGCTTTCGCTGGCGCGAAACGTCGGAATGCTGGCGCCTTCGAAGTTGCCTGCCTCGGTGACGCCGAGCAGCGTTGCGATGCGCGCGCCGTCGGCCTCACCGAGCACGCTCCGAAGTTGTGCGGGGTGCCACAGGTAGCTCGCGCCTTCCTTGCCGCCGGCATCCGCGTCGAAGCTGGAGCCGAACGCGTGCTCCGGCGTACCAAAGTCCCGGAGGATGAAGTCGAGCGTATCGAGGCCGATGATCCGATAGTGCGGCTCATCGAGCGCGGCCGCCGCTTCTAGGTAGAGCGAGGCCAGTTGGGCATTGTCGTACAGCATCTTCTCGAAGTGCGGCACGGTCCACGTCGGCTCGGTGCTGTAGCGGAAGAAGCCGCCCGCTACCTGATCGCGCAGGCCACCTTCAGCCATCGTCGTGAGCGTTTGGCGGAGCGCGTGAGCCAACTCCGGATCACCCCACTTGCGGTACGCATCCAGCAAAAAGCGCCATTTTGTTGGAGTGGGGAACTTGCTGCGTCCACGAAAACCGCCCCATTGCCGGTCTAGATTACCGAGCGCGCTCTGCGCCAGCGCGTGCAGCTCTTGGTCGGTGAGCGCTGGCTGCGCGCCGGCAGGCTCGCTCGCGGCGATGCGCCGATACACCGCGGCGCCCTCGTTTTCCACGGCACTGCGCTGCGACGTAAACTGCTGCGCGCCCGCCTGCACCACCTCCAGGAATTCCTGGTGCGGGAAGTACGTACCGCCGAAGAACGGCTGGAGCGAGGGCGTGAGCAAGACGGTCATCGGCCAGCCGCCGCTGCCGGTCATGGCTTGCACTGCGGCCATGTACACGGCGTCCAAATCAGGCCGCTCTTCACGATCGACTTTGATGGAGATGAAATGCGCGTTCAAAAATGCCGCCACGTCGTCTTGCTCGAAGACCTCGTGTTCCATCACGTGGCACCAGTGACAAGAGACGTAACCGATCGACAAAAAGATCGGTCGGTCCAGCTTTTTGGCCAGCGCCAAGGCTTCCGGTCCCCACGGATACCACTCGACCGGGTTGTGCGCATGCTCGCGCAAATACGCAGAAGCCGAGCCAACGAGGTGATTGCCCTGCTGCCGAATGAGCGCCGGACTACGCGGCGCCGCTACCTCCGCGCTGGGCGGCGCGAGCGGTG
>JBDTJC010000146.1:0-6599 GCA_039936055.1 Polyangiaceae bacterium | reverse complement strand
AGAGCGCTACGGTGCAGCGGCGACTGGGACGAGTACCACCGCTTCCACCACAGCCAGGAAGCCCTCCGAAACTACGCTGAAGCCGCGTGAAATCTGAACGTGCCGGCTCCAAAGGAGCCGCACCCGTCGGCAGCTGTGCTGATGGCAAATGTAGCTACCGTTCGCAAGATGTCTCGTGTTCATGTAAGAATCACGCCTGCACCACGAATCCCTGTCTGGGCGTGAACTGTGCGTTCCCTCCGTCTGCTATTTGCAAAGATGCCAGTACCTTGACGCAATACGCCTCGAACGGGGCCTGCGCCGGGGGGAGCTGCACGTACGCGCCGACGGACACTGCGTGCGAGTTCGGCTGCTCGAAGAGTGCATGCAACCCTGACCCGTGCATCGGAGTCGACTGCGTTTCTCCGCCAGCGAACGCCTGCGTCGGTAGTGGGACGTTCAAAGGGTACGACACGACGGGTACGTGCACTGGTGGAACTTGTAATTACGCCTCGCACAGCGTCAGCTGCAGTTGCCAAGGGAACAATTGCACGACCAATCCATGCATGGGCGTTACGTGCGCTACGCCGCCGGCCCCGAAGTGCAAAGACGCTAACAACCTAACGCAATATGCTGGCAGCGGCACGTGCAACGCGGGTAGTTGCAGCTATGCGCCGACGGATAGCCACTGCGAAAACGGCTGTTCCAACGGAGCCTGCAAGGCGGACCCGTGCGCGGCGGTGACCTGCGAAACGCAAAAGAGTCCGATCTGCAAGGACACGAGCGCCGCGGAGACCTTCGCGGCCACAGGCACCTGCAACGCTGGCGCGTGCAGCTACCAGGCAACTGACACAAGCTGCGGCAGTAATAAACTTTGCGGAGGCGCCGGAGTGTGCTCGGTATGCAAGACCGACTCGAGCTGCGACGCGAGCTGTACCGCTTGCAATTCCAGCTCACCCAAGTGCAAAGATTTGGGGGCTTCCTCGAAGTGTGTGCAGTGCCTCTCCAATGCTGATTGTGGCGGCGCCATGCCCGTGTGCAATCCGACGACGAATATCTGCGGCCCTCAGCCGTCGTGCATCGGTTTGGCGGCCACCTGCGGCCCGAATGCCAACGCGAGTTGTTGCGCTTCGAGCCTGGTGACCGGGGTGAGTACGCCGTCATTTTACCGAAGCTTTGACGGCGTCACGACTGGTTACACGAGCCAGGCGAATCCCGCGGAAGTGAGCGATTTCCGGCTCGATAACTACGAAATCACAGTGGGCCGGTTCAGGCAATTCGTAGGGGTCTACTCCAAGACGATGACGCCCCAGGGCGCTGGAGCCAATCCGAACAATCCGAGCGACACTGGGTGGGATACTGCTTGGAACAACAACTTGGAGGTGTCAGCCGGGAGTCTTGCGGTCGCGCTAGACTGCAGCTCCGACTACGCGACGTGGACGGATGCCGCGAACGCCATCTCTCAGAATTTCCCCATCAATTGTCTGAGCTGGTTCGAAGCCGAGGCATTCTGCATCTGGGACGGAGGTCGCCTGCCGACGGAAGCTGAATGGAACTACGCGGCGGCGGGTGGCACGTCGCAACGGGTATATCCATGGGGCAGCGCGAATCCCAGTTGTAGTTACGCCAATTACTACGGAGGTTCGTTCGATAAGGATTTCTGCGTTGCCCCGCCCACAGGTTTCTTCAGTAGGGTGGGCCTGGAGTCGCCGCTGGGCGACGGTGCATACGGCCAGGCAGATCTTGCTGGGAACGTGAGCGAGTGGGTACAAGACTGGTACGCCTCCACCTATCCGACCCCCTGTATCAACTGCGCGAACTTGACTGCCGCTTCGAACCGCGGCGTCCGGAGCTCCTCGTTCGAAAGTACCAAGCTTGGCCTTCTTTCTTCGCTTCGCTCCAACGCCCCTCCGTCAACGCACTCATCTGACCTGGGTGCGCGATGCGCACGGAACCCCTAGACGCGGCGCGAGGCAGCGCAGCGGCAACAGGACTCGCCGCATTCAGTAGGCGGCTTGCCGGCGCACCAGGAGAAACTCGTAGCGAATAGCCGGACGTGCGACGTCGCCAGAGGGGGCTCGGGGGGCTCAATCACCTGGCGCGCCACGAGCTGTACGCGGCTGGGTTCACGCGAGAGAGAGCCGAGCAGCAAAAGGCACTTACCCCGGACGCCGTACCACTTAGTAGCCCTGCTTGGCTGCCAAGCCGCGGCTCGCCTGCGCGATCGTTGGAAGAAAAGATTCGAACAGCCGCCGACACTGAAACCAATCCCATGGCGTCCCAGAAGAAGCCCGGGTAGAAAGCGAGGGGTGATGTCGGACGACGAGGACATCCTCAGCCTAGCAAAGCAGCGCATTGGCACTGTTTTGCACGGCAAGTACCGGCTCGACGCCGTGCTCGGGGTGGGGGGCATGGCGATGGTGTTCGCGGCCACTCATCGCAATCAGAAGAAATTCGCCGTCAAGATGCTGCACGCCGAGCTCTCGATTCGGAGTGAGCTTCGGACACGCTTTCTGCGCGAAGGCTACGTCGCGAATTCGGTGCAACACGAGGGCGTCGTGTCAGTTTTGGATGACGACGTCGACGAGACGGGTGCGGCGTTTCTCGTCATGGAGCTGCTCGATGGCTCGGACGTACAGGGACTCAGCTCGCGGGCGGGCGGGAAGCTACCGCTGCAAGCAGTGCTGAGCGTTGCTCACCAACTGCTGGACGTGCTCGACGCGGCTCACAAGAAAGCCGTCATTCACCGCGACATCAAGCCAGCCAACTTGTTCGCGTTGCCGAGTGGCCAGGTCAAAGTGCTGGACTTCGGCATTGCGCGCTTGCGGGACGCGACCACCAATATCAAGTCCACCCGCGCCGGCGCAGTGCTCGGTACGCCCGCCTTCATGGCACCCGAACAAGCCGCGGCACGGGGCGATGACATCGAAGCGCGCACGGATCTGTGGGCGGTCGGTGCGACTCTTTTTGCGCTGCTGTCTGGGCAGCTCGTGCACGTGGGTGACAACGAGCGTGAAGTGTTGATCCGGGCAGCGACCACGCCGGCTCGTTCTTTGCTTGAAGTGGCTCCCGAGACGCCGCTCTCGGTTGTCCAGCTCGTGACAAAAGCACTCATGTTCGACAAAGCAGCGCGTTGGGAATCGGCAGGGGCCATGCGCGAGGCTGTCGTGTGCGCCCATCGCGAGCTCTTCGGCGAGTTGAGTCTGGAGCCCCTGCGCGCATTGGTTGCAGCGGACCAACTAGTTCGGCAACGGGAAGCAAGCTCTGGTGCGCGTTCGGAACGCTCCGCCTCCGCACTTGCGGAGAGTGAAACCGCTGCGGCCACGGCACCCGGACAGGTGCCCCAAGCGCAGCGCGAACTCCTTTCCACGACTTCGAAGCCCGTTGCCACCCCAAGCTTGGAAGAGCGGGCGCGACCGGCATTGCGCCGCAGCACGCTAGTGGCCGGAATCGCGTCAGCACTGCTCGTTGCTGGCCTAGTGGTGGCTCGGCACGTCGGAAAAGCGAGTCCCTCGACCACGGCGCCGTCCGCACTGGCGGCTTCGCTGGGATCGGCACGGGCCGCCGCCCCGTTGGGGCTCCCGTCGAGTGCCGTGTTGAGCCCGTTGGCAGTCCCCGAAGTGGGAACGGTCGCGCTTGCGCCTGCTCGAGCCGCACCAGCGCCAGCAGCCACCGAACAGCACACTCTATCGGCGCCACCTCGGACACCAGGATCAGCGTCGCCCGCGACCTCCAAAGGGGCGAACACGACTCTGGCGCATCGAGGGGCCAAGGGCAGCGTCGCCACTCAGCCCCTTGGCAGTGCAGCTTCCAATATCAATCCGTTGCAAATCGAGCTGCAATGAGCGGCAGGCCCGGACTCAACGGGTGCACACGGGGTAGCATCGGTGCGCTCCTGCTGAGCATGAGTCTGGTGCGCGCCGCGTACGCACAGGCGCCGACCGCCGCTACGACGCCCGGTTCACCCGAGGCCCCCGCAGTCAGCGGGAGTGCGCCGCAAGATGCACGGCCAGCGCCAGCGCGCCCCTCAAGCCCCACAGACGGGCCCCGTCCGATCGCCGAAGCGCTGGAGGGCGACGCGAAGCGCGAATACGAGCTCGGCCGCCTGCTGTACAATAACGGCGACTTCGCTGGAGCGCTGGCGCGCTTCCAGAGCGCGGCGAAAGCCTCCGACGACCCCCGTTTGTTGTGGAACGCCGCCGTTTGCCAAAAAGCGCTGCGTCACTACGCCAAGGCCATCACGCTGGTGCGGCGCTACTTGGCCTCGAATTCACCGTTGATCACACCCGCAGCCGCGCTGACCGCGCGCGCCTTTTTGGCCGCTGCGGAGCCCCTGACGGCGCGGCTAGACGTCTCCGCGAATGTCGCCGAGGCGCGCGTCTACGCAGACGATGAGCTGATGGGCAGCGTCCCGCTCGGTGCGGACGCCCGGGTGGATTGGGGCGCCCACCAAGTCGTGGTCAAAAAGCAGGACTATAGCGACTACGCGCAGACGGTGACCGTCAGCAGCTCGGCGGACGTCCGAGTGTCCGCGGTTTTGCGCCCTGTCGTCCACGAAGGCCGCGTCATCGTCCGCGCGCACGCCGGTGACCGGATTGCGGTCGATGGCGTCGTCCGTGCCTTTGGCACGTGGGAAGGCGCGCTAGCGAGCGGTCGTCACACGCTGCGCGTGACGGCGAGCGGTTCGCGGCCGTACCAGGAGCAGCTCGTCGTCGCCGACGCTCAAACCCGCGGTTTCGATGTAACGCTCGAGCCCGCTCCGCGCGCCCCCTTGCCCACGTGGTTGTGGCTCGCTGGTGGCACGGTTTTGGCAGCTGGCGCCGTGACCGCCGGTTACTTCATCTTCAAGCCGGCGGCCCAACCCACCACCCGCGGGTCGATTGACACCGTCCAGGCGCCTTTGAAAATACCGTAGCCATGAGACCGCAGCATCCGGAGTTAGCTAGTGCACCGCATGTGATGTACCATCAACAATCGCAAGCGATTGTCCGCTTCGCGGCATGCGGTGCACTAGCTGTCTCACCGGGGCTTTCGCCCCGGAACCCCACGCCTGCTTCACAGGCTGCTAGTGCAGCGCGACGGGCAAATACTTCACTTCAACTCACATGCGCTGCACTAGCTGGATCCTGAGCGCGCTGAGCCTGCTCGCGCTGGGCTCCTGCTCGAACAGTGGCCACGGCGAAGTGCTCCTGGTCGTCAGCACTGATCTGTCCTTGCCGGCGGATCTGGACTGGCTGGATTGGAGTGTGACTCGGATCTCGGACTCCACGAAAATCACGCAAGGTTCGCTTCCACTCGACGCATTCAACACGCTGCCCGCGACCCTGGCGATCGTGTCAGGAGCGGAAGGTGCAGAATCCGTGTTGGTCAAACTAGATGGCCGTTCGGGTGGCAGCGGTGGCGCGCTGCGGGTGCATCGCGAGGCACAACTGACCATTCCCGATGCCGGCGTGAAGATGCTGCGGATGCCGCTCAATTGGTTATGCAGCGACGCGAATCTGAAAACAGCTTGCGCTGACGGCCTGACTTGCCAAGCGGGGAGCTGTGTGAACTCGCGGGTCACCACAGCGCTCCCCGACTACGTGCCGATCGACAAATCGAAGTGCTTCGACGTTCGCGCCTGCACGCTCGAAGCTTGGCCCTGGCGGGAGGCGCCGCCGACCATCGACCCCACGAATGGTGACTGCATCATGGCTGCGGATGCCCTTTTCGGGCCCAAACTCTCGGTAAATGTCGCGTTGGTCATCAACACGCCGCTAGTTGGCAATGCCGGCGTCTGCGCAGCGAATGGCGACACTTCGACCGGGGCAAAGGGGGATTGCTTCGTGCCCTTGAATCAGGACGACACGCCCGACGGCTGGCGCTTCGAGCAGAACGCGCAGGGGCAGACGGTGGTAAGACTTCCCCCCGCGGTTTGCGATGCGTCCGCGAGCGGCCCGGTCAAGAAGGTGGCTGTCTCCCCCTCCCGGACCAGCGACTGTCCCGTCAAATCGGAGAGCAATCCACTTTGCGACGCACCCGCGGTGTGCGTCGCGTCTCCCGACATCTGCCCGCCCACGTTTCCATCCGATGGCTGGGCCGGGTACTCATGCTCGGGTTCGGCGCAACCGACTGACGCTGACCTGCACCTGCCCAGCGTGGCTTTCTGCTGGCTAGCCGACACCGATCCAGCCGTCGGGCCAGTCGTGACCAAACACTTTTGCTGCGAAACGGGTCAGGTTCCTGCTCCTGTAAAAGATCCACTCCTGATCGACGACATGAGCGGCGGCTCGACGATCAAGCTCGCTGCCCCCGCTGGGGATAACCCGGGCGGTTGGTACACCGCGAGCGATGACACGGCCGCATCGCTTTCACCACCTCGGGCAGGAAGCTTGTTCACCTATCAAAGCATCGAGCCGGCGTTCACCGCTACGAATGGGCCCCCCATCAGCAGCGCCGCATGCTTCAGCATGAGCCACGGCTTCACAGGCTACTTCGCACTCGAGGGATTCAATTGGGTGCAGTTCCCGATCTGCCGAGAAAAAACAAAGCGAAATCGATCGGTTAGCGCGCGTGGGTTGAAAGTAGGGGCTCAGTTCCGGCAGATATCCGGTTACCAAACATGAACACCAAGCGGAAAG
>JBDTJC010000145.1:0-18558 GCA_039936055.1 Polyangiaceae bacterium | reverse complement strand
ACCAACGTCGCCTTCGGCGGCACCGACCACAAATCCCTATTCATCACCGCGCAGGGCACGGAAGGCCAACGCGGCGTGTACTCGATTGCGCTGGCCGTACCCGGATTGCCCTATTAGCTAGCCCCCTGCTGGCTACTTCGGGCGACCGCGACGGGCTCGGGCTCCGCGCGATCCGCGCACCTCCTACAGCGCGGGCGCCCACGTGGTCTTTGGGGGGTCGCCGAATGATGGCGCCTCAAATCACCGATTCTAGGTCGAACAGTTCGGCGGTTCGAGGCGTACATCATCGCTGTATCGATCCCGTATGGCTAGGCACTGCGGCAAGATGTCGAGGAGCGCGGAGACCGCGTCAGGATCGAAGTGCCGGCCGCTCTGAGCTTTGAATTCGGCGACCGTGTCCGCCACTGTCCACGGCGCCTTGTACGGTCGAGCGGACAACAAGGCGTCGAATACGTCGGCGACCGCGACGAGCCGCGCGATTGGGGGAATGGCTTCACCGCGAAGACCGTGGGGGTAGCCGCTGCCATCCCAGCGTTCGTGGTGCAATAGCGCAACCATGCGCGCCGTCTGCATCAACTCAGACGGATGGTCACCGACTATCTCCGCGCCGATCAGGGTGTGGCGCTTCATGATTTCCCATTCTTCCGGGCTGAGCTTGCCAGGCTTGAGCAGGATGCGATCGGGGATTCCCAGCTTGCCAACGTCGTGCATCGGGGCCGCCTGGAGCACCAGATCTGCACGTTGCTCGCTCATGCCCTGACGCAGCGCCAGCGCATGCGCGATGTGACTCATTCTCAGCACGTGCATGCCCGTCTCATTGTCCCGATATTCTCCGGCACGGCCCAGGCGGCGGATGATTTCCAGGCGGGTGTCGCTGAGCTCACGAGTGCGCGCGCGCACTTCTTCCTCGAGTGATCGGTGGCGCTGATAGAGCGCGAGGTGAGACCTTACGCGCGACAGTACAAGTGACGGCACGTACGGCTTGGTCAGGTAGTCCACGGCTCCGAGTTCCAGGCCGCGCCCCTCACTCCCCGCGTCTGCTAGCGTGGTCACAAAGATTACCGGGATCCGTGCGTCAGTCGGGTTTGCTTTGAGCTTTGCGCAGACCTCGAAGCCGTCCATCTCCGGCATCATGATGTCCAACAAGATGAGGTCTGGAGGGGCAGTGCGAACCAACTCCAAGGCGATGGCCCCGTGGATTGCGGCCTTCACTTGAAACTCGCCGCCAAGTACGCCACGCAGCACATCGATGCTCTCGGGCGCGTCGTCCACTATCAGCACTACTGGTTTGCTCGAAGCTGGCTCAACCACTGGTTCAATCTCCCACGATGCTGAGTTCATGCCCAGGTGAACCGAGCGCTTGACTCACGACGTCCAGCTCGACACGCGCCTGCTCGAAGTCGTAGCTGTCGATCGCAGTTTCCAGTCGCTTGAGCGGCTCCCGCACGTTCGAATGTGCCAGAAGGCTCGCGCTGAGCAATTGTACACATTCTACCGCGGCGGTATCGTGGGCGTCGACTAGCTTCTGCGCGCGGGTGAGCAGAAGCGCGGGCTGAACGTCAGGGTCTACTCGGGGCATCATGGCCGACGAGACATGCAAAGCGGCAGCTGCCGCGCTGAGGGTGATTGCATGCAAGCGCTCCAAGTCGGTGACCCAGTCCAGCACCGCGGCGGCGTCGCAGGAGAGCATCGACTCGAGCGCTTGTGCCGCACGTTGCAGCTGACTCGCGCCTATGTTCGCGGCAGCGGACGAAAGCGTGTGCGCGATTCGAGTGGCGACTTTGATGTCGCCAGCGGCGCGGGCGCGCTGGATGTTGCGAGTGTCTTCGAGATGCGTCTTGAGAAACCGCTGCAACAGCCGACGGTAGGTTGCTTGATCCCCGTTGACCCGTGCGAGCGCGGTACGCGAATCCAGCACGGGGCCGGGTTGGCCGAGATTGGGTTGGCCAAGCTCGGTGAGCTCGGCGAGCTTGCCGCCTGACTCCGCTTGGATACTCACCTGTGGCCGAACACAGAACTGCAGGAGTTGCGAAAGCAGCGCTGAAGATTCGATGGGCGTACACAGGTAAGCGTCCATGCCGGCCGCGCTGGCGCGCGCGCGGTCAGCGGGTCGCGTGCTCGCGGTCAGCGCGACGATCATGGTCGAGACATGTCGGGCATCGCTGCGAATCGCACGCGCGGCTTCGCAGCCGTCGAGCTCGGGCATGTGCAAGTCCAGCAAGATGATGGA
This sequence comes from Polyangiaceae bacterium, assembly GCA_039936055.1. GTDB lineage: Bacteria > Myxococcota_A > Polyangia > Polyangiales > Polyangiaceae > PMG-095. The sequence goes on along the minus strand of JBDTJC010000145.1, from coordinate 16,328 downwards.
GAAGTTCCGAGTCTTGGCATGGGCTACCGCCTCGCGCCCATCTTTGGCCGGCGTCACGCTGGCGCCCCAAAGCTCCAGCAGTTGCTTGGTCAATTCGAGTCCTGCCGGGTCGTCCTGTGCCAGCAGCACGCTCCAGCCGCGAAGTTTCTTGTCCGAAGTCGCGGCATCGACGCTGCCTACGGTGAGACCGAAACCTGGCGAGCGAGCCCGCGCTATCGCGCGCAGCACGCTTTTGGCGTGGAATGGTTTGGCGATGGTGGCGGCCGCGCCTGCCTCGCGCAGCGATGCCACCGACCAAAATTCCGTGTCGCTCGGGCCCACGACCAATGCCGTGAGCTCCGGCATCGGGAAGGCGCGCGTGAACCGAGCAATCAGCTCGAGGCCGTTCATGTCGGGCAGGTTCTGCGCCACGAGAACGATGTCGAAAGGACGACCGTCGGAGACCGATTTGCGGAAGGCTGTGATTGCGGCCGTGCCCGTCGCGCAGCGACGAACCTCACTGGCCCGGCCTTTGAGGATGCGTTCCAGCGCCTCGGCCTGGAGGTCACTCCCCTCCGCGATCAGTAGGCGCGCCCCATGAAGCGCTTCGGGAGCCTGGCTCTGCGTTTGCTCGCTCGCGGCGAGCGGGAGGCGAAACGTAAATGAGCTACCGAGGCCAAAGCGGCTTTCGACTTCTAGCTCGCCGCCCATCATCTCGACCAATCGCTTCGAGATGGAGAGACCGAGGCCGGTGCCACCATGGCGCCTTGTCATCGAACCATTCCCCTGAGTGAACGGGCTGAAGATTCGAGTGAGTTCCTCAGTGCTCATGCCGATCCCGCTGTCGCGCACGGTGAACTCGACGCCGATAGGATCGCCGGCGACTGGTCTCACGGACAAGAGCACGTATCCCCGCTCGGTGAATTTGAGGGCATTGCCCACCAGGTTCAACAGCACCTGCGAGACACGCAGCGGATCACCCTGCAGTCGAAGCGGCACATCCGCGTGCACATCGAAAACGAACTCGATGTTCTTGCGATTCGCGCTGATGGAGAACGTCCCAGCGACCTGCTCCAGCACCTCCTCCAACCCAAACGGCACGTTCTCGATCTCGAGCCGCCGAGCGTCAATCTTAGAAAAATCCAAGATATCATCGACGATTCTCAAGAGCGAACGTGACGACGCTTGCGCCCGCATCAAGTGCGACTCTTGCTCCGCGGAAAGTACAGTCCTGAGGCAAAGTTCGAGATGACCGTGAATTGCCGTGAGCGGCGTCCGGACCTCATGCGACATCATGGCGACGAACTCACTCTTCGCCGCGCTCGCCGTTTCAGCGAGCGACCGAGCGTCACGCAGTTCGTCGGCTTTGCCCAAGGCGTAGAGTGCGCCGCTCAAGTGGCCAGCGACGTTCTCGAGTAGCCAGGCTCGTTCGACTTGCTTGGGTGCGTCGAACACGACGTAGCCAAGGGCCCGTTCCGCGAACACGAGCGGATAGATCAACAAGTCGAGATCGGTCGAAAGCGGCTCGCTCTTGCCGCTGAAAATTTGCTGGGCGGGAAAGCCGCTCGTTCGATCCAGCAGGCCCGGTGAGTTGGGAGGCACCGAGGCCGGGAGCGATCGCCATAGGTCGCCGGAGTCGTGCAGGAGCTCGGTCTGCACTAACGATGCGGCTTCGTAGTGAGCCACGGTCTTCGAAACCGTGCGCTCCGAGCCGGCGACGAACAGGCATACGCAGCAGTACCTGACCCCCAGGCCAGGCAGCCCCGCCTCGATGGTGCGCGCGATGTTCGGCAGACTACGCGCGCACCCGAGAGCACTGCCCAATATGCGGAGAGCGTTGGCGCGTTGGACTTCATACAGCCGCTCCAACGAATGAACCCGCGCGGCCACTTCGTTCAGTAGCAATCGAACGCGGTCCCGTTTTCGCTCGAACTCGAGCGTTGCTACCGAATGCTGACGGATCACTTCCGCCAAGGGCAGCAGGATATCTTCCCAGCGGAGCGGGTCGAGCCCGAGCTCATGGCCATCAAGCAGGGCTCGCTCGAAGTCGCTCAGCGCCCCTGCCGCGTCTTGGTCGCCCTCAAACGACAGAGCGCCAATCAGGGCGTCGAGGCCCAAGGTCGCTCGGCCCGGTCCGAGCACTTGCTCCAAACTCGCCACCAGCTGCGGCCGAAGCTCGGCGAGTGCGAGTTCCAAGTGTTGGACACCGAGTGCGCCAGCGCTCTGCTGGAGTCGCCGCGGGGAGCAGCCGCAGGATCGACGAAATACCGGTTGGACGGGCAAGACGATGCGCTCAGGGGTGGCACGCCCGAGTAGGCGGTCGAGCAACATTTCAGATGCCACCTCGCCGACCCGTTCTACCGGTTGAGCAACGGTCGTAAGCGGTGGGCTGTTGTTGCGCGCGTAGTCATCGTCGTCGAAGCCGATGATGGCGACGTCGTCTGGGACACGTAGGCCGCGAGCACGAAGCTCGCGAGCTGCCCCGACTGCCATCGAGTCGTTGGCACAGACGATGCCGTCCAATTCGCCCGGCTCGATCCCGCGCTGCTCGAACAGCAGCCGGACCGCGCGAGCGCCCGAGGGTTCCAAGAACGTGCCGGGGACGATGAGCCGCTCGTCTATCGCCAGTCCGTGCGCCGAAAGTGCCTCGCGAAATACGGCTTCGCGCTCTGCGCTGTCGGGGTTACCCGGGGTTCCCTGGATGAACGCCAGCTTGCGTCGATCATGTACTTCGATGAGGTGCGAGATGGCGCAACTGAAACCGCCTCGAGCATCAATGCAGACCTGCGGAAACCCGGGCAGCTCACCGACGGTCACTACGGGCACCCCGAGGGTCGCGCAAAACGTGCGTAAGGACTCGATACCCACCTGGCTGGCGAGGATATTGGAGGCGACGATGAGACCGTCTACTGCGCGGGGACCGGCTAGTTCGTATAAGAACGATCCGTCGAAGGCGTGCCGCTCTTGATCGAAGTTGAGGAAGCTGCCCTGGAAGCCGATGACTCGAGCACCGCGACGCCTAGCGGCCCGAAAAGCACCGACGAGGAGCCTAGTCTGATAGCGCGATAACAAGCTATCGATCAAAAAACCCAGGCGAATCGGGTGGTGCAATAGGTGATTCCTGACTCCCCGGCGCTCTCTTAGAAGGCTACGTCCGGCTGGGATAGACCTTAACCCGAGAGCAAACAGGAAATAGAAGGGGGGCAACGGTCAGTGGGATTGGAAACGCGCCGCGCGCTGATCAGGGAGTACATGTCGCTCGACGGCGTGTCGCTCACGGCCGCGCAGGAGATTCTAGTTACGGCGCACGGGCTGCGGCGAGAACCTCCCACTCGACGCTTGACAGCACCGCTCGCCTCTCACCGGCTGCAAGTACTCCCGTCGCTCGTCTGCCGAGGGTTCGCGTGCGCGGGCAAAACCCGAACACCGCTGACCTCAACATCTCGTGCGAGGACTCGTGCACGAGTAGACAACGACGACCGACCACACATGGCGGTCGGTGGCGATGCGCCTATCCCGCGCATCGTCGAAGCCACGAGTTGCGCTCGCGTTGTCGCACTTCCCCGCGTCGATGCGCTCCACCACCGCTACGCTAGGACCGCATGACATCCGACCTGTTTTTCGCCACGAAAACGGGGTTGCCGCGTGACGGCGCGGTTGGCATTCGCCTCGTAGGCAGCTCAGGTCTCGGTGACGCTGACGAGGGTGACGCTGACGGCCGCCGTGGCGGTCATGCCACTTACCGATGACGCATCATCAGGACCTGCCTAACTAGCGCCCCCGCGATCAACAGCATCATCCAGAGCATTGATGCGGTGGTGACGCGGGCGAAGCTCCATCTCGGACACCTCGAGTTCGATGTCTCGATTCGCTTACTCCGTCACAGCGCGTGGTAGAGCTGGCACTGGCCGCCCTCGCAGAACGGCGTAGGCGGCACCGCGCAGGGCGGGTCCATAGCCGTACAGGTCGCGCAGTAGTCTGTCGCCCACAGGGTCAGCTGACTCATGATGTCTGGCGCGAGGGAGGCGTTTACCGCTGGTAAAGAGCAAACGTCACCGCATTTGGCAAAGCCGCCGATCGTCGCGCAGTCCGAGTCTTTGACGCACGCGGTCGCGCCCGGCTGGGACAGCAGATCGTCGCGCAACGCTCCGTAGCCTTTTTGGCCGGCGCCGCAGGCGTCGTGATTCGGGACGCATGTGCGACAACAATCCCCGGGCTCGATCACCGGACCGTAGCCAATGGCACAAGCGAGATCCGGGCAAGCGACTGCGCTGCATCCACCCGCGCCACCAACGCCGCCAGCCCCGGCACCCCCCGGCGGCAGACAAGTCGGGCAGCACTCGTCTGGCTCGAGCCCGAGCGTCCATCCAGGATCGCAGGCGGGGATCAACGGACACGAGAACACACCGCTGCAACCGGCGGCGCCGCCGCTACCACCTGCCGGGGCGCCAGCACCGCCCCCCGGAACGCACGTCCCGCAGCAGCCAATCGGCTGCAAGACGTAACCTACGCCGCAAGCGATGGAGGGGCAGGCCACGTCAGAGCAGTCGACGCCGCCCGCACCTGCGACAGGACCCACTCCGCCCGCACCCACTCCGCCGGCACCGGCACCCGCTACCCCAGCTCCTGCTCCGTGGCCGCCCCCTTCAAGCGACGAGATGCCGCCGCAGGCCAACGCGAAGAGCGAGGGGAGTGCCAGACCGAAACTCTGCCAGTGGGAATGTTTGATCACGCGCATACGCTTGGCTAGAGCAGGGACCGTGCCAATCAGCGGCGCGAGCATCTGCGCGCTTTCGCGCCCGGTCTGCTCGCCCGACGGCGCAACCTGGCACAAATCCAGGACCTCCGAGTCAGCGCCCCAAGGCCTTGACGTCTCGATGCATGCGCAATCCGTCGAGGAGATACTCGCGCAACGCATATGTTTTCAGACCGATGTCGAGCGTCGCGCCCTTGTCTTCTAGGTTCGTGAGGAACATTGGAACGCGCCAAACGCGATTGCGACGCTAGAGACCCGGTTGCCTGCGGCTGCGCGGTGCGGCTCAGGCCTTGGCGGTGAAGATCGCGTCGTCGGCCTTCCACATCACCTCGACGGCGGCAGGCGCTCGAAATGAAAGCAGCAGTGAGAACGTGCCACGCGGATGGTACCAGGTGGCCTGCCACGCTTGAATTTCGTCCGTGTCCTCGATCTGGCTCAAGTCGTGGCCACTCGTGCGCAGCTGATCGACGAGCGACGTCGCGACGCTTCGCCAGCTCGTCCCCCTGAGATCGGAAAACCCCCTCACCATCTGATCTGCCAGGGCCTGACACAGCTCTCGCACGGACTCGGGCTCGCCCTTGAGAAAGGCCGCGGGTGCGAAGCGGGACGACGGCCGCTTGGGTTCTTTGATTTTCGACGGATGCTTAAAACGGGGCCGGTTCATTCGGGCGCGGAATGTAGCTTGGAACTCCCTGGGGTCTAAGTGAGCCTGCGCGGGCTCACGATCGAGCTCCCCAGCAGCACCGTGGGCGTGCGAGCACTTCGCCGCTTCGTGACGGTGGTCGTGGACCCGCCGTTCGCGCCGTGTCGACTTCTTACCGAGCGCGGCTAGCATCGTTCGCGCGCCTTGATGCTTCATTGGCACCCGCTGGAGTCCGGCTCGTGCCATACGCCAGGATTCAGGCGGGGACGCCAAACCTGCCTTTCTTGAGTGCTGAATTCTTCCCCGGGGTGTAGTTTTGCCTGGCACATGCAAAGGTCGAGCAGTGCGCCTGTGTTGCAGCGTGGTCGTCGTTTGTGGCGCGCTTCTCCGTTGCGCCGGGTGGTCGTCAGCAGGTCCCCCAAAGGCGAGCACTCATCGAACTAGACGCGCTGGAATCGCGCCGGGAAAGCGCACTCCGGATGCCGGGCCGTTGCCGCTGGCGTCGGCTGAAGGAGTCACCTCCGCTCCTACCCGAACGGTGCAGGTGATAAAAGTAGCGATGGGACGCGTTGCAACTTGCGCCGTCACGACGAGCCACGAGGTCTGGTGTTGGGGCTTGGATCTGACGAGCTTCGAAAGCGTCACTGGTTATATCGTCGAACCGCCACGTCGTATTGCTGGCATCCATGACGCAACGGATGTGGCGATGAGCCAGATGGATACCGCCTGCGCGATTCTGGTCGGCGGGCACTTGAAGTGTTGGGGCGCGAACATGAATCTCGAAGCAGGAACCGGGCCTCTGCCAAAGGACCATAAACGCCGCGGCACCATCGCTCCAGTGTTGGTAGCTCTTCAAAACGTAGTGCGTGTCTCGCCTGGGAGCGAGCACACCTGCGCCGTCATCGCAGATGGCACCGTTAAATGTTGGGGGAACAACGATAGAGGTCAGCTCGGTCTGGGCTGGCCAGACAGGTCTGCTGCGCCATCCGAAGTGGGCCGACCAACGACGGTTCCGGGCGTGAGCGATGTTGCCGTCGTGGTCTCGGGCTATCGAAGCACCTGCGTGCTCCATCACGACCACACCTTGACGTGCTGGGGTGAAGGGTTCGACTGTCAAAAACCCAGCAAGATCACTGAGGCCGGTAATGACGTGATCGCGTTGTCCGGCAGCGATGACGGCTATGCCTTGCTCAAGGCCGACGGCAGCGTATGGACTCGCGATTCACTCGGAGTGGGAACCGGCCATGACGAAGCCTGCGAGGTCTGGGTATTTCGCGACTTCAAGCAAAAGAAGGAGCTGAATCACGTCGTTCAGCTGTCAGCGAGCGCGATGCCTCCCGACTACTGCGCTTCATGCCCCGTGGCCGGATGCGCGGTAGTGGCAGACGGCACGGTGCAGTGCTGGAACAACGGGCCCCCCGCCGCCGTCGCTGGTCTGCAGCTGGTGCGACAAGTTGCAGACGGAATCGACGCTGCCTGTGCCGTGACGACGACCAACCGCGTCCTTTGCTGGGGCAACAATGGGTCCGGACGCCTTGGCGACGGCAGCCCGCCAGCGCCAGGCGTGAGCTACGGTGTCGTAGAACCTCATTGGCCGTCCACTGCGACTCAGCAACCGTGAGGTCTTCCGCCGCGCTGCTGATCAGCGTCGTGATGGCGTCGTGCACGGACGCGCCGATGGCGGCACGTGGCACGACCCCGCATACGTCGACCGTTGGCACGACGACTTCATCGAAGCCGCTCGTCGCGCCCCTACCTACCGGCGCCGCAAACGAACCGAAACCAAGCGCAAAACCGATCCTCCCGCCGACACCGGACGAGGCCGAATCACCCTTTTCTGTCGTCGCTCGAGGACGCGACTGGTTTCGTTTTCATCGTTTCGACAACCGCACTGTCGTGCAGAGCGGTCGGCGCTTTTTTGACTTGCAGGCGCAGACCTTCACGCCGCTGGCGGCGCCATTCGCTGCCGGGCTCGACCTGCAGGGCGGCTCAATCGTCCAGGTCGGAGGCAGCTTCCCGGAAGAGGCATGGCTCGTCTTCGATCGAACGGAGCCGTGCGCGCAGCAAGACGTCACCGAGCTGTATCGCTGGGCGGGAACGCGCTGGGCGCCTTCGCCGCCGCTCGCTGTAAACGGCATAGAACCGGTCGAGCGCTACGCCGACATTTGCACCTGGGGCTCACACCATCTGGCCCTCGTCGTGAGCAGCTCGGGTTCGTCGATTGCGGGCAGTCGTTTTGCGGCGCTGGACGATCCGAGCGCGTCGGCGCCTGTGTTTACCGAGGCAGCGCCTGCCCAAGGCGAACAAGCCTGTAAGACCCAGCTCGTCGCAAGCACTTGCGTTACGCTGCCCGCGGGAGCTCTGATCGTGGTCGGTCGTCTGTGTGCGGGCATGGCGCCGGCGCTCGAGCACTTCGCCCCCGGCTCGAGTCGCGGCACGCTTCACCTCATTCCGCGTCCGGCCGGCGCGCGCTCGCTCAGCGTAACGGCGGTCGCGGCGGTTCATTCCGGCGTCCTTTACTTGGCGGGTGGCAGCTCAGCGCCCGCGCGCGGCTATCTCGCCGCCTTTTCGGCGTCGGATGCCGAGGTTCGGATCGTGCCGAGTCCTGACGACCTAGGCTACGTCACGAGCGCGATCGCCAGCTCCGACGACTCCGTTTGGTTCGCGCCTCAACCGCCTGAACGAGAGACACCAGATCACGTCGAGCTGCCACCCGCTCCCGTCCACCTTTGGCGCAGAACGGCGGACGGCCGCTGGCATCCGGTGATGTACCCACTTACCCTCGAGCCAGAAGCGCACGCTTGGACCATGGGCGAGATGGGCGAGCTCGTCGCTGCTGCCGGCGAGGCCTGGTTCGTTGCCCACTACACGCGTGCCGCGCGTGGCTCGAAGCAGGTCGGAACGACCGTGCTCTACCGAACGGGGCCGGCCCCCCAGGTCTGGCTGGTGCCAGGTGGGCAAGATGGAGCCGAGCCAGGGCTTCCAGTTCCGGCGCGGAACCCATGCCTTCGTTGAGGGATGGGCTCCCGTGACGTTCACTTGATCGTCGCATCCAGATTCGTCGGCTCGATGTTGGGGACCACGCCGTCCTCCGGAGGACTAGGCCTGACGCGCCCTCCATTCTTGACCAACTCGATGATGCTAGCCGTGAAACTGAGTTTGCTCAGGTCGATCCAAGCTTCGATGGGGCGCGACTCATTTTGAAATCCGTGTCGCGTTTCTGTTACGTCTCGCCCAGAGGCGCGCTTGATTGTGACCATCGTCTGATCTCGCACCAAAGTGCGCTTGGCCGACCAAATCCCATTGCACAGCCCATCGGGAGCGCGATCCCGCTTCTTTTCCGGCACACCCTTGCCGCGGAATGGGACTTCGGCCGGCAGCTTCAGGGGCGTGCCGTCGGAGAGCTTGGCTGGTGACGGTTGCCCTCCGTCGAGGGGCTCGGACAACCAGCTTATCGTGGCGAGCGCGGCTGCCAACGACAACGGGTGCGTTCAGCGGCGAGAGCGCCTGGGCGGCCAACCGGCGACCCCGCGGCCGGCACCGACGAGTTCGCATACTGATACCATGATGTCGACTCGATAGCGTTGTCGGGTGGCCCCAGGGGATCGCTCCCCCGGGGCTCCCACAGATCCGGACATGCGCAATTCACGCATCCGGCTCCTCAAGTCACGGGTTCACTGCAGTTCGGAAAACGGAGTGCACGATTCGCGAGTCCGCTGATTTTCTGCGGCAATCGTGGCCATGTGCATTTTGTAGGCCCAATGCGTGAAGCAGCGGCTACCGTCGACGCGAATGTCACAGTCGAGCTCTGGGGTGGAGGCGATTTCGGGCTCCGGGGCCGCAGGGCGCTTTGCACGTTCGGGAGCGCGCTTCGTCGGCTTCTTCGAGGAGCTGCGGGAAGCGTTCGTGGAGCGGGACGACATCCTCGAGCAGATTGCGCTCGCGCTACTCGGCCGCGAGCACGTGCTGATGACGGGGCCACCCGGCACGGCCAAGAGCCAACTGGCCCGCGCGGTGCTGGGCCGCATATTGGACGCGAAGACCGGTGAACCCAGCTTGTTCGCGCGGCAGTTCACCGAAAATACCGTGCTCACCGATCTCGTAGGCGCCATCGATTTCAAGACGTTGATGGAGACCGGACGCAGCGAGCACTTCACGGACGACGGCATCATGGGCTCCGTGCACGCCTTTCTCGACGAGGTGTTCGATGGTCGCGACATGTTGCTCCGGTCGACGCTCAATCTGCTGGGCGAGCGCGAGCTGAAGGAGGGCAAGCGCACGACCCGAGGTCGGGTCGAGTGCTCGTTGATGACGACCAACCGCTACCTAGTGGAAGTGCTCGATGAGTCGCGTGAGTCGCTGCTGGCCTTCGTGGACCGAATCGCCTTCGTCGGCTTCGTTCCGAAGGGGTTCGCGCACGAAGAATCGATGCGAAAAGTCATGCGCCAAAGCCTCGGGGCCGCGCAGCCACTGCGCACCTACCTGACGATACAGGACGTGGATGTCTTACAGGAAACGGTCGATCTCGTCCGGGTCCCGCCAGAAGCTTGTGATCGCCTGGTCGAATTTCTGGCGATTTTCGAGCATGAAATGGCGGCGGCGGTCCGCGCGACACCGGACTTTTCGCCGTCTCGGTATCTGTCGACGCGCACCCGCGTGCGAGCTGGTAAGCTGCTCAAATCAGTCGCTCTGTATCGCAAGCTGTTTCGCGATCCGACGCGCGCGCTCGAAATAACGCTGGAAGACTTCGAAGCGCTGCGGCTGGTCTTGTTGCAAAGCGGCCCGCCGAAAGCTCTCGTGGCCCAATTGGCCAAAGAACAAGATCCGCGCGAGGCGCGGCAACTCAAGATCTTGCAGACCGAGCGCGACGTCTTCGAGCGCAGCCTTGCCAAGCTCGACCGCACACCGTTGCACGAGCCAGCTCCGACGGCGAGAACTCTCGATTCTGCGGCATGGAATGGCCATTCGCTCGACGAGCTCTTGACCGGCCTTCAGACGGCCGCGCCCGGCGATCCGAGCGCGAACGCGCTGTCACGGCTCATCCTGCGGCGCATCATCGAGCAAGGCCTCGCCGCTCATTCGAACAGCCTCGCCAGCCTCGAGCAAACCGCGCGACTGCATGATCACGTAGAACGCAAACGCGGACCAGTGGATCCATTGGCGCAGTGGCTGCGCGGGCGCAACCTCGGGTTGATCGAATCTGCGATCGAGCGCGCGAGTCTCGGTCTCGAGGGCCTGAGCGAGGCGCGCCGGGAGCGCGGTGTACTCGCCACGCTCGAGCTCCTCTCGCCCATCGTCGAGAATCTGCTCGTTTGGGCGGAAGACGCGCGGCGCTTGTGCGAGCGGACTCCGCATTTGACGGCCGCCCGCGTCACAGAATTGTTCGAAATCTCGGCCGGAGCCGTCGCGAACCGCCTGCACGAAGCCCTTCACACCGAGATCGAAGGTGCGCTGTCCGACGCAGCGACACGAGCCGAGCTCGTCGACGTGGCGGCGCCGCGCTTGAAATCCGTGCTCGAGGCGCTCGACGCTTTCGGAGCACGCACAGAGTCGATCCATCCTGCGTTCACGGTCCTTCTCGAAGGCGTCGCGCGCGCTGCGCTCGCGCCGCTCACGGCCCGCGCTCTCGCGCCGCTCGCTCGAGCCCCACGAGACGAGCTCATTCCCACCTTCGACGCACTTTGGGAAGCGCTGACGGCCGCCCATGTTGCTCGGTACTTGCCTTTGGACGACGTGCTTGCATCCGCTTTGAAGTGCGCCGTCGCACAGGACAAGGCGTTCATCCAAAGCGCGCGTCAGCGGCCAGCAATACTGTCGTTCGGGCTCGAGGCCTACCACGAGCTCCGCAAATCGATGCCTCGAACGCCGCTTTGCTACGTCGCAATCGAGCTGTGTCTACGGCTCGATTCGGCAGCAATTCTCGAATTTGCACGAGCACCCGGGCTCGATCCGTTCGCAGCGCGCGCCGGGCGACTCCCCGCCGATCTACGTGGCGATTTGTGGGCGTGCGACTCGGCGCGCATCGCGTTGTCGGTCGAGTTCTTCGAGGCCTGGCTGGCTCGATCGCTTGCGGCAGGCGCGGCCGATAGCGAGCTATTTCGGCTGCTCGGAGTGCTCGAGCAAGAGGAGGTGGGCGCTCGCGTCCGACTCGAGACGGAGCTCATCCAGGCTGTGTTGCCCGAAGTGGCGCCAGACGGCGAAAAGCTGCGCGTGCGACTGGGTGAGCTCTTCATAGCGGTTCGCGGCGCCGTTCAGGCCCGCAGCAGCAAGGCTTGATGCGGCTCGACGCTATCCGGGAGCGACTCGAGGGCCTGCTGGTCAAGCGCGGCCGCCCGGGTCCATTTTCGCGCTCGTGGAGCCTGATCCAAGAGCCGGTCGAGCTGCGAGCCGATGAGCTCTCCGCATTGCTGAAGCGGCTCTCGCCGACCGAAGGCTCGGTCTACAGGGAGTTGCGCGGGACAGAGCTGCGCCCCTTCGTCGACATGGCTTGTCACGAGCTCGACGCAAATATCGAGCGCGTCGCAGAGCTCGCAGAGTCACGCGAGTATCCGCCGTTCGCGCACATCACCTGGCTGTGGAAGGTGAGCGAAGCCCTGCAGCGCATCAGCGCTGATTTCTTGACGCCGCGGGCCCCCTCCTTGGCGCCCAGAGCTCAAGACGAAGAGGTGTCTCCCCCTCCCACGGCACCACTGCGCGTCGCGCCCGAGCCATTGCTGCCGCCGCTGCCAAGCGGACCGCGCCTGCGCGGGTTCGCCATCGACCCGCTCTTGGATCTGGCCGGTCGGGAGACCCAGCTACTCGGGCGTCGGCGTCGACTTTACGAAGCCGCGCGACGAGTGCTCCTGGAGACCGCCGCAGACACGCCCCTACCCGGCTCGGCCGTCCAAGCGCGCGTTGCAGCGATCACGGCGCGCGTGCGCGAGATCAACCAATGGCAAAGTCGAGGCGTTGCCCCTGACATCGATCTGTCGCATCAGATTCGTCGCGCCGTACAGCGGCGAGACGCGGCAGTAGTGACGACCCTGCTCTCGGTGCTCCAAGAGCTCGCTGGCACGGCGCAACTCGACCCCGAGCTCCGGCACCGAATCGGCGTAGCGCGCGCATCGATTCGGAAGCACCTAGGCGCGGACAAGAAGCCCGTCGAGCTCTCGAGACTGCGGACGGATACGTTCGGCGAGACCGCGGGACGCGCCGTAGAGCGCGGCTGCGATCGCGCCCGACACGAGATCGAGGCGCCGCGCATCGCCGAAGTGGAGCTCGTGCAAGCGGGCAGCTGCGTAGACGGCTGCTTCGAGCTTGGGCGCAGCATCGCCCCGGTGCGCGTCATCGAAGAGCAACGGCGCATGGCCGAGGTCGCTTTCCCGACTCAAACCATGGTCTTCCGGCAAGCCCGCAATCCGAACGATCTACCTTCTGCCTTGATTGGAGATCCACGGCTCGTGCTGTACGAGCTCGCTTCGAGCAGCTTGCTCGCCCGCCGCTACCTTGCGCAGCCGAAAGCACCCCGCGCGAGCGTCCCGCGCTATTCCGAAGCCCGCTACTACCTCATCGATGGCTCCGGATCCATGTCTGGCCGGCGAGCACGCATGCGCGACGCAATCCTCATCTCCGAGCTGGCAACGATGATTCGTCATCTCGAGGTCGGCGAAGCGACCGCGAGGCCTGTCGTGTACTACCGATACTTCACCAAAACCGCCGAGCCGCTGGTGAAGGCGAGCACGATCGAAGAGGCTTCGACCTGCATCGAAGCTCTGCTGGTCCGAAAGTCCCGCGGCGAAACGGACATCGAAACGGCGCTCGTAGCGAGCTTTGCCGAGATTCGGCAAGAGCGCGAACGGGATCCGAATCTCAAACGCGCTCAGCTCGTACTCATCAGCGATGGTATTGCCCAGGTGAATCTGACGCGCGTCTGGCAAGCGCGCGAGAAGCTCGGTGCCATGCCGGTGCAGGTGAGCGTGATCGCGCTGGGCTGCGAAAACCCCGCATTGAAAGCGCTGGCCGCCTGGCAACGCGCACGCGGAGAAGGCGTTTTCTATCACTACCTGAGCGATGAGACGCTATACGGCATGGTTCGCGACGTGCGCGTCGCGCAGAGCTCCACCCAGCTGAAGCATACCGCGTCGCCGCCCGAACCAACACGAGCGAGCGCGGTCGAGATGCACTCCACGAGCGAGGAAACGACCAGCACCAGTGGCGCGAATGCCGAGCTATGGACCACACTGGAGCAGCTGGTGGACGAGCTCTGCCTGCTGAGCACGCCGCCTGATCTCGACGAGCTCGAACGCGCACAGTTCCTCGAGGGCGCCTACGAGGAGCTCGAGCTATCGCTCGAAAACGGCCAGCTCGAGGCCGAGCGTGCCCGCTGCGACGCGCAAAAGCGGGACTATCGCAGTCTCGCCCTGCGCTTCGATCGCTGGTTCCCCGAGCCAACGACACTCGCGAGCGGCCGACCCGCGATGCCCCCGCCGGAAGAGCTACTGCAGGTCATCGAGGTCGTGCTCCTGACCGTTGCCGAGCTCGTCGAATATCTTGAAGGCTCGCCGCTCGCGCGAAGCGTGGACGCCATCGAAATCCTGGAGCGCCTCTTGCTAGAGGCGGGCGTTTCGCCGTGGGCGTATTCCCGCGCGCTACCCTTTACGTCGCCCGCCGGGCTGAGCGCGCTCGCCCGAACGAGAGTGTCTGCCGCAACGAAACCGCCGGCACCGCCCTGACCGGGCGTCGCGCGTGCCTCAGGCTAAGTTTGGGAGATGAAGGCCGTCGCGCTTAGCGCATCTCGGATCTTGGTGTAGCCCCAGCCTTTCGCCGGCCGTCGCCGTTGGTCAGCGGTAGCCTCGATGCGCTTCTTGCCGCTGGCGAGCGCGAGCGCTTCCCTGAGGACGCGAACCTCCTCCTGCAGGTAGTCCAGCCGGCGCGCCATCCGCTCGTTGAGCGCGTGGAAATACGCTGAGTGCGCTGCTCGACCAACTATCCCCCGATCGATACTATGTGGACATTGACGTTGCCCGCGAGGCGTTCTGAAACCATGGAATGCTCAATGTCATCGACCACGCGACCGGCTGGAAGATCGATTTCATTCTTCGCAAGGATCGCTCGTCAAACGGCCCGACCTCCGCACATTGGAGCGCGGTTTGCTCGTCATGCTCGCCAGCATCCTTCCGCATTGGCGAGACGCGATGTTGCTGATCAGGCCTGACACCATTCTGCGCTTGCATCGGGAAGGCGTCCGCCTCTTCTGGCGTTGGCGCTCGAATCTTCGTGTAGCCCCAGCCATGGTTCTCATGTGTTTTCGGACACTACGCTTCGGTCAGAACATCATCGCCGAACACGCCGAGCCAGCGTGCGCGAGAAACAGCACGCTGCACACCAGTAGCGACAGGATGTCGATGAGCAGCGCGCGCCGAAACAACCGCACGTCCTCCGCAGCCCGCCCCGCGCCCTTCAGTTTGCTGCGCCGAGCGCGTCCAGCACCGCGGCCACGAGCAAGTAGAGGCCGCTGAGCGTCGTCGCGATCACTCCCCAAACTCCGGCCCGCACGATCTCGTCGAGGCCGAGGTCAGGCGCCCAACCCGGGCCGACCGGTAGGGCGATCGCACGAGTGCGCGCCTCGAACGCAAAGCCAAGGTTGACCGTGGCCGCGGCCACCAACAGCAGCACTATGCCCGTCGCTAGGGCTCGCCCGTGCAAGCTGGAAAGGGGCGATTCCGGCGGGACTTGGGCGGTATGCCGCACGACCCCAACGTACGAAGCCGCTGCCACAGCGACAGGCACGCCCGCCACCAAGGCCATCTGCATCACGTCGCCTGCGCTGGTCACGTCACTTAACTAAGACGACCATCTGCGCGGCACGCGTGTAGTCGCTTGCATGAAAGCGTTGCAAATAGCGAGGCATACTCAGCGCAACCAGTAGGGCCAGCGCCGCTGCGACAACCGCTTTCCGACGAGGCGACATGCGCTCATCGTTGTTAGCACATTCAGTAAGATCAAGGCTCCGGCGATTCGCGACGCTCGTGCGCAGCGGAAGGTGATCAAGATCGCTCGACGACTTTCACCCCCATCGACCAAGCAGCTCGGGGGTGCTTACGGGCTTATATCGCTGAAGCGCTCGCCTCGCATCAACACTCCGTAGGTGTAGCTGGCAATACCTCGTAGTGTCCGAAAACCCGGAGGGCGGGAGTCATGCGGCGGCTCGATGATAGAAGTTGAGCAACCCTCCGAGCCGCGAGCGGCATTGGACGGCCTCCGTCTGGCCATTGACGTTGCTGGGCGATAGCCGGGGTGAAACGAGCTGACCTCCGATGCCTTGGTGGTAGCGCTCGGCATCGCAGTGGGCGACGAACTCCTTGAGCAGGTGCCGCAGGTGCGCCTGCCCAAAGACCGAAAAGTGATCGGTGCACTCGGTCCGGACCGTCTTTACGAACCGTTCCGCGTGCGGGTTACAGTTTGGACTGTGCGTGCACGGCGCGGGACTTCAGCTCGATGACAAAGAAGACCATGACCCGGACTGGGCCGAACATGCCGAGCGTCTCGACGCTGAAAAAATCGCAGGCATACAGCGTCTCCCAGTGGCTCTTGAGAAACTGCTTCCAAGTCCGATTGCGACTGCGCTCGGGTGCGGGCTCGATGCCCGCCTCCGCCAGGATGCTGGCCACCGCGCTGCGCCCGATCTCGAGCTTCAACCCGCGCAGCGCATCTCGGATCTTAGTGTTGCCCCAACCGGGGTTTTCGGTGGCCAACTTCAGTACGAGATCGCGGATGTCGTTCGGCTTGCGCGGTCTGCCCGGTCTGTGCGCTGCTTTGAGCCGTCATATTCTTGGCCGCCAGCTGCCGAAACCAGGCCAAGATAGTCGATGGGCGCACGAGCTGGCAGCATGCTTCGCGTTCCTCTGGGGTCAGCGCCTTGCCTTTGATTGCGAGGCGACGGCGCTGCTCCGCGGTGAAGTCGATCCGCTT
>JBDTJC010000144.1:0-8840 GCA_039936055.1 Polyangiaceae bacterium | reverse complement strand
TGATCGTGGTCTGCCCGTACACGCCGGATATCCTGCCGGCGGACGAGTCCATCGACAAAGCGGCGCCGCTTGCGCGCTTCGTGGTCGATACCGTGTTGCCGCGCGCGTACCGCGAAACGCCGGCCATCGGTACTCCCGAATCCACGGGCATCGACGGCGTGAGCTTGGGTGGCCGCGCGGCGCTCGGCATTGGTTTGCTTCGGCCCAAGGCGTTCCGCGTGGTGGCTTCCATGCAAGCCGCACTGCGCAGCGATAACTCCGACGACATCATTCGCCGCGCGCGCGAAGCCAAAGCGCAAAAACCGGATCTGTTCGTGCATCTGCTCACGAGCAGTGATGACTACTTCATCAAAGCGATTCAAACGTTGGCGGAGTCGCTTACCGCGGCGGGCATTCACACCGAGCTAGTGACAGTGCCTGGCCCGCACGACTACATCTTCAACCGCGGCCCCGGCGGCTATGAAATGCTCATGCTCCACGATCGCGTACTGCGCGGCCAGCCGCAGTTTTAGGCTTCTTTTGGGGGTGCTCCTGTGCGGTACTGGCCGACGCAAGCTCGGCCCTGCGCGCCGCGCACGGCTAACCGAACGCCTCGGCGTCAAGCAGCTCGGCCAGTGCGCGCAAGCTGCCGCCGGTGCCGTGGTTGAAGCGCACGCCGAGCCGCGTGCCGCCTGCTTCGAGCGTTAGTTCCCACGCGACTACGCCGCTCAAGGTCAGCGGGTCCCACAGGTGAGGGGTGTCAATCTCGACCTCCACCTCCGTGCCGACCGGGACCGAGTCCGACATTTCCACTCCCGCGCCGCCCAGCCCCAAGTCCACCACGTGCACGTCCCGATTGCCGACCACGTCAAACGAGACCGGACGCAGTACGCCGACCAGGGTCATTGGCTTACGTGACTGCGCCCGAAAGTGCGTGGTGCCGGAGAGGTCAGCAGCGTTCATAGATTCCGTCCCGGATGGAAACTGGCCGATAGCGCCGATAGCATAGCGCGCCGTATTGCTGACTGAAGCTAACTAGTTGGGGATTTTCGGAGCGGTCCGGTACGATAGCATTGCCCTACTCGGGTCGGTGAAGCCTGGGGAAGCCCCCGGGGTTGCCGGGCCCTGAGAGGTTGGAGCAACGCTACATGAGCCAGGATACGCGAAAAGACCCCCGCGCCAAGGTCCTCACCATGACCGTCCGCTACAAGAGCGCGACTCTGGATGAGTTCATCGAGCATCACTCTTATGACGTGAGTCGCGGCGGCATGTTCATCAAGACGCCGTCGCCGTTCCCCCCGGGCACCCTGCTCAAGTTCGAGGTGAAGATCGCCGCGGACCAGAAGGTGATTCAGGGCGTGGGTCGCGTGGTTTGGAAGCGTGACGGCGAGACGACCGCTGACACGCGTCCTGCCGGGATGGGCGTGAAATTCATCAAGATCGACGACGCTTCGCGCAAGCTGATCGACACCTTGGTCGAGTCGCGTGGCGACGCCAGCAGCGCGTACGACGCGGGCGGCGGTGACGGCGGCAATGTGCCCGCACCTGCAGCCGCTGCTGCCGCAATGAGCTCGAAGGCACCCGCTGCGGGCGATGCACCCAAAGCGCCCGGCATGCGCAAGGCGACCATGATCGGCCTGGGCGCAATGAATCCGTCGAACCGCCCGCCGCTCGTCGGCTCCGCGAGTGTCCCGGCTGCTGCGGCGAAGCCCGCTGCCTCGTCCTTCTTCCCGGACACGAAGTCCGAAGCCGAGATGCCGGCTCCGGAAGATCGCACCGTGATGAAGCAGGCCAAGGAGCTGCTGCAAGATGCCCTGCGCGAAACGGGCAGCTCGATGGAGGAGGTCGCCGCTTCACCGAAGTACGATCCGCCGCCGGCTGCGGGCGCGCCTCCAGCGTCCGCAGGCCGCATTCCGGTTACTCCGGCTGCTGCCGCCGCGGAGTCGGTCGCGGCCAGCTCTCAACGCTCGGAGCCGCCGAGCGTGAAATCCGGTCTGCCCGGTGCGGCCGAAACCAAGAAGCCCGCTTCTGCGCGGCCCGCCGCGTCCAGGACGGCGCCCGTGCCAGCTGCGCGAAAGTCCGCGGTGTCCTCGGCGCCGGCTAGTCGCCGTGCGCCGATCCCCGCGGATCGGCCGGTCGAGAATAATGGCGGCGGCGGGCGCATGATCATCGTCATCGTTGCGCTGTGTGCCGCGGCCGGTGTGGCGTTCGCGCTGTACAACAACAACTCCCCAGCTCCCGCTCCGGCGGCTTCGGTGACTCCGAGTGCGGAGCCCGAGCCCGTGGCGTCGGCTGCGCCCGTGGCGTCGGCTGCGCCTGTGGCGAGTGAAGCGCCCGCGGTGCCTGTGGACACGGCGTCTGCTGCGCCTGCCGTGTCCGCGTCCGCCGTTCCTGTCGTTCCTGTCGTTCCTGTCGTTCCGGTCGTGCCTGCGCCCAAGCCGCCAGCTGCAGTGGCGCCGCATCCGGCGGTCGTTCAACAGCGCCCGGCAGCAAAGCCGAAACCGGTGGCTGAACCGTCTGAGCCGTCCGCACCCGCTGCGCCCACCGCAGAGAAACCGACTGTGCCAGAGCCTGCGGCGCCCACCACTCCCACCGCTGCGCCTGCCCCCGCGCCGACGCCCGCAGCTCCGCCGACGCCGAAAGCGCCTGAGTCGGGTGATAACCCGTACTGAGTTCGCGCTCGATTCATGAGCGGGCCCTCCCATCCCAAAGGAGGCGAGGTAGATCCGCGCGTCGGCACTCTGCTCGCTGACCGCTATCGCATCGACGCGCTCGTCGGCGAAGGCGGGATGGGCAAGGTGTATTCAGCCGAGCATGTGCTGATGCGCAAGCGCTTGGCCGTGAAGGTGCTGCGCCGCGAATTGACCAGCGTGCCCGAGATAGTGGCGCGCTTCGAGCGCGAGGCGATGGCCGCGGGGAACATCGAGCACCCCAACGTTGCGGCCGCCACCGACTTCGGCAAGTTGCCCGACGGTGCGGTGTTCTTGGTGCTGGAGTTCGTGTCCGGGCACAGCTTACGGGACGAGATCGCGCGCGGCGCCTTCACAGTGGAGCGCTCGCTGCACATCACCCGGCAGATCGCGAGCGCGCTCGCGGCCGCGCATTCACAGGGCATTGTGCATCGCGATCTCAAGCCCGAGAACGTGATGCTGGTCGACAAGGGCGGCGATCCCGATTTCGTAAAAGTGCTGGATTTTGGCATCGCCAAGGTGCCCCTGGGTGACGACGGCGCACCCAAAACGAACCCGATCACCAAGGCAGGCATGGTGTTCGGCACGCCCGAATACATGGCGCCCGAACAAGCGCTCGGGCAAAATGTAGATGGCCGCGCAGACTTGTATGCCCTCGGGGTGATGCTGTACGAAATGCTGGCGGGTGTGCGGCCTTTCAGCAGCCAAAGCTCGGTGGGGATTTTGGGGCAGCAATTGTCCAGTCCCGTGCCCTCCTTTGCGGAGCGTGCACCTGGCTCAGACGTGCCGCCAGCCACGGAATTGATCGTGCAGAAGCTGCTCGTACGCGAGAGCGCCGAGCGTTTTCAAAGCGCGGCTGAGCTCGCCCGCGCGATCGACGAACAACTCGCGCCCATCCCCGGAC
The DNA here is from genome assembly GCA_039936055.1 of Polyangiaceae bacterium. Taxonomy (GTDB): domain Bacteria; phylum Myxococcota_A; class Polyangia; order Polyangiales; family Polyangiaceae; genus PMG-095. Next base: position 5,267 of record JBDTJC010000144.1, on the reverse strand, counting down.
ACGGCGTGTATCGCTTCACACTTTCAGACGGTTCACGCTCGTCCTTGGCGGACGCTGAAACGAGTCGCCCCGGGTTATTGCGCAGCGCGGCGAGCGCGCGCCTCGCGGCCGCGCGCGCCAGCGCGCCGTCGGCTTCTGCGTTGCTCTCGCCCCCTCCGACGAATGGTCTGAAAGATCGCTTTATCGCCTTCGTGCGCGGCTTCGAGCGCTGGCGTCGTCGTTGGCCGCCTCCCGTGCGCGACGCGCTGCGCAAAGTGCCGACGCCCGCGCTGCTGCTCGTCCTTGCGCTGAGCGCGCTCGCGGCCGCTGCTGTTTTGATCTCGTTGACCCTGAGGCTGCGGCACCCGCTCGTCAGCAAGCCCGCCGCCAGCGCCAGCGCGTCTGCCGCACCGGCGCTGCCTGCTCCGCCCGCTCCTATTTCCACCGCCCCGGAGAGCGTGCTGCAAGAGGCGCAGAAAGCCGGCTTACCCGCGCTCGAAGCGCTCGGCGAGCAATACCCGCGCGACGCGCGCTTAGCCCTGCAAATCGCGCACGCTGCGCTCGACGCGAAGGACTACGTCAAAGCCGTAGCCGGCGTCGGCCGCACGCTGAACCTCGACCCGAGCTTGGCGGACGACCAACAGATCGCGAGCATTCTGTTCCAAACCGCGCAAGTGAAGCCGGCTTCTGACGCGACGTTTGCGCTCTTGTTTGGGCCCATGGGCGTGCACGGTCCGGACGTCGTGTACGATTTGGCCGCGACCGAAGTTGTGAAGCTATGGGTGCGCGTACGCGCGGACACCTGGCTGCGTTCGCCAGATTTCGGCAAAGTGGCGACGCCCGCGCTGAGCATCGCGGTCGCGCTGCGCTTCGCGACGAATTGTCCGCAACGCGCCGCGTTGCTCGCGCGCGCCAATACGGACGGTGACCTGCGCACGCTCGGTTACCTGAATCAGTACCGGGCCACGACGGGCTGTGGGCGCCGGCATCGCGATGATTGCTACGCCTGCATGCGCGCTGATTCGCGCCTCACCGACGCCATCGCCACGATTCACCAGCGTGCCCATCAACCGCTCCCCTGAGCGCGCTGTATCTCGCGTTCATGAAGCCGCCGGAACGCGCCCTTCACTGCGCGACAGTGAGGTCGTCAATGCGCCACCACAGGCTGGAGGTGCTGCTGAGTAGCTCAAGCTTGAGGTAACGCGCGATCTGCGGGTCTGCGAATACGATGTTCAGCACGGTCTGCCCAACGATATTGGTGCGCAACTCGGTGAACGTCGTGCCATCCATGGAACCCGACAGCCGCAAATTCCTGGCGTAGTCGGTCGAATTCGAATTCGCTGTCACGTTGACGCTGAAAAACGCTTGCGGTTTGGTCATGTCCCACTGAAACCACATGCCCGGAGCTTGGATCGCTCCGCCTGTCCAGTGCGTGCTCAGATTGCCATCAATGGCCAGCCCGGGCGGGTTACCCGTCAGGGTCTGTGAGGCCGAGGGTACCCAACCCGTCATCGGCAGCGCCGTTCCCGTTGCGGCGGTTGGTACACAGCGGGTGTTCGTGCACGCCCCGCTGGCGCAATCGCTCGGGCTCAGGCACGTGTCGGCTGGCGCGCACTTCTTGGAGCAGCTCGCGCCGCAGTCAACCGTCGGCTCGCTCCCGTTCTTCACGCCGTCAGTGCAGGTGGGGGCTTGGCAGATATGCGTGGTCGTCAAGCATACTTGACTGGTGCAGTCCTTGGGCAGCGCGCAGCCTTTGCCGTCCGCACAGGGCTTGCTGCAGCTGGAGCCGCAATCCGCATCCGTCTCGCTGCCGTTCTTGATGCCGTCCGTGCAGCTCACTGGCTGGCAGGTCCCCTTGGCGCAGCTGGCATTGCCGCAATCGGCCGTGCTCAGGCAGTGTTGCCCGGTCGCGCAGCGCGCGCAGCCGCTCATTCCGCCGCAATCCACGTCGGTTTCGTCTTGATTGATTAGTCCGTCCGAGCAGGATTGGCTTCGGCACTTGCCGCCGGTGCACAGGGCCAGCTTGCAGTCGGCGGCCGTCGCGCAGCTCATGCCGTTCTCGCACGGGCCACACGGCCCGCCGCAGTCCACGTCGGACTCCTTTTGGTTAATGAGGCCGTCATTGCAGGTCGGCGCGCGGCACACCAGGCTGTTGCACGCGCCTGCATTGCAGTCGTCATTCGACTCGCACGCCTTGCCTGGCTCGCAACGGGCGCAACCCAGGGTGCCGCCGCAGTCCACGTCGGACTCGGTTTGGTTCTTGATGCCGTCACTGCACGTCTGCGCTGTGCACACCTGGGCTAGGCACATGCCCTTGTTGCAGTCGTCGTTCGAAACGCAGGCCTTGCCCGGCGCGCAGCGCGCGCAGCCCGTGACCCCACCGCAGTCGACGTCGGTCTCGTCTTGGTTCTGGAGCGAGTCCGAGCAGGTTTGGTCCGTGCACGTGCCGGCCGAGCAAAACACGCTCGCGCAGTCCTGATCGTTAGAACACGTCGCACCTGAGGCGCATGCCGTCGGACAAATGCCGCCGCAATCCACGTCCGCTTCGCCTGGGCTCAGCTTGCGGTCGCGGCACGCATCGAGCTCCTCGGTCGCGGGCGACTGATAGTCGAAGTGAGGGACTGAACAGCTACTCGCCAGGCAGACGAGCGCCAGGAGCTGACAAAGGCGTTGCACGTTTACCCCTAAGGATACGGCAGCCTTGGGGCAAACAACGCACGTTCCGATCATTTTTTCTGAGTCCGCCCCCACACTGTGCGAACAGGTGCGAGCCGATTCCGCCGACTCGGAAACGTCAGCTGCCAACGTCAGATAAAGCGCGGTCCACGACCACACGCAGGATCTCGATCGGTACCGCGCCCACGAAGAAGTAGTCGTTTATCAGGAACGCGGGGGTGCCTTCGACCCCGACCGCGTCACCGCTCTGCACGTCCCGGTCGACCTCCGGATTGTGGCGCAGCGTATTCAGGGAGTCGCCAAAGCGCGTGGCGTCCAAGCCAGCTTTGGTCGCAAAGCGCGCCAGCCCGTTCGCGTCCAGCTCCGCGTTCTGCGCCTCGTACACCGCGTCGTGGAACTTCCAGAAGCCCGCAGCGCCGCCTTGCGCATACGCTTCGCGGCCTGCGTTGGCGGCCAGCCGAGCGTGGGTATGAGAGGGCAGGGGATAGTCGTGCCAAACCAGCCGCACTTTGCCCGCGTAAGCGCGCATTAGCTCAGTCAGCACCGGGTGCACGTTCGCACAGAACGGACACTCGAAGTCGCTCCACAGCTGGATCACGACCGGCGCACTCGGCGCGCCCAAACTCGGATTGGCCCCGTTCGGCAGCGGCACTCTGCTCTTGGCGAGTCGCGTAACGGGTAAGTCTTCGAAGCGAATCGCGGGGCCGTGGGGCGCAGCCGCGTCGCTCATAGCAGGCCCGGCCGAAGCGTTGCTTCGGGGACCGTTCGCTAGCTCGATCTCGTTCGCACCGTGGGCTGCGCGGGGAGGCTGATTGCCTCCCCCGCAACTGACCGTGAGCAACAAGGTGGCCCCGAGCACCACCCCGGTTGCGTCACGGAAGCTCACTTACCTTCCGCCTCTTTCAAAGCGCGGTTGATGAGCTTCTTGAACGCCGCTTCCGGTTGAGCGCCGCTCAAGTAGTAGCCGTTGATCACGAACGCCGGGGTACCGTTGATACCGGCCTTGTTTCCGAGTTCGGCGTCGGCGTCGATCTTGGCTTTATGCGTATTGCCGTCCAAGGCTGCCTTGAACTTGTCCATGTTGATGCCCTGCGCTTGAGCTTGCTTTTCGAGCGCAGCACGGTCGGTACGGGCTTCGTCGGCGCCATCGGCTCCGAAGATCGCGTCGTGGAACGTCCAGAAGGCGGCGGAGCCCTTCTGCTCGAACACTTCTTGCGAGGCCTCAGCAGCCATCGGCGCGTTCTTGTGGAACGGCAGGGGCATGTGACGCCAAACGATCTTGATCTTGTTGCCGTACTCTTTCTCGATCGCCTGGACAGTCGGCTCCACGCGCTTGCAGAACGGGCATTGGAAGTCCGAGAACTCCTGAATCACGACCTTGGCGTTCGAACCACCCTTGGCCGGGTCCGTCGCATCGGGCGCAGTAATGTCCTTCTTCTCTGGGGGCGGCGGCTCTTTGCCTTCCTTCATGATCTCGTCGTAGACCTTGCCGCGGGCAACCCCGCGGGCCACCATGGCCTTGGCCTTGGCGAGTTGGTCGTCGATGATCTTCTTGAAGTTCTCGATCGGTTGCGCGCCGCTGAGGCGCACGCCGTTGATGAAGAAGTGCGGCGTGCCGCGGGCGTTCAAGTCGCTGCCGAGTTCGATGCTGGAATCGAACTTGTCAGCGAACTTGTTGTTGTCGATGTCCTTCTTGACGTCGTCCCAGCTGATGCCGACCTTCTCCGCGATGCCCTTTAGGTCTTCGTCTTCGAGCTTCGGGTTCGAGGCGAACAGTTGGTCGTGCGCGTCCCAGAAGCCCTTGTCGCCCTTTTGAACGTAGGCGAGGCGGGCGAGTGTTGCGCTCGGCTTGGCGCGGGGGTGGAACGGAAGCGGGTTGTCTTTCCAGACGATTCGCAAATCGTTGCCATAGGTCTGGACGACCGTCTTCAGCGTGTCTTCGACGCGCTTGCAGAACGGGCATTGGAAGTCCGAGAAGATCACCATCGTCACCAGCGCGTCCTTCGGGCCACGCACCGGGTCATCACTCAATACCGGCACCTTCCAGACGCTCTTGTCTTCTTCTTCCGGGTCGGCGGGCTTGGCCGTCGCCGCTGCAGGAGCGGAGCCAGCGGCCTGGTTCTTGTTGGTGAGCGTGGTGTACACGTCCGCCGGCTTGCTGCCGCTGGCGATCATCTTGCCGGCTTCGGCTAGCTGCGCGTCGATCACCTCGGTGAACTTCTCGAGCGGCTGGGCGCCGCTCACGGTCACGCCGTTGATGCGGAACGCGGGCGTGCCGTTGGCTTGGATCTTGGTTGCGAGCGCCATGTCCTCGTCGATTTTCGCCGAGTACTTCTTGGACGCGAGCGCCGCGTCGAACTTGGCCTTGTCCACGCCGGCTTCGACAGCCCACTTCTCGTAGCTTTCCGGGCTCAGCGATTGCTGATTGGCGAACGCCGTGTCGTGGAACTTCCAGAACGCATCGTTCCCCTTGAGCCCGAACACCGCCATCGCCGCTTCGGCCGCGGGACGCGCGTTGGGGTGGAAGGGCAGCGGGTTGTTCTTCCAGACCATGCGCACCTTGGTCGGGCCGTACTTGTCGCGAACCTGCTTCAGCGTGGGCTCCACGCGGC
>JBDTJC010000143.1:0-5367 GCA_039936055.1 Polyangiaceae bacterium | reverse complement strand
CCTCGCCGCTCGTGATCGGCTTGGCTGACGGCGCCACGCTGTGCGGTAGCGACATCCCTGCGTTGCTCGGGCACACGCGGCGCATGCTGTTCATGGAAGACAATGAGATGGCGGAGCTCACGCGCGACGGCGTACGGCTCGAGACCATCGCGGGTGATCGCGTGAAGCGCGCACCGCGGCAGATCGACTGGAGTCCGGTGCAAGCCGAAAAGGGCGGCTACAAGCACTTCATGCTGAAGGAGATCTTCGAGCAGCCAAGGGCGATCGAAGACACTCTACGCGGCCGCATTCTGCTCGAAGAGGGTGATTTGGTCGACGCGGAGTTCGGCCTCGACGCAGAAGCCGTGCGCGGCATCGAGCGCGTCTACTTCATTGCCTGTGGGACCAGCTATCATGCTGCCCTCGCCGGCCGGCATTGGGTGGAGCAAATCTCGCGCATCGCTGCGCAAACCGAGCTCGCGAGCGAGGTGCGTTATCGCGATCCGGTGTTCACGTCCAAGGATTTGGTCGTGGCGGTGAGCCAATCCGGTGAAACCGCGGACACACTCGCCGCGCTGAAAACCGCGAAAGAGTCTGGCGCGCGGATTTTGGCCTTGGCGAACGTGGTGGATAGCGCGATCCCGCGTGCGGCCCACGGCGCCCTGTACACGCACGCCGGGCCGGAAATTGGCGTCGCTTCGACCAAATGCTTCACCACGCAGTTGGCCGCGATGCTCTTGCTATCGGTGTACCTCGGCCGCCGCCGCGGCACGCTGGATGCCGCTAAGGCCCGCGAGATTTTGCAGGCGCTCGTCGAACTACCGAACGAGATGCGCAGCGCGCTGGAACGCAAAGACAGCGTGTTGGAAGTGGCGCGCCGCTGGCAGCACTCCGAGCACATGTTGTTCTTGGGCCGCGGGCTCGGGTTCCCGATCGCGCTCGAAGGCGCGCTCAAGCTGAAAGAAATTTCCTATGCGCATGCGGAGGGCTACGCCGCCGGTGAAATGAAGCACGGCCCGATCGCTTTGATCGACGAAGAGATGCCCGTCGTCGTCGTGATGCCGCGCGATGCGCACTACGAAAAGACGCTCGGCAACGTGCAGGAAGTGCGCGCCCGTGATGGCCGCGTGATCGCAGTTGCTACGGACGGGGACGAAGAAGCCAAGAAGCTCGCGGAGCATGTGCTGTACGTGCCCAAGGTGCCCGACTACGTCGTCCCTTTGGTTACCGTGTTGCCGCTGCAGCTGCTCGCCTATTACATCGCCGACCTGAAGGGTACGGACGTGGATCAGCCGAGAAATCTGGCCAAGACCGTCACTGTCGAGTGAGTCGCGGAGCGTGCTCTTCAGCGGCTCGCTTCGTGATACAAAGTGGCGCATGACGCGCTCCTCTGTGTTCTTGGTTGGGCTTTTCTTGGCGGCCTGCGGCGCTGCTCAGGCGGGAAAGCCCGCCACACCTGCGGCCTCTGAACCCGCCGCGGCCCCTGCTGCGGAGCCGGCGGTCGACAAAGACGCGAAACCTGCGCCGGCGCCCGCGCTGACCCGCATCCCGACCGAGTGCGCGAAAGCCGGTAAATTCTGCCTGCCCGATCCCGCGTTCACGAAGCGTATGTGCAACGACAGTTTCCCGTCGATCGCGCTGTACCTGTTCGGCAACGGTTTGCCCTTCACGCGCGGCTACCTGACGCGCAAGACGCAAGCCTGGAACGCTGAAGGCGGCGCCTCCGACAACACGTACCTAGAGTTCGACGAAGAGGTCCTGCTGCTCGTGGAGCGCGGCGCCGATACCGGCGGTATGCAAGTGAGCGGCGCGGGCGGCAGCTACGAAGCCCTGCGCTGGAACGGCTCGTGTGTGACGCTGGCCAAGGAAGAGGTCACGCTGGACAGGCCGCCCGCGCCCAAAGTCGCGAAAGTGGAGTGGCGCTTCCTCGACGACAACGTGCAGGCCGCGCTACGCGAGGACCGGGTCATCAACAAGGCCGTCTCCACGCGGCGCAACGAGTGCAAAGGCGCCGTCAGCGGTGATGTCAGCCTTGCGTGCGTTAAAGCGGACGACCGCCTGACTGACGTTGTCGTCAGCTATTTGCGCAAGGGTGGCAAGTTGCCGGTGCCGAGCAAGCTGCCGAAATGATTGGAGAGCGCTCTCGCGCCAAATAGTTCGCGCTGTGCGAGTACTGCAAGCTGGCTATCGACTCACTGTTTCGCGTCGTTGAACCAGATGTTACCGAGCTGCCAGGTTTCGATGCCCTCGAAGGCAGGCATGCGTGAGCCGGAAACGCGTACCTCACCGACGATGCCGAGGGTCAGGGTGCGCGTCAGGTCACTGAAGGAGTTGGCAGCGCGAGGCGGGTGTTTGGCTAACGCTGGGTCGACCGCGGCGAGCAAGGCTTGCGCGGCTTGCGAGGGATCCGTCGAGGCACAGCGCACGAAATCGAGCATCAAGGAGAAGCGCCGCGAGTGGCGCGCCTCGCGCCATGCGGCACGCGGGGTTGGCGCGGCGTGGACTTCATTGCCGGGTGAGCTCAACAAATGCTCGAGCACGCGCGCTAGCTCGAGCGCGTGCGGCGCGTCGTCCGGCACGAGCAGCGCGGTTGGTCCGCCGCCCCAGTGAACGCCGGTGCCCGCGTCGGGTAGCGCGCGTACGCCGAAGTGCGCGAGCGCGTCCGCGGGAAATGCTGCGGCCAGCTGTTGCGCGATTCCGGGCGCCCCCCAAGCCTTGGCGTCTAGCCCCGTGCGTAGCGCAATCCAGCCAAAAATCGGCCCGTCCAGCGCGACTGCGCCCGCACGCGGTCGGTACAAGCCATTGCCCAGCCAACCCACGTCGGCGGAGCCGGCTTCGAAGGCGCGCAGCGCATCCGCCAGGTCCGCGGCGCGGCTGAGCTCGATGCGATCCAGGAACGAGCCTGCGCGGGCCGCGCTTTCGTTGCGGGCGAGCGTGACGGTGCCGGGCCCGAGCGTGGCTTTGAAGGCGCCGGTGCCGTCAGGTGCCTGGGGCGAGAAATTGCGCGGCACGATCGCGGTGAGTGGACTGGCCAACGCGCGTGCGAGCGCGAAGCGCTCGGCGTCGGGAATGAGCACGGACAACCGATCCTTGCGGTCCGGGCTCGGCGGCCGAAACGCACCAAGCACCGCCGCGCCACCCAGCGCTTGCGCGCGTTTCAGCGAAAACAGCACGTCCGCGGCAGACAACGCTTTGCCGCCCGCCGTGACGAGCTCGGGGCGCAAGCTCACGCGGGAGCCGGTAGGGGTGCGCTCGGGCAGTGCGCTCGCCAGGGTGGGGTAAGGGTTGCCGTTCGCGTCGAGTGCGAACAGCGCGTCAGCAATCGCTGGCGCGAACAGGGCGGATAGCGGATCGTCGAGCGAGTGCGGGTCCAACCCGCCGAAATACAGCGGCAAACGCAAGCGTAGCGCGCCCGCCAGCGGCGTGCGGCCGAGCGCATTGGCCGAGGCCGCGCTGGCCATGGCGGCCAAGAAAGCGCGGCGCCCTAGCCCGCTCACCGCACGACCCAGATGCCGTCCCCGGTGGCGAGCGCGAGTGGCGCCATGGCGCGGCCATCGCTCGGGCAAATGGCGACGGCATTGATGCCGCCCGGCACCGGCAGCCGAAGTCGTTCGCGGAGCTGCCCGTTATCCAGCAGTGTGCGAACCACGAGCTGATCAGCCTTGCGATCCAAGCTCGGGGACGAGGTCACGATTTCCGGCTGTCCGTCTTCGTCGAGATCGCCCACGGCCAGTTGCGCGCCAACATTCGGGATGCTCACTTCGGGGTGTAGCGAGTCGAGTGCGCGTGCGCTGTCGCTGCCCACGGCGCGCGCGACCCGCACGGTACGTGCGCCGCCAGTACTGTCCAACGTGCGACTGGCGAAGGCATCCACCTGAGTCGCGAAATCGATGCTCGGCGCGGGCGCAGAACCCGGACACGGGCGCGCGACCCCGTCGTAGCCGAGGCCCACGCGGCGCGTGCACCCGCCACCGGGCCACGGCATCACTCCGTGCCACTTGTGCACGACTTCCAGCCCTCCAGATAAATCCAACGCGTCCGCGCGGTCACTCGAGCCCACCCAGAGCCGTCCGGCCTCGGGCAGCGCTGCGACGGCTATCGGCTCGCGCAGGGGGCTCCCCGCGACTGGGGAGACTGCGCTATAATTCAAAGAGGCACGCGCGAAGAAATGCCCATGCTCCAGGTGCCCGACCAGCACCAGGCGTCGGCCGACTGTAGCGATTTCGCTCGAGCCATCGCCGCGCACGTCGCCGCAGGCGAGCGCCAGGACGGGGTCACCGGGCAGGGTGGCTTTGTCGACGCGCGTGACGACCAGCGGGATCGGCGGAAACAACGCGCGCAATTCCGCATCGAGCGGGCTTGACGCGAAGCCATGCGTCGTCAGGCGCAGGCCGGGTGAGCGCACTCGCTGCCAAAAATGCCCAGCTCCGAGATAGAGATCGGCGCTCACATCCAAGCGATCGCGGAACAGCGCGACGCTCAGGTACACGAGCCCACGTGCGGAGTTCGCGGTGCGTTGCGCCTCGGTGACGGACAGCGCGTGCCGGCTGGCGTGCGCCGCTGCGCCGAGACGAGCCGCGACGAGCTGCGCCAACCGTTGCATGGTGGCCGGCGGTAGGGCCACGCGCTCATCACCCGCCGTCGGCGCGCTGACCACGAGCGCGGTACTGGCGGTTCCCGTGAGCGACGCTGCGACGGCGCACGCCGCCTTGCCGAGCGAGGTGGTTTCGCGATCGCAGCTCGCATTGCTTGGAATCGCAGGCGCGGCAGGCTCGGCGCGCGTGGGCCGCGGCGCGAGCGCAATGAGCAGGCCAAGCGCGACGAAAACACGGCGGGACATCGACCAGGTGAGGCTAGCGCGGGTCGAGTGCGAGCGGGTGTTACCCGGCGGTTTCTCTGGCAAAATTAGGGCTTCGTGCAGCGAACTCCGGGCAATCGGCCGGTCGTTCGCGAGTGCTTCACCGAGGTTTCGCCGAAACCGGGCCTTCTATGATATCCGGTGGAGCGACGTGGTGTCTCGAATCTCCCCCCGCTGGTTCGCTGTGCTGCTGTGTGTCGCGGCGCTGATCAGCGTTCCGTTGCGCGCCTCAGCGCAGTGCGTGGACGAGGCGCTGAAGCAGCAGTTGATCGGCGAGCGCGCGTATCGCGGCGTCGTGCCGCGCCTGATTAAGAAGGCGCTGCGCCACGAAGTGTCGGCGCAGGGCGGCTGGTTCGCGGGTGACCTGTCCGATGGCGCGCCTGCGTGGGGCGGCGCGTACACCTTTCATTTCACCGAAGATCTGGGGCTGGAAGCGAGCTTCCTGCACACCCGGCAGCACTACGAGCTGCTGGACGCGATCATCTCCCGCCAGCAGGGTTTGGTTAACCTGACCAAGGCGCAGGACAACG
>JBDTJC010000142.1:0-7805 GCA_039936055.1 Polyangiaceae bacterium | reverse complement strand
CAACGCTCCAAGCACCCGACGAAACGGGCGGCGGAGCCACGTTCGCAACGCTGATGGCGCTCGACACGATGAGCCCGTACGACGGCAAGCAATCACTCAAAGTGACCTCGCCCGGCTCGTTCCATTTCCGCATGTTGGGCGTGCCCGTACCGCCTTCTTTTTGGGTGCGCCTGTACATCAAGAGCGACCAAGACATCGGCCAGCCCGACCACAACGCATTCTTCCAGGCGATGACGGACGCAAACTATCACAATAGCGCGACTTCGGTGGAGGTGTCCGAGCAGTTCTCGTGTGTCCTTCTAAACCAACACGACGCACTCTTCCCAACCGGAAACACGTGCACCGTCAACACCGCGCTGGCCAAAGATAAGTGGCACTGCATGGAAGCCCAATTCGACGGCGCGAGCGGCACCGTGCAGATCTTTGCCGACAACACCGAGATCATCAACGCCGCGAATTGGGCGTCGGCCAAAACGACATTCACGATGTTCGAGTTTGGCTACGGTAACGACAACACACCAGGCGCCACGGTCTGGTACGACGACGTCGCAATTGCGACTTCGCGCGTCGGCTGTCTGTAGCGCTCACTTGGCACCGGCCGCCCGAGCGTCAATTCGGACGGACGGAGAAGGTGTGCGTCGCGGTGGCAGCCGGATCTTTGGCTGCCTGTACGGCCGCTTCACACGTGCTGCGCTGGAAGTACAAGACCTCGGTGTCGTCGCCGTGATAGGCGATGAGCTTGTGGTCCGATAGCCCTGATATCCTAAGAGGTGCGATTCCGAAGTCGGGGCGACGGGCGCAGCTGTGAGCGCCCACCCGAAGCAGCAGCAGCAAACGCGCCGATGCTTACGGGTGAGCTCGATATTTTCCCAATTCCGCCCCCGTAGTGTCCGGAAACTCAGGACGTGCCAATTCGCACGAATTGGGTCGGTCGACGAGACTGGTTGTTGTCGAGTTCGGCTCGCATTGTTCGTGCATCGAGCCGTTGCCTAATTCGCGCCGTCCGGGTTTTCGGACACTACGGGGTCGAAGACACCCAACTCCAAAGTCGAAGCGCGATCTTGAAATGGGCTACAATCCTCGCCGCCGTGGCCGCTCGAGCAGTCCGACTCGCCAACCTCCTCCGAACAACACCCGACATCCCAGCCACCGACGCATTCACCGAGCACGCGACGACGCGCAACGCGTCCAGGCAAGCCCAGCAACGTGCTTTGCGTCGTGGCAAATTTGTGGCGAGCGGGCATGGTCCGGCAAGGCGTGGCGCGTAGCCCGCAGCGCGTCGCGCGTCGCGCGTCGCGCCGAAACGCGCGGCGACCCCAACTGGCCGACAGGCGAGTCCCCCCGACTACGGCAACCTTGAACTGACTACTCGCTAGCACGAAACGGCAGGGGGATGCCGATGAGACGTAAGTCGAGGTAATGCCTCGAGGCCAGCAACGACAATGGACAGACCGTCGCCCTTCAATGCCGTTCGCGCCTCGGCGGTTTGCTCAACTTCTATCATCGAGTCGTTGCTTGATTCGCGCCGTCCGGGTTTTCGGGCGCTCGTTGCCGGCCGCGCGAGGGGTCGTGAAGCGTTCCGGGACCTGCGAGCTTCCGGCGGCTAGGGCGTGGTTCGCGGCTCGCTGCGCGTCCTGACTGACTGAAGCGGGCGAGATTCGCCGGGTGAGGCGTTGAGGACGCGCGCGTCTCTGTGTCTTTTTTGCCGACATTGCGGCATGGTGTTGCCCTCAGGTCTTTCGAACAAAGGATGCGTGCAGTGCGGTCTATTTCGCGAAGCGGGTTCTTTCTTGGCGTTCTCGTAACAGCTGCAGTGAGTGCAGTGGCGAGCCGTGCCTTCGCGCAATCTCCGGGCCTAGCGCTGGATCGCTTCGAGCCGGCTCCCGCGGGCGATCGCATGTTTGGCGTGCCGTCGCCGTACGCCGCGGGCGAGCTCACGCCGCACGTGATGCTGCTCGGGGACTACGCCAACAACCCGCTCGTGCTGCATCGCCTGCCGAATGACACGAAGGCGGGCGGCGTGGTCAAGAACCAGCTCTACCTGAACCTGGATGTCGGTTTGGCGCTTTGGAAGCGCCTCTTCCTCGATGTCGACGTGCCCCTGGCGCTTTATCAGAATGGCGGCAACCCGCAGCCAGCCGGCCAGGCGTTCTCCACGCCAAGCACCACTCAGTTTGGCGACCTGCGTCTTGGTGCGCGCCTGCGACTGTTTGGCGAATATCACGACCCATTTCAGATCGCGGTGGGCGGCTACGTGTGGCTGCCGACGGGAAACAAGAACAGCTACGTCGGCACGGGCGATGTGCGCGGGCTGCCGCAGCTCATCTTGGGCGGCCGCGGTGCCGAGCGCGTGGTGTGGTCTGCTGCTGCCGGGCCAGAATTGCAGGGTAAATCCGCGTTCGCCGGCATCCAGCAGGGCTCGATGTTCCGCTGGGGCGCCGGCCTCGGCTTTCTGCTGCTCGAAAACCGCCACCTGCAGATCGGACCCGAAGCGAGCGGTGACTTGGTATTGCGCGACGTCCAGAAGCGCACCACGAATGCCGAGGTCCTGCTGGACGCTCGTTATCGTCTCGTCGACGACGTCGAGCTCGCGGCAGGCGCGGGCCCCGGTCTGACGTCCGGCGTCGGTACGCCTGATTTCCGCGCCGTGCTCTCGCTCGCGTACACGCCCGAGCAGAAGCTCGACAACGACCGCGATCACGACAACATCGTAGATGATTTCGATGCTTGTCCCGATGTGAGGGGCGTCGCCGACGACGATCCGAAGAAGAGCGGCTGCCCACGGGAGCTCGACCGCGATCACGACGGCATCTTGGACGCCGTGGACGCCTGCCCCGACGTGAAGGGCGTAGCCGACGAAGATCCGAAGAAGAACGGCTGCCCCCCGGAGCACGATCGCGATCACGACGGCATCTTGGACGCCGTGGACGCCTGCCCCGACGTGAAGGGCGTGGCCGACGAAGATCCGCAGAAGAACGGCTGCCCGCCAGAGCACGATCGCGATCACGACGGCATCTTGGACGCCGTGGACGCCTGCCCCGACGTGAAGGGCGTGGCGGATCCGGACCCGAAGAAGAACGGTTGTCCGCTGCCCGTGGACACCGACAAAGACGGCATCATCGACGAAGATGACGCTTGCCCGACTGAAAAGGGTCCGCGCAATGAGGACCCGAAGAAGAACGGTTGTCCGGTGGTGCACGTCACCAACAACGAGATCGTGATCCTCGAACAAGTTCAGTTCGACACCAACCAAGCGACGATCAAGAAAGTGAGTGACGACCTGCTCGACCAGGTCGCTGCGGTGCTCACCAGCCACGACGAAATGACGCACGTCGAGGTACAAGGGCACACCGACAGTCGAGGCGCCCCCGCGCACAACAAGCAACTCTCGCAAGCCCGTGCGCAGGCCGTGGTGAAGGCGCTCGTCAAACGCGGTGTGGCCAAGGAACGCCTGACCGCCAAGGGCTACGGACAAGACGTGCCCATTGCCGACAACGACACCGACGACGGGCGCCAGCAAAACCGCCGCGTCCAGTTCTCAATTCTCGAGAAGTCGAAGGGGACGCCATGAATCGCGACCTCCGACAGCCCCAAGCTTTGACTAAACAGGAGATTGAAATGGCACACGGTAACCTGACCGCGCGGCTGCTCAGGGCATGCTCGCTGCTAGCGGCGTTGACGGCGGTCAGTGCGTGCTCGTCGAACTCCCCGGGGTCGGGCGAGAACGTAGGCCGCTCGCAGAGCGCTGTGTTCACGAACGGGCAGTTCGAGAACGGAGCTGCGGGTGTCTCCCCGCCCAGTTGGACTGTCACGCCGTACTTGAACAACGGCATCACCGTTCAGACCCCTCAGACGAAAGCCGGGCTGAACCTGCTGACGACGCTTGCAGGTCACAATCCGCCAAAGAATCTGACCAGCATTTTGGTGTCCGCGACGGGGCCACTCACCCAGACGGACCCGGATCTGGGCGTCACGGCGTCGCTGCGCTGGCCCCGCTACGGCAACCAGTGCGCGATAGTGAACCAACACAGCAGCACCAACTTCTCGACGGGTGTTGGCAACAACGGCAAGAACGTCAACTCGCTCGCGCAGACAATGGTCACCGACGACGGCGACGTCGACGCCGCCGATGGTCTCGTACACATCCGCTTTGTGGTCGCTCCGGTGCTGCAGAACCCTGCCCACGTCGCCGCGCAGCAGCCGTACTACCTGGTTCAGGTGACCGACGTCACGAAGAGCAACGCGCTAGTCTATTCGGATTTCAACTTGAGCGGGACCGCGGGCATCCCGTGGCAGAAGATCAACCCAGGCACGGCCAACGAGATCGACTACACTGACTGGCAGCTGGTCGACGTCGCGCCGGGCAACGCCAAGCTCACCAAAGGCGACACCGTAACGCTCGAGGTGATTGCCGGAGGGTGTCAGCCAGGCGGTCACTTCGGGGAGGTTTACGTCGACGGCGTTGGGACGACGCTTACGGGTCTGTTCGTGAGCGGTACTGGGCCGGCCCAGGCCAACGCGGGCACTGACATCAGCTACAAGCTGACGTACCAAAACGGTGACGCGACGCCCCAGGCCGGCGTGAGCGTGACGTTCAACACTCCGCCTCAAACGACATTCAAGTCGCTCAACGCCCCGGGTCTGGTCTGCACTACACCGACAACGGGCAATGCCGGCGCAATCGTTTGTACGGTTGGTGCGCTAGCGGCCAAGGGAACCGGCAGTTTCCAAATAACCGTGTCTATCGACCCGGCCGCGACTGGCGTTGTCACTGCGGGCAATTACTTCGCTCAAAGCGTCACGTCCACGCCGCTGATCGGCCCGCACATCACGACGGCCATCGGCTGCACGTTGGACACGGACTGTGCGGCAGGCGCTTGGTGCAATATTGCGGCGAATGCCTGCACGCCGACGTCCGCCAACGGCGTCCACGTCCCGAACGACGCGAGCCATGTTACTCCACCGCTGAACGGCACGTGCACCCTGGCGGCTGGAGCCTTGACGTGCACCAGCGCGGTCTGCGACGCGGCCGACAACAAGTGCGGGTTTGCCAACAGCGACGGCACTTGCAGCGTCGCCACCGCCGGTGTGGTTTGCCGGACGGACGCTTGCGGCAGCGACAGCAAGTGCGGCTACCCTGTGGGCGAGGGGCCGTGTAGCCCGGCGACCCTCGCGGTTTGTCGTTCCGGCGCGTGCAGCAGCAACTCGAAGTGCGAACCGGTGGGCGGGTGCAACGCCGACGCCGATTGCGTGGCCGGGAAATGGTGCAACGAGGGCAATCACGTGTGCACGCCCCAGCTCGTCAATGGCAGCGCTTTGCCGCCCGACCTGACGCACAGCGAGGTCACCGTCGATGGCATTTGCAACGCGGGCGCGGGAAGTTTGATCTGCGCCAGCGGCAAGTGCGATGCGAAAGACAACAAGTGCGGCTTCGCCAACTCCGACGGCCCCTGCACCGACGGCAGTACCTGCCGCTCCGCGGTCTGCGACCAGGACGGTTTTTGTGGCTACAAGTCGGGGGATGGCCCGTGCACCGCTGTGAATGGCAACGTCGTGTGCCGCGACGGCGAGTGCAGCAAGACGGCGGGGGTCTGCGAGCCCACCGGCGGCTGCGCTGTCGACGCCGATTGCGTCGCCGGTGATTGGTGTAACGAGACCACGTTCACGTGCACTCCCGCGCTCGCCAACGGGACCGCGGTGCCGACCGACGGCAAACACATGACCCCGACTCTGAACGGGATCTGCACGACGGACGCCGCGTTGCTCGTCTGTCAGAGCACGGTCTGCGACACGAAGGACAACGACTGCGGATACGCGAACGGTGACGGCCCTTGCACGGCAGCCAACGCCGGTAAGTTTTGTCGTTCACAGACGTGCAGCAGCCATGTGCCGATTTGCACGCCTGCGGGTGGCTGCGCGGTGGACGCAGACTGCTCCGCGACCGAATACTGCGACACGCCGTCAAACCTGTGCGTGACCAAGCTGCCGAACGGACAAAGCGTGCCGACGGTTGCCGGTCATACTCCGACGTTGGACGGCACGTGCAGCGCAGACGCGGGCACGGTCACTTGCGCAAGTGGCGCTTGTGATAAGAAGGACAGCAAGTGTGGCTACGCGACCGGCGACGGCCCGTGCGACACGACCAATGCGGCAGCCGTGTGTCGCTCCGGACTATGCAGCTCCGACTCGACCTGCATGCCGGACACCGGCTGCAACGTGGACGCCGACTGCAAGACCGGCAATTGGTGCAACGAAGCCGCACACCTGTGCGTGCCGGCGCTCGCAAACGGCACGAAAGTGCCGGTGGATGCCCAGCACACTCGGCCGATTTTGGACGGTACGTGCTCGGCCGCGGCGGCCACGCTCGTCTGCGAAAGCGGCGCCTGTGATACTGGCGACAACGCCTGCGGTTATGCGAACGGTGACGGCCCGTGCGACGCCACGAGCGGCCCGGCCGTGTGTCGCTCGGGGATCTGCGCGACGGATGGCGCGAACAAGAACCTGTGCGTTGCCTGCCTGACGGACGCGCAATGCAGCGGCGTTACGCCCACGTGCGACACGCTAACGAACACGTGTGTGCAGTGCACCAGCGACGCCCAGTGCTCCGGCGATAGCCCGTTGTGCAACACCACGAGCGGTTTGTGTACCGTTGGTTGCGCGCTGGACTCCGATTGCATGTCGACGCAGTGGTGCGACGCAGCGTCGGGTGGCACGGGGCTTTGCCAGAACAAGGTTCCGGACGGCAACCCCTTGCCGTCCACGCCCAGCCAGGTGGCAACCTGCTCCACGGACGTGGCCCTTCGCGTTTGTGTCTCCGGCGTGTGCGACGCCAGCACCCAAACTTGCGGCGGGACGGTTTGCACTGCCGATAGCGATTGCTCCGTGAGCGAGTTCTGCGCCAGCAGCGGCGTGTGCACGCCAAAGCTACCTACCGGGGGCAGCTGCGATCGCTCCGCGGAATGTCAGAAGAACGACTGCAACCGGAACGTGTGCAGCGCGGTTGTCGCTCAAGGCAACGGCTTATTGTGCGCGGTGAGCGCGCCGGGAAGCTCGGACGGCAAACGCTCAAGCAGGTTTGCGCTGTGGCTCGCGATTGCCGGTTTTGGAATCGCGCGCCGCCGCCCGGCCCGCATCGCACGTCGCGCCGCGATTCGTCGTTAGGCTGGTTCTGTCTTGCGGGTCGACAACTAGTCGGCCTGTCAGACGGGAACGAATGTCGACCCGATGGCGTTTGGTCGGCCTCACCCCACGAAATGGCTTCGGCGATGCTTGGTCGCGAAGCCGATAACGGCTGACGCAGCCGCCATCGGCCCTCCGCGCTAAGGTCGGACATGTCGAGCGTCACCCAGCGCACATTTTCGCGACCCGGAATGTAGGTGCTTGAACGCGGACACCGCCGCATTCAGCGCGAAGCTTACGAATAGCCCCAGCTTCAACGGATAACCGAGACCGCGCGAATGAGGGTGCAGGGAAGGTGTTCGTGGCGACCTCTGGCGGCAAGCGGCTGCGCCTGCCGCTCGCGGCTTTCGACAGCGACGTTCCGCGCGAGCTGGTCAAGTCGCTCAAAGAGCGAATTCAAGCGGCCAGGTAGCGATGAACGGTTTGCTCTTTGCTGGGCTGCTGCTGAACGCTTAGTGTCCGGAAACCCGAACGCCTGCGTCAGCCGAAATCGACAAGAACCCATCTGGTCGACCGCACGCAATTCGTGCGCCAATTGGCACGTTTTGGGTTTCCGGACACTACGGGAACAGATCGACGAACTTGCTGACCTTGTCCGTCGGCACAAGCTCGCGATGCGCGCCCTG
>JBDTJC010000141.1:0-5998 GCA_039936055.1 Polyangiaceae bacterium | reverse complement strand
CAACGCTCCAAGCACCCGACGAAACGGGCGGCGGAGCCACGTTCGCAACGCTGATGGCGCTCGACACGATGAGCCCGTACGACGGCAAGCAATCACTCAAAGTGACCTCGCCCGGCTCGTTCCATTTTCGCATGTTGGGCGTGCCCGTACCGGCTTCTTTTTGGGTGCGCCTGTACATCAAGGGCGACCAAGACATCGGCCAGCCCGACCACAACGCATTCTTCCAGGCGATGACGGACGCGAACTATCACAATAGCGCGACTTCGGTGGAAGTGTCCGAGCAGTTCTCGTGTCTCCTTCTAAACGAACACGACGCACTCTTCCCAACCGGAAACACGTGCACCGTCAACACCGCGCTGGCCAAAGATAAGTGGCATTGCATGGAAGCCCAATTCGACGGCGTGAGCGGCACCGTGCAGATCTTTGCCGACAACACCGAGATCATCAACGCCCCGAATTGGGCGTCGGCCAAAGCGACATTCACGACGTTCGAGTTTGGCTACGGTAACTACAACACACCAGGCGCCACGGTCTGGTACGACGACGTCGCAATTGCGACGTCGCGCGTCGGCTGTCTGTAGCGCTCAGTTGGCACCGTCCGCCCGAGCGTCAATTCGGGCGGACGGAACGTGCCACTGACGACCTTCCAGAGCCAGCTGCACGAAGTGCTGGCGCGCTTGGCCGATAATCAGCGCATGGATTATCTTGGATGAGCCAGAGCTGCATCTCGGCGACGCGGTGTTGGTGCCCGACCTGGCGGGCTGGCGCCGTGAGCGCATGCCGCACGTCCCCGAAGAGCTTACTGCTTTCGAACTCGCGCCCGACTGGGTTTGCGAAGTGTTGTCGCCCGCTACCGGAACGCTCGACCGAGTTCGAAAGCTACCCGTGTACGCGCGCGAGGGGTGCCGTTTGCGTGGCTGCTCGAGCCGATTCAGCGCACCCTCGAAGTCTTTGAGTTACTAGACCGGAAGTGGCACACGGTCGGCACGTGGGAGGGTGACGTGAAGGTGCGCGCGGTACCGTTCGACGCGATCGAACTGGACTTGAGCAGTCTCTGGGCGGACATCCGCCGCCGACCGCGGTCTTAAGTCGGCATTGATCGCGGTGTTCAAGTTTGGCGTTCGACATTCCGCCTACGAGAGCATCAGCAAGACCGCGGCCGGAATACGGGTCCGATCGCCGTTCCCGGGGGTAGTGCGCGGCTTGTCAGCAGCCGCGAGTCCATTGCTCCGCATCGCAGCTGCAATAGCAGGAAGGAATTGCCCTTGTCGGGCGAAGCCGGTTCATGCTGCCGCAGCGTAAATGAGCGAGCGGCCAATTGGAGCGCGGCCCTCTCGCGTTGAGGCCGGATCTCCGGGAGCGCTTGACGAAGCGTCGGGCGACGCGAAAGATAGGCTTGTGTTCCGCGCGTTTCCGCCGCATCCGTCGCTTGGGCATTTGGTACGCTCGTACGGCGCGCTGGATGATGTGCATACGGAGCTGACCGCCGAGCACCGCTTGTATCCCGAGTGCACGGTGCTGCTGAGGTTCCTGCATGGGGAGTCGTACCTGGGTGTGGGCAATGATCTGAAGCGCCTGCCGCCGATGTATGTGCAAGAATTTAGGGATTTTCCAGTGCGTTTACGGTCGTGTGGGCGCACGCGCATGGTCGGGGTGGCGTTTTATCCATGGGGTGCGATCCGGCTCCTCGGTCCCTCAACGTCGCACGCGCTGAACCCCTGCACGATCCCAGCGCAAGTGAGCCCGCTGTTTGCGGCCCGCATGCAACGCTTGCTCGCGGCGGACCAACAAGACGAAGCGTTGCGCGTGCTGGAAGAGTGGCTTTTGGCGCGCGCGGCGCGAGTGGATTTGGAGCCGACTGCCGCGGTGCTCGTCGCCACGCGGCTGGTGGAAACCGGCGGCCTGGGCACGGTCACTGAGCTGGCGGATGGCGTTGGGCTGTCGGTGCGCCAACTGGAGCGGCAGTTTCGGGCGCAGGTGGGCATGACGCCCAAGTCCCTGGCCCGGTTGACGCGCTTCGAGGCCGCGCGGCGTCGCATTTATGAAGGGGGTGCGCTCAGCTTCACTCGCTTGGCCCATGACCTGGGTTACGCCGATCAGGCCCATTTTACGCGGGAATTCCGCGCATTTGCTGAGCAGTCGCCCGGCACTGTCGTGGCTGAGGTGAAGGAATTTTTGCGCCGCCAGGGCGATGTCGCATTCGTTCAAGCCGAGCGTGCGGTCGCCTTCTAAAACAAGGGCATGAGTTCTGTTTCTACCGGAGCCGTACCGCGTGCGTTGCTCCGTTTTTTGGTGTGCGCCGCGTTCTTGGCGTCGTTTGCACTCGGGGTGTTGAGCGACGCGCGGGTACACTCCGCCATGCCCTTTGGATTGGGAGTGCTGGTGCTGGTTGGCGCGGTGGCGCTGTTTCCGCGCAGCGAGGTGCAGTGCTCGACCTGAGAGCGCCCATCCCCCAGCCCAACGCCCAACCAGGACCAATCATGAATGCTCAATTCGAAACGACGCACGACGTAATCATCTCCGGCGCGGGGCCTGTAGGTCTGTTCCTCGCGTGTGAGCTGGCCTTGGCGAAATGCTCGGTGTTGATCTTGGAGAAGGCGGAGGACCCACACTCGCCATTGAAAAAACTCCCGTTCGGGATCCGAGGGCTCTCGACGCCGACGATTGAAGCGCTGCAGCGGCGCGGGTTGTTGGACGAGCTGGAGACACACAAACGCCTCAAAAATCCGCACATGAGTGCTGGGCAAGGGGCACGTCGTCAAGCAGGGCACTTTGCCGGCATTCCATTTCACGACGGCGACATCGATCCCTCACAGTGGAAGTATCGGCTGCCTAGCTCGACCGAAACCATCTTGGTGTCGGAGCTGCAGGAGGTCGAGTCAGTACTGGCTCGACGCGCACAAGCCCTGGGCGTGCAGCTCAAGCGGGGGCTTGCTGTTACGAACGTTCAGCAAACCGCAGCCGGGGTGACCGTGCAGTCAGGTGACCAAACCTTTACCGCTCAGTGGCTCGTGGGTTGTGATGGTGCCCGTAGTGTCGTGCGCAAGCTGGGCGGTTTTGAATTCACCGGCACGGAGCCAGAGTTTACCGGCTACACCACCCGGGTGGATGTCGTGGATCCGGAAAAGCTGCGTCCGGGGCGCAACCTGACAGCCGCCGGCATGTACCTGCAATCGCAGCCCGGCTACATCGTGATCCAGGACTTTGACGGTGGGGCATTTCACAGTTCAGAAAAGCCAATCACACTCGAGCATGTGCAGGAGGTGCTGCGCCGCATCTCGAACACTGACGTGACACTCAGCGCTCTACACGTTGCAACCACGTGGACGGACCGAGCGCGGCAGGCCACCGCCTACCGCAACGAGCGGCTGCTTTTAGCGGGCGATGCGGCGCACATTCATTCGCCGTTGGGTGGGCAGGGGCTCAACCTGGGCGTGGGCGACGCCATGAACCTGGGTTGGAAATTGGCTGCGACCATCCAAAACAAGGCGCCACATGGCCTGTTGGATAGTTACCACGCTGAGCGACACCCACTCGGCTTGCAGGTGCTGGATTGGTCACGCGCGCAGGTGGCGATCATGAAACCGGGTCCAACGGGCCGCGCGTTGAATGCCATTATTCGCGAGCTGATGAGCACGCGTGATGGTGCCACCTATTTTGCAGGCAGGGTGTGGGGCGTGCACACGCGCTACGACCTCGGGAGCGATCACCCGCTCGTTGGGCGCAGTGTGCCCTCCTTCGAGTTCGAAGGCGGCGCGACCATTGACGACTCCCTGCGCGGTGGCCATGCCTTGCTGCTTGATTTTGAGCTGAACGCTTCGCTCAAGAGTTGGGCGAGTGAACAGAGCCCTCGAATCAGCTACGTTTCGGGCCGAGCACGAGAGCGCTTCGGCTTGAGCGCCGCACTAATACGCCCGGACGGGTTCATCGCTTGGGCAGCTGATGGCGAGCCTGACTACGGTGAGCTCCAAACCGCCGCCGCGCGCTGGTTTGTTCGCGATTGAAGCCGGCCGCGCAGTCGCGGCACGTAGCCTGGTACGAAGGCGGCGCCGGCTGCGCAGCGCGCTGACAGCGCTTTCGCGGATGCTGCGCGTTACCTTGCCTGGCAAAGCGCCGGTCGCTCTGACGGCGGCGGCGGAGCCCTCTGCACGCGCGCGAACGTGTTGGTGCACGTACATGGACCGAGCCAAAAGAGAGGACTTGCCCGCAGCGCGTCCGTCGGTTCGGGCTCGCGAGCGCGAGAAGGGTTGTATGAGGCCCGCGCGGGGAAGTAGCGCTAGCGGACGTCGCGGTCCGCCGTGCGCCCGACGTGCTCCAACGAGCGCTCGGCCATGGCGCGGCGGCGTTCGCGCTGCTGCAGCTCTTCCAGCAAACGGCGGTTCACGCTCAGCAGATCGCCCAAAATGGCCAGCAGGAACGTCAAGAAACCTACAATCAAAAACACGGCGGCGAGGATCAACGACTGCACATGGCCGTTGCCCGTGCCCTGCGTGTAATACCAAACGAAGCGGCCGCCGATCACGCTGCCCGCGAGCAGTGGAAACACGCTGACGGTGAGGAAAAACCGCAGCGGCTGGTAGACGATGAAGATGCGGAACATCGTCACCACCGAGCGCTTGATGTAATTCGGGATGCTGCGCACCAGGCGCGAAGGCCGCAGGTCCCCATTCACGCGGATCGGCACCGAGACCACGGTCATGTTCTTCTGACCGGCCTGGATGATCGTCTCCAACGTGTAAGTGTAGCCGTTGAACACGTTCAGCATTAGCGCTACGTCCCGCGAGATGGCGCGGAAGCCGCTCGGTGCGTCGGCCACGTCCGTGCCGCTGACGCGCCGCACGATGGAGCTGCCCAAGCGCTGCAGCAGCTTCTTTATGGGCGAGAAGTGCTCGATGTTTTCGATCGGCCGCGCGCCGATCACGAGATCTGCTTCACCCGCCAAGATCGGCTGCACCAATTTGATGATGTCTTCACCGCAATACTGATTGTCGGCATCCGTATTGACGATGATGTCCGCGCCGCGCTCCAAGCACGACTCCAACCCGAGCATGAAGGCGCGCGCCAAGCCTTGGTTCTGGCGAAAGCCGACCACGTGGTGCACGCCGTGCGCACGCGCGACCTCCACAGTTTTGTCGCGGCTGCCGTCATCGATGACCAACACCTCGATCGAATCGATGCCCGGTAGGCTCTTGGGCAAGTCCGCCAGCGCAATCTGCAGGGTCTGCGCTTCGTTGAGACAGGGGATCTGAATGATGAGCTTCATGGCGAGGTCAGGGCTAAGGCGGTAAGCGCGCGCATACTGGCCCGAGCCGGCGCCGAGCGCCAGTTCTCGAAAAAAAGCCGGAAAATGGCTTCAGTTCGCCAGCTCCGCGTCACACGACGGCGGCAAGATCCCCCACGGGGAAATGGTCATGGATGGCGTGCTCTCGCGCACTTCGATGGTGCAGCCGGCATCCGCCATCGCGTTCACTTTGGCCGCGCTGTACGAGTTCGGATCTTTGACGAGGTAGGTCATCGACCCGGACACGCGCTTGGCTTCGTCGAAAGAGGGCAGTCTGCCGTCGCGCACGAGCAGCTGCGGGTCGATGTAGATCGCGTACACCGCGAATACGTCTCGCGCGTAGGACTGGCCCGCGCCATGTCCCTTGTGGATCACGATCGGCAGATTGCGCTGGTAGGCGTTGGTCGTGACCTCCGCGAGCTCGGTGCCGGTGTTGAAGGGGTGATGGTCGTCCGCCTTCAGCTCGGAATACGACGAAGCGCCCAGCGCTGCGCACAGCGCGACCACGAAGATGACCGCGTAGCGCGGTAATTGCTCGAGCTTCTTCCAGACGGGCCCAGTGCCGCGTTCCGACACGAGTTGTTGCAGCGCCAAAGTGACGAACAGCGCCGTGACCAGCTCCACGAACGGCGCCGTCGGATCCAGGTAACGGCTCATGAAGCGCTGCCAGAGCAGCAGCGGATTGATGCTCCGGACCAAGAACGTCAGCAAAAAGAA
>JBDTJC010000140.1:0-5550 GCA_039936055.1 Polyangiaceae bacterium | reverse complement strand
ACCGCGGAACTCAAACTCAAACGGGACGTGCACGATTTCTTAGTGCGCGCGCATGTAGAAAAATGGCCCTGACCGTCAGCGCACGTTCACGTTGGAATGGCCCGAGCACGCCGGCGCTGATCCGCGCAGCCGCCTTGTGCGCAGCTGCAGGCGTCGGCTTGTCGATCACCGAATACGCAGACAGGGCCAAGTGGTTGGTCATCGTCGGTGTGGTGCTCATGCTCGTGGGGCTCCACCGCTTCGGGCGTTCCGGCCCCGACGAGCCGATCCGCTTTCAGCTCGAGCACGCGCGTAGAAAGAAGAAAAAGAAGAAAAAGTCGGAAGCGGTCACGGAAGAGTCGACCAAAGAGCCCGCCACTGACGAAGCCGAAGCCCGGTTCAAGAGCGACGAAGGCGACGACAGCGCCGAGCAGTGAGCCTCAAGTCTCGCTGCGCAGCACCGCGACAGCGACGGCCTGCCCCAAATCCGGCGCGAGTTCCACGGCGAGGCCGAACTCACGACCCGCGATCTCGAGTTCATACGTGACGGGTGCGGTCGCCGAGGCGTTCTTCAATGGCGACAACGCGCCGATCGCTTGCGCGTTCAGCTCCGGCGAGATGGGCGCGCCGTACACGTCCTTGTCCACGATCATGTACACGTAGGCGAGCGGCATCTTCTCACCCTCAGCGAGGGCCGAGCGCAGATTCGACGAAAGCGCTCGCTCCAAACGATATGCGTAGGCGGACCACGACCAGCCGGTGACGTACCAGCCCTTCACGTCGCTGCCCTGGAGCACGGGCTGGGCTGCGATCCACTGCCCGTCCGCACGCCCGCGGACACCTGCGACCTCGGGCATCGACCCGCGCGACTCCACGTATTGCCCACCTTGCACCAGCGCTAGCCCTGGGAACGAGGGCAACAATGATTTGCCAGCGAGCGTGTCCTCGTCGTCGTCGTCTCGAATCACGACGCCGGTTGCATCCGTAACGGCAAAAAAAGTGCCCTTCGCCACCCGCAGGTCTTGCACCTTGCTGCGGGCGGTCTCGAGAGCGCGGCGGGCCGCGTGCGGATCATCTGCTGGAGGTTTACCGGTCGCGAAGAGCGGCAGCAGGAATTTGGCGCCTTGCGGCAACCCCGCGCGCACTTCCGCCACATCCTCATGGGTGGCTTTGATCAGCGCGCCCATGCTTATTGAAGCCTTTTCGGCACTGACGGCGCTCGACTTCTTACAGGCGGGCCAGATCAGCATCAGCGCAGCACAACAACCCAGGACCCGAACTGATTGTGTAGGCAAACGTCGCACTTTCATCTTTGAAACACGGGGCATACGCCTGTGCAAGACCCGCGCAAATCAAAATCGCGGAACCCTGCGTTTGTTAAAGCTGCCCCAGCGCTCGCCGCACGCCTCTCAAGACACGACGCTCGCGGCCTCGATTACAGACTGACACTTTGAGCGAGTGCGACCGGCCTAGTAATTTTCTTTCGAGGAGAACTCCCGCAACCCCTGGCGTGGTACCCGCTTAACACCCACAAGGGTGAGTCCGAGTGGGCAAGCAGCGCCGCCGCGCCTGATTTTAGCAGGCAAAACGGCAAAATCCGCGGGCAACGAGCGCGCGCCAAATCATCCGGCCGCGGCAACAAAATCACCTATGCGTGCGGAACCGAACCCAGGTCCATTGTGAACTGGCGGCGAGAGTGATAATAAGGAGACGAGTATTACGGATCCGTCTAACGCGCGCCTGCGAGCTGGAACCCCTCACCGTGAAATTAAATGCCCCACCGCGCGCTGTGCCGCGCTCGAATCGGTTGTCGGACGCTCCGCAGGCGTTGCTAGCGGAAGCGCCCGCGCTCGACGTTCCGCGCGGCAGACGCAATTCGCAGTTCGCGCTGGAGCGCTTGGTTTCGCCGGCAGATCTGAGCGTGGTCTTCCAGCCCATCGTCAGCATGACGGATGGTGAGTTATTCGCGCATGAAGCGCTCGTGCGTTGCAGCGTCCCTGCCCTGGCCAACCCACTCAAGCTGTTCGAGATGGCGCTGGAAGTCGGCTGCGCCGGGCGGCTAGGCCGCATGATCCGCGAAATCGCGGTGCCGCTCAGCGCAGGACGCCCCTTGTTCCTGAACGTGCACCCACAAGAACTGCACGAGTCATGGATCGTCCGCCCCGACGACCCGATCTTCAGTCACGACCACGTGTTGTATATGGAAGTGACGGAGTCCATGCCGCTCACGCAACACGACCTGTGCATGAGCGTGTTGCGTGAGCTCCGTTCGCGTTGCCATGTCGAGCTGGTGGTGGATGACCTGGGCGCGGGCTACTCGAACCTGAAACGCATCTTGGATCTCGAGCCCAAGGTCGTGAAGTTGGATCGCCAGCTGATCGTGAACATCGAACGCAACTCGCGCCAGCAGCGGCTGATCGCCGGCATCGTGCGCTTGTGCTTGGATCTTGATGCCACGGTCGTCGCCGAAGGTATCGAGACGGACGATGAATTCAGCGCCTTGCGCGATACCGGCGTGCACTACGGCCAAGGCTTCTTGTTCGCGCGCCCCGCGTACCCGATGCCCCCCATTACTTGGCCGCCCGCCTCGTACACCGCCGAGAAGTCAGGGGTGGCACGGGTTTCGAGCTGCCCCCCGCCCGCAGCCTGAGTTTCCTCGCCGTCGCATCGGCCGCTCTGGACAGCGCGACCGCCCGATACGTCACTTCCACTCACCGACGCCGCACTAGTACTTCGGTTCGGATGTGCGTTCCGGGTTTCCGCGGCCCTCGAGGGTGAGGGCCGCAGAAACCCTCCAGTACGGCAAATCTGTCCTCAGTACTCTATCTGTCTCGACGTACGACAACTCAGAACGGAGTTCCGGGTCGTCGTACTAGCCGCGCTCGTCAGTCAGAGCGCAGCCAAGACCGCTTCAACGTGCCCCGGCACGCGCACGCCGTGCCACGCTTCGGCGACTTTGCCGTCCTTGTCGATGAGGAACGTGCTGCGTTGCACGCCCATGTATTCGCGCCCGTAGTTCAGCTTCTTCACCCAGACACCATACGCGTGGATCAAGGATTTTTCGGTGTCAGCCAGCAGCGTGAAGGTGAGGCCGTACTTCGCTTTGAATTTCGCGTGGCGCTTCGCGTCGTCCGCGCTCACGCCGAGCACGCGCACCTTGGCGGCGTTGAACGCCCTCAGATTGTCGCGAAAGTCACACGCCTCTTTGGTGCAGCCCGGGGTGTCATCCTTCGGGTAGAAGTACAGCACGTACGGTTTGCCCGCGAGGCTCGCGGAGCTCACAACGGCGCCCGTCTCATCAGGCAAAGTGAACGAGGGCGCTTTGCTGCCCTCAGCCACCGCCTTCGCGGAGCCCGCTGTTGCTTTACTCGGCGCGGGCGGCTGCGCGGCCTTGGCCGGGGCCGCTTTCTTGGCCGCTTTCGCGAGCGCGGCCTTGGCTAGCGCTGCCTTTTTGGGTGCTGGCTTCGCGACCGTCAGTTTGCCTTTCGGACCTACTTTTGCGCTGCTTTTTTTGGCTGCCATTGGTAGATCTTGCCCTTTCATCCAGTGAAGGTCACGGACGAAAGGGCAAGACCCCCTTTCAAACCGTGCATGCGGATTTCCCGCACACGGCTTACCGGTGACTTCTCGTGGTGCAACATTACGCCGACTCCTTGTAGGAGGTAGGCTCGGGATATTGGACAGTACCGCGCAAGCGATGGAGGCCGAGGTTGTGGAAGGTGTCGCGGGACCAGCGAGACACATCGCCTGGTTTTAGATTCCGCCCTTTGCGTTTCACGCGCAGAGCGATCAGCCGTCGCCAGACATATGTGTCGACTTGATTGAAGCGCTTGGCGGCATTGCCAGTGCGGAAATAGTTACCCCACCCACGAAGCACGGGGTTCAAGTCAGCAATGACATCGCGGAGGTCCGCGTGGCATCGCCCCCTTGGGGTCATTTCCTTCACGCGCTGCCGGATGCGCTGCATCGCGCGTTGTGACGGCCAGCGATGCAAGAAATAGAGGCGTTCCCGCTTCTTTTCCCACACTTTGCCGCTCAGACGCTTATGCAGGTGACAGCCGAGAAAGTCGAAGCCCTGCTTGCCATCGTAGAGCTCGACTCGTCTCGTTTTATCCGGATGCAGCTCGAGCCCCAGACGCTTCAGGATAACCCGGATACGCGCCTCTGCTTGCTCGCAGTCCTTCTTGGTACGGCTCATCACCACGAAGTCGTCTGCGTAACGCACCAGCGTTCCGAGTGGAGCGCTGTGGCGTGTCCACAAAACATCGAGCGCATGCAAGTAGATGTTGGATAACAACGGAGAGATCACTCCCCCTTGCGGCGTGCCCGCCACCGTCGGCGAGACGACACCGTCCTCCATCACACCTGCTTCGAGCCACTGCCGTAGCAACTTCAGCATTCGCCGATCTGAGATGCGTCGAGCGACGAGCTTCATCAGCTTGTCGTGTTCGTTGCTCCCGAAGTAGTCGCGGATATCAGCATCGAGTACGTGATGACCACCTTTTGCCCCTGCTTTCCGCAGGGTTTCCAGCGCCATCGTCGCGCTCCGCCTCGGCCGAAAGCCGTACGAGCACGGCAGAAAATCCGCCTCGAAAATTGGCTCCAGCATCAACTTCGCTGCCATCTGCACCACCCGGTCCCGGATCGTCGGGATGCCCAGCGGTCGCCTCTTCCCATCAGCCTTCGGAATGTACCGACGAAGGACCACGCTCGGTCGGTACTCTCCTGCGCGCAGAGTGGCTCCGAGCTCTTCAAGGAAGCGCTCGACCCCGTACTGCTCGACGACGAGGAGCGATCGGCCATCGACTCCAGCGGCGCCGCGATTCCGTCTCACTCGCTTCCACGCTTCCCGAAGGACGTCACGCCTCCAGATGTGATCGTACAGCGCGTGGAAGCGCCTTCCCGGTGCCCGCTTGGCTGCACCACACAGCTGACGTTGCAGTTCTCGCACTTTGTCGCGCGGCCTACGGCCGCCGGGGTTGTTAGGTCCGGTCTTGCCGGCCATTCCCTCGCGCTTACCTGCTCTTTCAGCACTATCACCGCAGGGACCCTTCCCTCCGATCGCGTTATTCTGCGCGACCATCAGCGGTACTACGATCCCCTCGGACTCCCGCTGCACAGCTGTCGTTTTCGCCTTCGGCTTATACGACCCACCTTGCCCTGACTCGGGCCGTGCAGACGGGCCTCTCGTGTTCCGCACTCCTCCTTGTACGCGTGCTGCGCCCAATACCCCGCCGGGACCCGCGACGAGCTTCGGTGCTCCCACCGCGGATGTTGCCTTCGCCATGACATGAGTGGCTCGGCTCCCAGATTGTTTCTCTGTCGAGGCTGCAGGCTTCACTTCATGTTGCGGCCCGCGTACTTGCTCCCCGCTGTACGACTTTCGTCGCTTCACGGGCTCTTGACACCCCGCTCGGACGCGAAGCTCTCCCTTCGGCATCTGGGGTCTGCTACCCGGCGCACCGACGCTTACCGGGACAGGACTTGCACCTGTTGGAAAAGCGCAGCGAGCGCCGGCCAGACCTTCCCCTTGCGGGCTCAGTCCTTCCGTCGCGTCACGACGCACCATGC
>JBDTJC010000139.1:0-50575 GCA_039936055.1 Polyangiaceae bacterium | reverse complement strand
CGACCTCTTCACCGGCGTGACCGGGCCACTGGGTGATGATTTGTACCCAGGTGTCGGCCACGTCTGGGTACGCTTCAATTGGCAGATTGCGCAGCGCATTGACGCCCAGGCCCACCAAAACGAGCGCTGCAACGAGGATGACGAGTCGCTGCTTGAGCGCAAACTCGACGATACGATGGATCATGAGTGGTTCTCGATGCACACAACACGGCCGCGAGCGCCGCGCCTTGCGAGCTCCGTACCGTACTGGATTGAATTGGGACGCGACTACAAAGCTTCGTTGGCTTCGGCGTCGAGCAAGATGGCGCCTTCGGTCACGACGGGGTCGCCGGGGCGCAGGCCCGCGAGGATCTGGATGTGCTGGCCGTGCTGTTCACCCGGCCTCACTTCACGTTCTGCGAACGTTCCGTTGGGGTTCTGAGTGAACACGAAGAACTGATCGCGGCGCGCAAGCACGGACGCGATCGGAACATCCACCACACCGTCGGACAAACCGGTGACTTGGACGTTGGCAAACATGCCCGGACGCAGGCTCAAATCCGGATTGGGGATTTCGACGCGCGCGACGGCGACGCGCGTTACTGGGTCGATAGTATTTCCGACATAGGTGATGTGGCCGACAGCGTCCTTGTCCGGGAACGCCGGGACGTGCACGCGCGCTTCATCCCCGACGTGAATTCTGGCTAGATCCTGCTCGTAGACGTCGGCCATGACCCACAGGGTCGAGAGGTCTGCAACGGTGATCAGCGGCTTGTCCTGATCGGCATGAACCTCTGTACCCACCGCGACATTCCGCTCGACGACCACTCCGGCGAGCGGTGAGCGCAATTGGTACTCGTTCGACCCGTGTGAACCACCGAGAGCCGCCAGCACGGCCGTGGCGCGGGCCTCTTCCGCCCTTGCTTGCGCCAGCGCGGAATCTGCCTGTTGGCTCTCGGCTTCACTGCCGGCCCCGCGGTCGAGTAACAGCTTGGCTCGCTCTGCGTTGTGCTCGGCCAACACGCGAGCGGTTTTCGTTTCCGTGAGCTGCGCACTGGCGGCCGCGATGTCCGGCGCACGCAGCGTGAGCAACAGCGCGCCCTTCTCGACGCGGTCACCCAGCACGACATCGATGCTCGCCACGCGCCCCTGCACCGGCGGTCCCAAGGCCGCCACCTTCCGATCGTCGAAGGCGATGCGGGCTGCCAAGGAGCGCTGTGCGTTACGCTCGGCGGGAGCCGCCGGCTCGACGCGGATGTACGTTGCGCTCGCCCCGTGTAACTCAACGGAGTTATCTGCGGTCTTGGCGTGACTGGGGCCCGGCTCGGCCTTAGCGGCGTTTCCACACCCAGAAATTGCGAGAAGTACCGATAAAATAGCCGCTCGTGAGGAGGCGGCCAACGTGGGATGTGGCATTGTCGGAAGCGCGGGAAGGGTTCGGTGACTCGAGGACTTTCGAGCGAGCGGTGGGAGTAATGAGGCGCGAGGAGTCTCCCTAAGCAGCGTTCGTGCCAAGCCGATGGCCGGCGGCGGCACCGCGTGAAGGCGCCGAAAGTTGCACGTCAGGTACGTGTCCATAGCGCGTCGATGTATTGCCAGGCCCAGTCGGCCCGAGGAGAAACTCCACGTGTCGCCATTTGCCCCGAGCTTGCGGAGCGCAGGCTGGTGCGTCTAACTGCGCCTTGGTAGGTGTTCTAGTGCGTTTCTTTGCGAGGCCCGTCTCACGATGAAGCAATATCAAGAAATTCGCCGTGAGCTGACGGAGGGTTTTGGTTTTACGGACTTGGCCGCTTACCAACAGTGGGTCGAGCATGAACGCCCGAAGCTTGTCGTGAACCAGGAGTTGGTCGAGCGGCTTTCTCCGGACCACGTAGACTGCCGTGACTTCTGGCGCGCGTGCGACGAGTTGTTCTTGCTCGACCCGGTGTGCAACGTTGCGGTAAGCCCCGCGGTCGGCCGCATGCCGCACTCGGTGGAGACCCGGATGGACGCAAACCGCATCAACCTGCGCTTTGCAAAGAGCTTCGGCATCACTGACTTTCTTGAAGAGAACGCGCAGCAACGGCTCAAGGTGCTGGAGATTGGGCCCGGCTTCGGCTCGCTCATGCACTTCGTCGAGACGCACACCAATCACGAGTACACGGGGGTGGATGTCGTGCCGCGCATGCCCGGCATCGTGCAAGCGACCGCACAAGGCTTGATCCCCGATGAGTTGGTGGAGCAGAACGCGGGGACCTTCAGCTACGTTGTTGCTTCGAATGTCTTTCAACACCTGTCGAGCAAGCAGCGCACTCGCCATTACGCGCACGCTCGCACCTTGCTCATGCGTGGCGGCCTGTTCCTATTCAACCTGTGCATCGACAACGGCAAGGCCGCGTACCTGCGTGATAAGTCGGGCAACGCCTGGTGTGACCACTATGGGCAGTTCACGGCGGTGCCCAAGGCCGACATTTACACCGAGCTCGGCTCAGGTTTCGGTGTGCTGTACGTGACGCAGCGCTACGACGGCGTGTTCAACTTCGTCTGTCAGCGGCGCTGACGTACCGACGCGAGCGCTATGCCCGACTTGCCGCTCGTCACTCGGCAGGCTCCAGGCAAAGAGCCCGCGTTGGCTCGAGCAGTCGACCGCTTTTCAGTTTCGCAAGCGCGGGACCGCGGTCGTTCACGGCCAAGCTGCCGTCCGCGCAAGCGATCGCCACGTCGAGCGAGGTCATGTCGTCGGCGGGGAACAACACGACTTGGGCTCGCTTCTGGGCCCACACCCGCAGCATCTTGAGCCGCACGAGGTCGCCTCGTTCCAGTGCGTCTACTGCTGAGTCCAGCCCGACACGTCGCGCAGCTGCGAGTTCCATGCCGTCCAGGACCGCCGGATCGCGCTTGTGTGGAGGTGCGTTGTCATGGCGACAAGCAGGCGACCACGCAGTCGCCGCGAGCAGTGCCGCCCGAGCCACCCAGCCCAGGCGTGGGGAGTTCATGCCAGCACTGCCGCCGGCAGCGCCCGGTTTCGCCAGGAGTGTTGTGAGGGCTTAGCGCCAGCCGAGGGAGGAGGCGAAGGTCGTGGGACTTGCTTGGGAGTTACGATGAGCCCGCCGTTCTTCAACGCATGTACCCCTACCCGGATCCGAACGCCACCGATTCACGCTCCGGCCCACTCTTGATCCGTGGAAGAGGCTGCGTGCGAGCGCTGCCCCGGGTTGGGATATCTGATTTGAGCAGGCGCGAGACCGTCAACAGTATTCGACTGACACGCCCGCGCCGTATGCCTGGCGGGCTTGCTGAGGGCGAGCCTCACCCGCTCGATTGTTCTACTCCAGCATCAGCAACATCGTTGAGCAACACCGCATTCCCGAACCAAACTAGCGCCAGCATGAGCGCGGTGCTCGACATCAGCGCGCAGCAAATGCACTTGTATGCTGCCGGCAAGCTCCTCGGCAGCGGCGTCATGGCGCCACTCTCCGAGTTGTCGGACGTGAACGCTTGGCTTGGGCGCTCACAGTGGACCCAAGACCCGTACTTGAGTGGCAGCTACGATGAATTCAGGATCTACGACGTCGCCCTCAGCCCCGACCAACTCGCTTCGATTGCGGCTGCGGGGCCTGATGGTCACGCCTTGAGTCGGTCAGCCGTGCGCGCCGCTTAACGCGACTTGCCCCGCTGGCGCTTGCGCGACGAGAAGCGCGCCAGACCGCGCCGCGAGAGATGGCTCGGAAGTGTCAACTTCGGCACTTCGACCAGGCGCTGTGGCGCATTGCGCCGCGGCGTCCAAGAAACGGGCTCTTTTGGCCTGGAAATCGAAAGACAGCACTTCGGCACGACTTTCGCTATATGGGCTCAGTAGCGAGCCCGCGTCGCTCCGAGAAAATCCTTGTCCAATCAGCAAGCGCGCACCCCCGGGTTCGATAGTCGGCTTTGGCATCGGTTCTGGCGCATCGCCAAACCGTTTTGGTTCGGACATCAGAAGTGGTTCGCCCGGGGCATGCTCGCGCTCCTGGTGCTGCTCCTGATCGGCCGCACTGAGTTCATCGTCCTGTTCAATCAGCAGTCCGGTGAGTTCACCTCGGCGCTCGCGGCCAAGGACTCGGCGCGCTTCTGGCACTCGATGACCATATTTGGTGCCGCGCTCGTGATCGCCGTGCCGATTTACGGGTTCTACTACTACGTGCGCGACCGCCTGGGCATCTCTTGGCGCCGCTGGCTCACCGAGAGCTTCCTGCGCAAATACCTGAGCAACCGCGCGTTTTACGACCTCACGTCCGACCACAGCATCGACAATCCGGACCAGCGCATCGCCGAGGACATCAGCGCCTTCACCCAGAAGTCTTTGACGTTCCTGCTGGAAATGGTCAGCGGGCTGATGCAGCTCATCGCCTTCAGCGGCATTCTTTGGTCGATCTCCAAGACCTTGGTTTGGGTGCTCGTGGTGTATGCAGCTATCGGCACCACGGTCACCTTCTTCGTGTTCGGCAAACCGATGGTCGGGCTGAATTTTCAGCAGTTGCGCAAAGAGGCAGATTTTCGCTTTAGCCTGATCCGCATCCGTGAAAATGCCGAAGGCATCGCGTTTTACGGCGGAGAAAAACGTGAAGGCGCTAACGTGCGCGAGCGCTTCGCGGCTTTGTACGATAACTACACTCAGCTCTTGAAACGCACGCTGGGGCTCAACTTGTTCCAGTACCTATTCAGCTTCCTGACGTACGCGCTGCCCAGCGTGATCATCGCGCCGCGCATCATTTCCGGGGAATTGGAGGTAGGCCGCGCGGTCCAGGCAGGAGGTGCGTTCGCTGCCATGCTCAGCGCGCTGACCGTGTTCGTAGACAACTTCGAAACGCTGAGCGCGTTTGCCGCTGGCATCGAGCGCTTGCACGCATTCAGGCGCGTGCTCAACGCCGAGAACAAGCCGCCGGACCCCGCACAAGCGTGGATTGAGAGGCTTGAGCACCCGAGCCTGGAGCTGGACAACGTCACCGTCCAAACGCCCAATCACGAGCGCACGCTGATCAAGAACGTTACTCTGACCGTGAGCACTGGCCACGGTCTGGTGATTGTGGGGGCGAGCGGCGGGGGCAAGAGCTCGCTGCTTCGGGCAGTCGCAGGCCTGTGGCGTGCTGGTTCCGGCACCATTCGCCATCCGGACCTGGATCACATGTTGTTCTTACCGCAGCGGCCGTACATGATCTTGGGCACGCTCCGGCACCAGTTGTCATACCCGCGCATCGATCGGGATGTACCAGAAACCGAGCTGCATCAAGTGCTCGCGGCGGTAAACCTCCCTGATCTGGTCGAACGCTGCGGTGGCTTGGACAAAGAGGTGGATTTTGCGAAGATCCTGTCCGGCGGTGAGGCACAGCGCTTGGCCATCGCTCGTGTGCTCCTGGGCAAGCCGCGCTACGCGGTGCTGGACGAAGCCACTAGCGCGCTCGACATAGATAACGAGACGCAGATGTACGAGGCGCTGCGTGCGCTCGGGATCACGTTAGTGAGCGTTAGCCATCACTCGGGGCTGATGAAGTACCATCGGCACGTCTTGGAACTGACTACCGACGCGGGCTGGGCCCTGCGCGATGCCGAAGGCTACGACGCTACGCCCCTGGGCTCAGGGTAGCGCGCAGCGCCCTCGGCCTCGCTGTTACGAGTTTTCGCGCTCGGGCCACGCGGCGACGAGTGAGCGGCCGGCGTTTGTTGCGTGCAAAAGTCACAATTCCAGGAATTCAGCCGCAATTGGGCTTAATCGGCCGCTCGGCAATGCCGTTCCATGCCTTCATGACGTGTCTCTGCAGCAAGGCGCCCCTCGCGCGGAGAGCACTCCTGAGCGCGGGGTTGTGCGGAGTAGGCGCCGTGCTCGTGCCGCGCGTCGCGCGGGCCACGCTGTTCCGGGGCCTGTCTCTGCCCGAGCTTGCTCAGCTCAGTGAGTACATCGTCCTCGCAACGCCATTAGACTCGAGCTCGCACTGGGAGCAGCTGGGCGGTCGGCAGCGCATCGTGACGGACACTCAAGTGCGGGTCGAAGACGTCGTTGCCAAGGCCGTGCCGTCCGACGGCGAACTCCTCGTGCGCACACTCGGCGGTACGGTGGGTGACCGTGCGGCACTGGTCTGCGGCGAAGCTGCGTTGTTCCTCGGTCAAACCAGCATGCTATTCATGATGCGAGATGCGGGGGTGCTACGCGTCACTGCGATGGCCCAGGGGCACTACCCCTTGATTTTCGACAAGAACCAGACGGTGCGGCTGATGCAAAGCCCGCATGCGCCTGAGCTGGTGGGTGAAGCCGAGCCCGCCATGCATGTCTTGCCCGGACAAGATCTTCCTCACGCGCGCTCGCTGATTCAGTCGGCGCTCGGGTCATGATGCACCCGCTCCGCCGCTTGCTCCCGCATGCCGTATGCTTGGCCACGGCGTTGCTAAGCGTTGCCCCGGCCCACGCATTCTGTCGCACCAACACCTGCGATCCATCACGCGGTGACCAGTGCACCATCGACAAGGACGGCTGTCGACAAGGCGGAATGCCGCTCTATTGGGCGATCAATCCGGTGACCTTCTTGGTTCAGGGCGATGGTTCGGTCAAGAATCACATCGACGCCACTAGCTTCGAGGCGGTGCTCGCGACTGCGTTCAACACTTGGTCCTCGGCAAACTGCGGGTCGGGTACGCACCCGACGATCGGCGCGATGAGCGGCGGGCAAACGCCGGTATCGAAAGTGGAGTACGTCCCCGGGCAAGCGAATGCAAACATCTTCATGTTTCGTGACGACACTTGGATGGCGACGAAGCCGGGCAGCGCGCTCGCCCTCACTACCGTCTCCTACGATTTTCACACGGGCGAAATCTACGACGCTGACGTGGAGGTCAATGGCACAGCCGGCAACATTACCAATGGTCGGCCCGCGGACGGAGCTGACCTGCCCTCCATCATGACCCATGAAATCGGCCACTTCATCGGCCTCGATCATTCGCCGAAAAAGACAGCCGTGATGTTCATCAGTTACGAAGCCGGCAAGGGCAACCTGCGGGTGCTCGACCCCGACGACATCGCTGCCGTGTGCACGATCTACCCTCCCAAGGGCAAGGCCGTGAGCTCTTACGGCCAGGTGCAAGTCAGCGAATCCCCGCTCGCCGGTTGCTCACTTTCTAGCCGTCGCGACGGCCCTTCCACGGGCTCTGTTTGGTCGCTCGTTGCGCTTGCGTGCGCGCTCATCGCGCGCCGTGAACACGGCCCGCGTCGCTAATCGCGAATGCTTGGGTGTGGCGGGCGCGGTCGCGCGGCTAGCCTCAGAACTCGCACCCGGATGGGGCTGGGCGTGTGTCGTAGTCGGGGGAGCCGGGGTTGTAATCGACGGTGTAGTCGGCTCGGCCGGGCGCGGCGCCACTCGTGGAAGGGTCGTTCTTTCCGTCGCACTGGAAGGAGTCGCTGTTGTCGTCGCCTTCGAGGACGTCGTTCCCGTCGCCGCCAATGAGCGTGTCGGCCCCCATGCCGCCGAGCAAGGTGTCGTCGCCCGCACCACCATACAAGGTGTCGTCGCCATCGAGACCGCTCAGCGTGTCGTCGCCTGCGCCGCCGACGATGACGTCGATAGCTGCGCCTCCACTCAACCAATTGGCATTGGCGTCGCCGGTGATCGTGTTTGCGGCAGTCGCGCTGCCGAGTACGTTCGGGCAGCGCACCTCATCCTTTTCGGCACCCGCGTCTTCGGTGTAGCTCCAGTGTGCTGCGCCGTCGTCCGCCCACGTGGCTTTCGCCGCGGTGTCGACCGAATCTAGCACCACGGTGGTTGCGTTGTTGACCGCGACGATGTGATACGAGCCGTTGTCGTGGGCCAAGGTCGAGCCGCTGATCACCAGCAAATGACCGATTGCAGCGGTGTTCATCCCGGTAAGGCCGGTCACGGTATTGCTGGCGGCGGTGATCGTCGCGCCTGGGTTCGCCGCGACATTGAATTGAATGTGGCGAGTGGCTAGCGGGTCCCCGTCGTTTGCGTCCAGCCCGCCGTTGCCGCTGCCGTTCACCGTCACCGTCACCGGCTGTGAGCGTCCGCTGTAGCTCGCGGTGGCGTTGACACCGATGAAGGTGTCGTCGCCGTCGGCTTGGAGCACACCGTCGCCCCCATCCAGCGTGTCGTTGGCGTTGCCTCCGGTGAGCGTATCGTTACCTGGCCCGCCGAATAACTCGTGGCGGCGCGAGCTGCCTGCCGCCGACAGCGAGTCGTTTCCGGAGCCGCCGATTAGGGTGGTGATGGTGTCCGGAATCGTGTCGTTCTCGCCGCTCTCGCCGCTCACTGCCGTGTTGTTCAACACGACGGAGATCGGGTTGAAGCGCTGGCTGTAGTCGACGGTATCGACGGCCAACGCCGTCACCCTCACCACGTCGGTCCCGTCGTTTGCACTGCCCGAGAGGTAGGTGTTGTTGCCCTTGCCACCGGCGAGTTGGTCATTCCCGGCGTCGCCACTGAGCTGGTCGTCGCCCGCACCGCCGGTCACGACGTCGTCGCCTGCGCCGGCATAAAAGGTGAGGGGCGTTGGATATCCGGCGATGGTGCCGAATAACCCGCTGCCGTCGAGGACGTCGTCCCCGAGGCCGCTGCTCACGATGACGTGCTCTGCGCCCGTGATCGAGACATCGGCGAAGGCGTCGTCGCCCACGCCGCTGCCGCCGTTGAAGTTGAAGAGCGTCGTTCCGGCCGTCGAGCCTTTGCCGAAGTAGTAGTGATCGGCATTCGCGGAACCACGCACAGTCAGCGTGTCATTCGTGCCAGTGCCGAGGGTGAGCTTGATTTTTGGTGCGTTCGCGGCCTTCGCCAGGGAGAACGAACCGTTCGAGAGGTCGAGATACACGCCGTGGTCACCGGGAGTGCCGGCGGTCACCGTAACGGTCAGTGTAGCTGCCACTTCGCACGGGTTGCCACTCGCGTCGCTGCCATTTACCGTCACTTTGCCATCGGTCGTGCTGAGGCTGATGACGACCGTCTCGCCCGCATTGACGGGGATGGTGAGGCCACTGGCGTTGACAGTGCAGGTGGTCGAGAGCAGCGCTGAGCTCGCGCGGCCGATGCCCGGATAGTCAGGGTCTTGCTCCGGGCTCGCGGGCTTGACCGCAATTTCCGTCGGCGCGGTGGGTGCCGCGCCGCACGCAGACGCTGCCATACTTAGGCACAGGAGTAGTCCGAGAGGGCGTCGCCGTGCGCAGCCAGGACGCCGGGCGCCAGAGCATGCGCCAAAACTGATACTCATGAAGAAGGCCCCTTCTACGTCGAAAAGCTCCCGAGGGTGAGCCGTGTGGCATCATCCAGGGGAGCTATTTCCGTGTCTCGAGTGATAACCGGTCATGCCCGGTTGGAACGAGTGAGGAGCGACCGGCGCTCCTCACTCTTCGTTATCAGAACTCGCAGTCGAGGGGCTTCGTGGCCGGCAGGTCTGTGCCCGGGGTGAAGTCCACCGTCAGGTCCGTGTTGCCCGGCGCAGTGCCGAGGACGCCCGCGGCGTTGGCGCCGTCACAATCGAACGTGTCAGCAGCCGCGTCGCCTTCCAGCAAGTCGTTGCCGTCGCCGCCGTACAGCGTGTCGGCACCGGCGCCGCCGACAATCGAGTCGTCGCCGTCGCCGCCGTAGATGGTGTCGTTACCGTCCATGCCGTAGATGGTGTCCGAACCAGCGCCACCGGTCAGCACGTCGTTGGCAGAGCCACCGACGATGCGGTGCACGCCACCGTCGATCGCGGTGATGGTGTTGGTAGCGCTCGAGCTACCGTTCACGCTGCCGGCCTTGACGACGTCCGCTTCGTCCAGGTTGGTTTGTAGCGACCAGTTGAACGGGCCGGCGTCGTTGGCAAAGGCCACGTTCGTGCTGGCGTCGACCGTCACGGTGTTCGCATCGGGGACCGTGACAATCTTGTAGCCGAGGGCCGGCGAGTCGTCGGCGCCCGAGTTGGAAGAACCGCTGATGACCAGGAACAGGCCAATGTCATGCGACGTCATGTTGGTCAAGCCAGTGATGGTCGAGGTGAGCGCCGTGATGGTCCCGGCAGAAGCTGCGCTCGGCTGGATAGCGCGGGTGTGCGCGTCGACGGCGAACTTGAACGCATGAGTGGCGTCCGCGACGAACCCGGCGTGCCCGGTGACGTCGATGTCGACTGAAGTGGCGCTGGTGTAGTGGGTGATCTTGTAGGCGCTGTCGTCAGCGCCGGCAGCGGTCAAGCTGAGCGTGAGCCACTGTCCGACCGAGGCGGCCGTCATGCCGCTCACGCCGGCCAGGGTGGAAACGTTCATCGCCGGGGCGCCGATGGTGCTCGTGCCGGCGCTCGCCGTGAGCGCCTTGACGTTGACGGTCGTGCCCGTTACGTCACCGCTGAAGGACGCGCCCGCCGAGTCGAGGTTCACCGTGACGGGGTTTGTGCGCGCGCTGTAATCGACGGTAGCTTTGGCACCCGCGAAGGTGTCGTCGCCGTCGCCGCTGGTCGCCGTGCCGTTGCCGCCCATCAGCAGGTCGACACCCGTGGTGGAGGAGCCGGTCAACATGTCGTCGCCGGGGCCACCCTTGAGCGTGTGCTTGAGCGCGCTGCCCGCGGCAGTGATGGTGTCATTGCCCCAGCCGCCCAGGATGGTCGAGACCGTGTCCGGGATGACCATGCCTTCGAGGTTCTCGCCGTTGGCGCCGGTGGCAACCGTCGCCAGGGTGACCGTGAGGTCGCCCGTGCGTTGGCTGAAGTCGACCGTGTCGACCGCGGTCACACCCATGACGCTATTCACGGTGATGGTGTCGAAGTTGCCCGCACCAGTGGCACCCTGCGCAACCGTGCCCATGGCGTACGTGTTGGCACCCGGGCCGCCCGTCATCGTGTCGCCGCCGAGGTCACCGCTCAAGATGTCGTTGCCAGCACCGCCGGTCAGGATGTCGTTGCCAGCGCCGCCGAACATCTGAATCGCGTTCGGGTAGGCTGCTGCAGTGCCGAACGTGCCGTCCGCGACGATCTTGTCAGCGCCCGGACCCGTCGAGACGATCAGGTTCTGAATGTTGGTGAGCGAGACGTCCGGAACAGCATCCAACGGGGCCGCAGCGCCGCCGTTCACGTTGAACACGAACGGCCCGGTAGCCGTGCCCGTGCCTTTGCCGAAGTAGAAGGCGTCGGCGTTCGCGGAGCCGCGGATCTTGACGGTGTTGTTCACGCCCGTCGCGGTGCCGAGATTGATGTTGACGACGCCCGCGGCGCCGGTGGTGGATTCGCCCCAGATGCCGTTGACGT
This sequence comes from Polyangiaceae bacterium, assembly GCA_039936055.1. GTDB lineage: Bacteria > Myxococcota_A > Polyangia > Polyangiales > Polyangiaceae > PMG-095. The sequence goes on along the minus strand of JBDTJC010000139.1, from coordinate 39,367 downwards.
AGTCGAGGATGACGGTGCGCGAATCGTTCGCGGCCACCGTGCCAGCGGCCTGGATGGTGATGGTCTTGCCGGTGGGGAACTGACCCGGGAACGCCGTGGTCGGCGCCAAAGCGAGTTGGCAATTCTCGGCAGCCGCGCCGTTGACCACGACCATGTTGTCGGTCGGGCGCAGGGTCAGGTACACGGACTCACCGTTGCTGACGGAGACGGTGATGCTGGTCGAGCCGTTGGCCGAGCCGCCCACGCAAGCGCCAGTGTGGAGCAACGTAGAGGAGGTCGACCCGACATCGACACCGGGGAAATCGGCGGCGGTCGCCGGGGCGGGCGTCTGTGAGCTAGTCGAGGGCGCGGACGGAGCAGAACCGCAACCGGCCAAGCCCGCCAGAGCCAAGACACCGCACAACGCAGTAAAACGCTTCGAACGTGACGACACTGATTTTGACATGTGAACCACCTATCGCTCTATTTTGACAAAGCGGCGAAGGTCGTTCGCCACGTGTGATTGTTCCCGCTCGCCGTTGTTGAGTGATAACCCTCGGCGCCCGTGTGCAACTTAAACGTCGTCGCTATTGGAAACTTTAGACGGGATGTGACTGATTGGTCGCGCAGTGCAACAGCGGATGACTCTGTGTCTCAGATTGAATGCGTGAGTGCGGCGCGAGAGCTGGCGTTTTTGTCGGTAGATCGTGAGCGGTGTGGAGATCGAGATCCGAATCTGAGAAGCGTTGGTTGTGCTCGGTGCGTGCCGAAGTCCGCGCGTAAATAGATGCGAATAGCCCCTACATCGCGATGCTTGCGGAGCTCTGTACAGCGGCTGTTCGTTGTCGCTTGTTCGGCGCGCGCTACTCGCGGCCTGGCGCTACGGAACTCGCGCGTCCGTGCAGTCGCTCACGTCGTCTTCGATAGCTCGAGCATCATGCTGGAGCATGCGAAGTAACTCGCATGCTGCGCGCGTGATATTCAATCGAGAGTCTTATCGGGCGAGGAGCAGATTGCTTATTTGGTCGCTGCGGCAGGGGAACCGGCAGCGTGGGATCGGATGGCTGCCCTGCGTAGCTGATCTTGCTCCGGGCATGAACGGAGCCGGAGCGTCAGCCTTGAGCGAAAGTTTCCGGAAATTTGCCGAAATTCGTGGCAGATTGGGGCTTAATTTGCGTCTTCAGCTGGTCGTACCCGAAGGGTTTTTCGATTTCCGGCTCGGGATTGCGCTGGGCGGCCCGGCTCCGCGCCTTATCTCCTCATAGGAGCGACCGTACTTCTCGGCACAGCGCCCACATGGAACCGACCGACCTCGTCACTCAGCGCGCGCAAGCGCGCGTCGGTACGCTGCTCAACGGCAGATGGCACCTGGATAAGCTGGTCGGCGTAGGTGGCATGGCGGCGGTGTACTTCGCGACACATCGCAACACCAAGCGCGTCGCGATCAAAGTCCTGCACCCGGAGATGGCCGTGGACGAGAACGCGCGGCAGCGCTTCCTTCGTGAAGGCTACGCAGCGAATCAAGTGGGGCACAGCGGCGCGGTTGCCGCGGACGACGACGGAGTGACCGAGGAAGGCGTGCCCTTCTTGGTGATGGAGCTGCTCGAGGGCGAGACGCTCGAAGAACGCGCTTTGCGCCACGGCGGTAAGTTGAGCGCACGCGAAGTGTTGGCGCTGCTGGAGCAAGCGTTGGCTACGCTCGAAGCGGCGCACGCGCGAGGCATCGTGCACCGCGATCTAAAACCCGAGAATCTGTTCCTGACTCGAGACGGCGTGCTGAAGATCCTCGATTTCGGGATTGCGCGTGTGCAGGAGAGCGCCGGTACGCCTTCTCAAACGCTGGGCGTGATGGGCACTCCGTCCTTTATGGCGCCCGAGCAGGCCCGCGGTCGCTGGCAAGACGTCGACGCTCGGACCGACCTGTGGGCTCTGGGCGCGACGATGTTTACGCTGCTTTCTGGGCGTTTCGTGCACCAAGCCGAAACCGTGAACGAAGCCCTGGTGATGGCGGTGACGGAACGAGCGCCCTCCTCCGCCAAGGTCGTCGTCAACGTGCATCCTTCGTTGGCGGAGCTCGTGGATAAGGCGCTCGCGTATGAGCGTGAACTGCGTTTTCAAACCGCCAGCGAATTTCGAGAGGCCGTCCACGCCGTGCACCAGCTGATAGCGGGGGATGACTCGTTGCCCGCGCTTGGCGTGCCGCATTCGAGTCGCGTAGCGCTACCGGAGCCGAGCGCCACCGGGCTGACCATGGGTGGAGGTGTTGCCGCGTCGGTCCGCTCCGCGCAGACCGAGCTCAGCCACGGTGCGAAGACGCGCTCCAAGACGGCGCTGCTGGCGTTCGGGCTGGGCGGCCTATGCCTACTCGGCTTCGTTGCCACGCGCCTCGTGCATGGGGAAGCGAAGCGTGCCGCGTACGCCGAGCCCACTCGGGCCGCGGCGGCCCCCGCTATCGAGGCCGCGCCGCTCGTCCAGCGTGAGGTGCCGGTCAGTGTGGTGAGCGTCGCTGCGCCGGCCGGGCTTGACCCGGCGAGCTCCGCCTTTCCCCCGATCTCCGATCCGCCCGGGAAAGCCGTGCGTCCGGCCGCAACGCGCGCCGTCAGCGCGGCCGCGCTTGCCAAGGCGAAGCCGCACGCTGCTAAAGTGGCGCTCGACCCGTTCGTCAAACGACACTAAAAGGGCGGTGCGCCATGCGGATGACTGCACACACACTACCGGTCATCACGGCCATCCTGGTGGCAACCGGGCGCGCTCACGCGCAAGAAGCGGCCGCGGACGCGCTCTTCGACAGCGCGCGCACCGCAATGGCCAAGGGTGATTTCGATCGCGCATGTGAGCAGTTTCGAGCCAGCGACAAACTCGACCCAGCACCGGGCACCGAGCTCAACTTGGCAGACTGTGAAGAGAAGCGCGGGCGTCTGGCCAGCGCGTGGGAGTTGTTTCGCACCGTGGAGGAGAAGCTCAGCCCGAACGATGAGCGGCTGCCGGTGGCGCACGAGCGCGCGCACGGGCTGCAGGCGCGCGTACCCCGTTTGACGCTCACACTCGCGCCGGGCGCGCCCCCAGGCAGCACCGTGCACGATGGCAGCTTGGAGCTCGGCGCGGCGGCCTTTGGTCTCCCGCTCCCGATGGACCCGGGCGCGCACGAACTCGTGGTTTCGGCCCCCGGCTTCGCCCCGCGCACGTTCTCGCTGAAGCTGGTCGAAGCAGAAAGTCGCTCCCTCGTCGTGACCCCGGGCGCGCCGACGAACCAGCATGTCCCGGCCGCCACGCCCCCCGCGCCGAATGCACCGCACGAGGTCTCGAGCGGCCCTTCGCACACGCGCACGTTCGGGTTCGTACTTGGTGGGGTCGGCGTCGCGGGAATAGGCGTGGGCGCCCTTGCCGGCGTGTTGATGCTCGGCAAAAAGAGCGTCGTCAATGATGGCTGTCACCCCGACAAGTCCTGTTCGAGCGCGGGTTTGGATGCGGCTCATTCCGCGCGCACCCTCGAGATCGTATCGAACGTAGGCTGGGTCGTGGGCGCTGCCGCGTTCGGTGCGGGCGCTTATCTCTTGCTCACTAACGGCCCGAGCGCGAAGCCGAGCACCGCGCTTTCGTTGGCGCCGAATCCAAGCGGCGGACAACTCGCGCTCAGCAGGAGTTGGTAAGTGCGCGCGCACCTAAGCACTTGCGTGCTGCTCACTGCGGTCGCGCTGGCGAGCGCCTGCACGTCTGACTTCACCGGCTATCATTTGGCGTCGGCGGATGCGGGCGCGCCCGACGCCGACGCAGGCGCAGGCGCAGGCGGCAACGGCTCGGGCGGCAACGGCTCGGGCGGACGCAGCTCTGGCAATGCGGGCATGGGCGCAGACGGTGGCGTCTCAGCCTCGGCTGGGAGCGGCGCAGTCGAGGCGGGCACGGGTGGCGGCACCGTGATGATGAATGACGGCGGCAGCGCCGGCGCGGTCGGCAATGGCGGCAACGGCGGCAACGGCGGCAACGGCGGCAACGACGGGGGCGAGGTCAGCCCAATCGTGCTGCTCACCGGGACGCCGGTGTCCTGCGCCGGGCTTGCGAAGACGTGTGGTGCGGACGGCACCTCGAGTTGCTGCACGGCTTCGCTCGTGCCCGGTGGCGCTTACGATCGCAGCAACCTCGCGGCCGCGCCGGCAACGGTGAGCGACTTCGGGCTGGACGAATACGAGGTTTCGGTGGGCAGATTCCGCAACTTCGTGACTGTGTACACCCAGACCATGACTGCTTCCGGGGCCGGTAGGAATCCGAACGACGGTCTTGATCCCGGCTGGAGCACTGATTGGAACGTGAGGTTGCCCGCTAACGCTGCCGCGCTCGGCTCCGCCATCAATTGCGGGGCCGGTGCCACGTACACGGCCGCTCCCGGCGCGCAGGACAGCTTGCCTATCACGTGCGTGGACTGGTTCGAAGCATTCGCGTTCTGCATCTGGGATGGCGGGCGCTTGCCCACGGAGGCCGAGTGGAACTACGCCGCAGCGGGTGGCGCTGAAGAGCGCACTTACCCGTGGGGAAATACCGCGCCTGATACCGCCCACGCCGTGTTTTATCCGAGCATTGTGCAAACGGTGGGTGCAAAGGCAGAGTTCGGCAGCGGCAAGTGGGGCCAGGTCGACATGGCCGGGAATGCCTGGGAATGGAACCTGGACGTGTTTGCTACTCCCTTCTACGTGCAAGGCATCTGTCACGACTGCTCCAACGCCGTGTCTACCGCCAACTCGCTGCGCGTTTTCCGCGGCGGTAGCGCCGGAAATGCCGCCGGGTTTCTGTCTGCCGCCACTCGCAACAGCTATGACCCCGGCAAGCGGAGTCCTTATACCGGTGTCCGCTGCGCGCGCACGCCCTGAGCTCGTCACACGCGCCAAAACGCAGCGCTTGCGTTGATAAGCCACAGAGTCAGCGCCACTAATCACCCTCAAGGGTTAAAGATGGATTCTGTGGTGTCGGATTTCGCCAGGTGGCACTGTTGCCCGCAGCCCGGGATGGCTCTTCGAGTCTGCGGCAGCGTGCTGTCTCGCGTCTTGACGCCGGTAGCGCGCGCGAGACACACTACTCAACGTGGGAAGTTGGACCCCGAGTTCGCCTTGCTTGAAGCGGACGCCCCGTGCTCGTGTCTGGCCCTCAGTCGTCGTCGTGGTCGTTGCCAGTATGCTGTGCGCTCGGCCCGCCCGTGCGGACGACAGCGCCACTGGCAGTGATGCCGCGCTGCCCGTCGAAGTGCACGGGTTCGTCAGTCAAGGCTTTCTCAAGACTACCGAGAACAACTATCTCGCGGCGTCCAAACGCGGCAGCTTCGAATTTAGCGAAGTCGCGCTCAACTTCAGCAAGAATCTGACGGACCGCATGCGCGTCGGCATGCAGTTGTTCACGCATGATTTGGGGCCCCTCGGCAACTACCGCACACGATTCGACTGGTTCTATCTCGACTACCGGTTTTGGGATTGGTTGGGCGTGCGCGCCGGGCGTACCAAGTTGCCGTTCGGTTTGTACAACGAGAGCAGTGATATCGACGCGGCTCGCGTGCCCATCCTTCTGCCGCAATCCATGTATCCGGTGTCCAATCGCGATTACTTACTCGCGCAGACTGGCGCCGAGTTGTATGGCACCGTGCCCCTTGGCGCCGCGGGCGCGCTCGAATATCGCCTGTACGGGGGCACCGTGTTCTTCGACACCGCTGACGCGACCACCGCTCTGACCAACGTGACCGTGCCGTTCATCCTTGGCGGTCGCCTAATGTGGCAAACCCCGCTGGACGGCTTGCAATTGGGTGGCAGCGTTCAGAAGCTGCGCATCGAGGCAGAAGTCCCAGCGGCCCAAGTCGCGCAGCTGCAAATATCCGGCGCTTTGCCGGCAGCCTTCACGGGCGCGCTGCCGATCCGGGTTCCCGCGCTGCTCGGCGTTGCTTCAGCCGAGTACAGCGCGCACGACCTGCTGGTGGCAGCCGAATACAGTCGCTGGCGGGTGAGTATCGAGAGCCCGGTTCCCGCGTTTGCCACGGAGGCGACCACCAGCGAGCGCTTCTACTTGATGTCGTCGTACCACGTGCGTCCTTGGTTTTCCCCTGGCCTTTACTACTCAGTTTTGTTTCCCGATGTGAGCGATCGCCCGGGGCTCCGTGCCCCTGTCGGCCAACCCGCCGCCGCGCCACCCGCGGGCCGCGCGGCGTATCAGCATGACCTCGCCGTCACGCTGCGCTTCGACGTGAACCCCTACTGGATCGTGAAGCTGGAGGGCCACCGCATGCACGGCACGGCAGGGCTGACCAGCTCACTCAACGACAACGCCAGTCTGTCATCCCTGACGAAGGACTGGGGCGTGTTCTTGGTCAAGACCACGGCCTACTTCTGAACCGCGTTTTTCAGGCGCCCAATCAGTACATGACTCGCCGTCCTCCAGCTGCTCTTGCGCGCCTCGTTCGAGGTCGTCGTAGGTTCGTGTGCGCGCTGCCAGTGTTCGGCTTGCTCGCGTGCTTGGTGCTTTCTCGCGGCACCGCGCGCGCGGCACCCGTGCCCGAGTTTCGCGTGATCGTGCATCCCGAGAATCCCGCTTCGGAGCTTTCTCGAGATTTCTTGGCGGAAGCGTTCCTCAAACGCACGACCCGTTGGGGTAACGGTGAAGCGCTGCGCCCAGTCGATCAAAGGTCGACTTCGGTCGCGCGCAAGAAGTTTTCCGACAGCGTGCTGCGCCGCTCGGTCGCCGCCGTGAAGAACTACTGGCAACAGCGCATCTTCTCCGGTCGAGACTTGCCGCCCCCGGAGTTGGAATCGGACGAGGCGGTCGTGGCCTACGTCGTGAATCATCGCGGCGCGGTCGGTTATGTGTCCGGTTCGGCGAAACTGGACAAGGCCAAACCCGTCGTCGTGCCCTGAAAGGAGGCGGAGTTCCATGCTCAGTTCCTTACGCGCGAGACTATTCCTGATGGTTGGAGCTGCTGCGCTGGCGCTGCTCGTGATGCTGATTGGCACCACACTGATTGGCGCCCAGCAGACCCGTACTGTGCAAGATGTCGAGCAGCGCTTGATCCCCAAACTCGAACTCGGGCCCAAGCTCGAGACCGAGTTCGATCACTTGCGCCAGGCGCTGCAAGATGCCGCTGCCGCGCAAGATCCGCAAGCTTTGGACGCGGCGCTGGAACGCCGAAACCGCCTCTTCGACATCATCGCCGCAAGTCACGGCGTGATTGACCCGAGCGACGCGGCGTTGCTGCGTTGGAACGTGCAGGATTACTACGAGTCCGCGCATGCCGTCGCCAGTCGGCTGATCGCTGGGGAAACCGGTGAGGCCCTCGTCGAGCAAATGGCGCGCATGCAGGCTCAACAGGCCAAAGTCAGCGCGCTGATCAAGAGCACGACCGGGCTCAACCGCGAAACGCTGGCCAGTAGCTTCGCGAGCATCGCGCAGGCGAACGAGCGCGCGTTTCACTTTCGATTGGCGATCGGTTTCACCGGGTTGGTCGTGGTTTTGGCGTTCTCGCTCTCGGTCAGCCAGAGCGTGTTGCGCAACATCCGCGAACTCTCCAGCGGGCTCTCGCGCTTCGCCACCGGTGATTTCGGAAGCCAAATTGCGACGACGGGTCTGGATGAGCTGGCCAAGTTGGCTCGTGAAGCCAATCAAATGGCCGCGGATTTGCAGCGCCTCGCCGAGCGGCGCGAACGTGACGACTGGCTGAAGGAAAGCCAGGCACGGCTCTCCGATGAACTGCGCGGCGACGTCGAACCGACCGTGCTGGCGGAACGCGTGGTGCGCTTCGTTGCGCTGCGCACTGGCGCCGTCGCCGCCGCGCTGTACATGTTGGAGGATGGCGGGCTGCGGCTGCATGGTCGCTACGCGCTCTCGGACGGCGTCGAGTTCATCGCGCTCGACCCCTTGCAGGAGGCGACCCCCGGGGACAGCCTACTCGTCGAGGCCACGCGCGCGCCGGATCTGTTCGTCGTGGATGCCGTTCCCGCTGGCTATTTGACGGTCAAATCCGGGCTGGGTGAGGGGGTGCCCAGTACCCTCGTTTTCCTGCCCTTGTCGCGCAGTTCCGAAACGATTGGCGTACTGGAGCTTGCGCTGTTCAAGCCTTGCGCGCCCGAGATCCGAGAGCTGCTCCGCTCGGTGCAAGAAATGCTGGTCGTGAGCCTGCAAGCCGCCCGATCGCGTGGCGCGCTGCGGCAAGCGCTGGAGCGCACACAACATCAGGCCGAACGCCTCGCCGCCCAAGAAGAAGAGCTTCGCGCGAACAACCAGGAATTACAGAGCCAACACGAGGAGCTGCGCGTCGCAAATGCGGAACTCGAAAAGCAACGCCTCGCCCTGAGCCAGCAAAATGGAGAACTCGAAGAAGCGCGGCGGCGCTTGCAGCAGAAGGCAGAAGAGCTGGGCAAGATGAGCGCTTACAAGTCGCAGTTTCTGGCGAACATGTCGCATGAGCTGCGCACGCCGCTGAACAGCATGCTGCTCTTGTCCCACTTACTCGCGGCGAACGAGGCCAAGTCCCTGAGCGACAAGCAGGTGGAATACGCCAGAACCATCCATTCTGCGGGCGGGGATCTGCTCAACCTGATCAATCAGGTGCTGGATTTGGCGAAGATCGAAGCGGGCAGGCAAGACCTTGAGCTGGAGCTGACCCCGGTGCGGCGTTTCGCGGACTACGCCAGGCGAGTGTTCGAACCGCTGGCCCAGGAAAAGCACCTGAAGCTGAGCATCGAGATCGAGCCTGGGGTGCCCGAAGCCATCACCACAGACCCGCAGCGGGTCGAGCGGATTTTGACAAATCTGCTGGGAAACGCCGTGAAATTCACGGACCGCGGGGACGTGGGCCTGCGCATTGCGCGCGCCGCGCCGGGCACGAAGTTCAGCCGCGAAAGCCTGCACACGGAAAATTGCCTCGCGCTGGTCGTTTCTGACACCGGGATTGGCATCGCGGCGGACGCACACGAGCGCGTGTTTGCGCCTTTCGAGCAAATCGAATCACACAGCACGCGGCGCTACGCGGGTACGGGGCTCGGGCTGGCCATCTCGCGTGAGTCCGCGGCGTTGCTCGGCGGCGAGCTGCAACTGGTCAGCCGCCCCAAGCAGGGCAGCACCTTCACGTGCTTCTTGCCGCTGCGTCGACCGGTCGAACGCTCCGCGAGCCTGCGGCCGCTGGCAAGCAAAGCCAAAGTTCCTGACGACCGCGACCAAATCTTCGAAAACACGCCGCATTTGCTGGTGATCGAAGATGACGCCGTGCTCGCCGAACAACTCGTTGAGATCATTCATGCCCGCCGCCTCAAGGCCGTCGTGGCGAGTACGGGCGAAGATGGGATGCGCTTGGCGCGGCTACACCAACCGCAGGGCATTATCTTGGACGTCACCCTGCCCGACATCGACGGCTGGACCGTGATGGAGCGCTTGCGTACACAGCCAGCCACGCGTGAGATCCCGGTGCACTTCATCTCGGGCGTGGATTCGCCGGACCGCGGTCTGGCCTTGGGTGCGATTGGCTACCTGATGAAGCCCGCCAGTCATTCAGAGTTGGCGCTCGCCGTGCGCTGCTTGGCACCCGGTTCGGAAAACGCCGCGCGCCGCATCCTGGTCGTGGAAGACAGCGCCGCGGAAGGGGACTCGCTGTGTGAGCTGCTTCGGCGCGAACAGTTCGAGGCCACGCGGGTGGGCAGCGCGCGTGAGGCCTTGGACGCGCTGGAGCAGCAACGCTTCCAGTGCATGATCCTGGATCTCGGGCTGCCAGATATGGACGGGCTGGCGGTGCTTGAGACGCTGCGAGCGCGTGGCGCGGTAGATGCGCCGAGGGTTATCGTGCATACGGGGCGCGCACTCGACAAGCGTGAGACTCAGCAGCTGGAGGCGTACGCCGAGGCCGTGGTGCTGAAGCAAGGCAACTCCGCCGCGCGGTTACTAGAGGAAATTCGGCTCTTTGTGAGTCATGTGCACGACGCGCTGTCCCCGCGCGCGCGCTCACAGATCCCGCCCCCCACTGCCGCAAACGATGTTTCGTTCTCTGGCTTGAAGTTGCTGTTGGCGGAGGACGACATGCGCACCGTGTACGCCCTTTCAGCATTGCTCACCAGCAAAGGCGCCACAGTCTTGGTCGCTGACACAGGCAAAGAGGCGCTGGATCTCCTCGATAGGAATCCAGACCTGGACGGCGTCCTGATGGACATCATGATGCCGGAGATGGACGGCTACCAGGCCACTCGCCAGCTGCGCCAAGACCCGCGCTTTCGCGTGCTCCCGGTCATCGCGCTGACTGCGAAGGCGATGAAGGGTGAGCGCGAACGCTGCCTGGAAGCGGGCGCCAGTGACTACCTCACCAAACCCATCGACACTGACAAACTGCTGCAAACCCTGCAAGCCTGGCTACCTCGAGGACCGCTTGCCGCCGGAAGGTGAACTCGAGGATCTCGAGATCCGCCTGCTGCTCGAGGCGATTCACGCCCGCTACGGCTATCACTTCCAGGACTATGCCAGCGGCTCGATGAGGCGGCGCGTGCGCGCGGCTTTGGCGCGCTCCGGGCTCTCGCACCTGGGCGACCTTCAGCACAAAATCTTGATGGAGCCTGAGTTCTTCGCCTCCATCGTGGATGACCTGACCGTGCGCGTCAGCGAGGTATTTCGCGACCCGGAGTTCTACCGCGTTTTCCGCGAACAAGTCGTGCCAACGTTGCGCACCTACCCGCAGTTGAAGATTTGGCACGCGGGCTGTGCTTCCGGGGAAGAGGTCTTCAGTACAGCCATCTTGCTTGCCGAAGAGAATCTGTACGAGCGTGCACAGATCTACGCCACGGACATGAGTCCGAAGGCGCTGGAAATGGCGCGCGCCGGTGTGTACCTGGACACGGACGCCGCTAAGTTCGAGGCGAACTATCGCGAAAGTGGCGGCACTGCGCACTTCGAGGAGTACTACTCGCGTGCTTACGGGCGCATCGCTGTGCGCGAGGGCTTGCGTAAGAACGTCGTATATTTCCAGCATGATTTGGCGTCCGACTATGCGCTCGGGGAAATGCACGTGGTGTTCTGCCGCAATGTGCTGATCTACTTCGGTAGCGCGTTGCGCGATCGCACGCTGAGCACGTTCGCTGAGTGCCTAGGCCATGGTGGCTTCTTATGTCTAGGCATGAGCGAGAGCCTGCCGCCCGCCTCCAGGAAGCGCTTCACGGAGTTTGCCGGCAAGGAACGCATCTACCGGAGGGCGGCGTCGTGAGTGCTTCGAGTTTGGCTCCAGGCTCGGAATCGGCGCCCGGTGCAGCTACGCGACCGGCAGTGCTCGCGGTCGATGACGTAGAGGCGAACCTGACCGCCGTCCGCGCGCTGCTGGAAGACATGGACTGCGACATCGTGCTCGCCAAGTCTGGAAACGACGCGCTGCGCCAGCTACTCCGTCGACAATTCGCAGTCCTGCTCTTGGACGTGCAAATGCCGGGCATGGACGGCTACGAGGTCGCTCACCACGCTCGCAAGAACCCCAGCACGCGGGATGTGCCGATCATCTTCCTCACCGCGGCCAACAACAGTGAAGGCATGGTCCTGCGCGGCTACGGGTCGGGCGCGGTGGATTTTCTGTTCAAGCCCCTGAATCCCTCGGTTTTGCGCAGTAAGGTGCGGGTCTTTCTGGAATTGCACGCCGCGCATCATAAGGTAGCGGACGCCAAAGCTGCGCTCGAACGCCGCAATGCGGAGTTGAAGGCCGCCTATGGCGAGCTGCAAACCACGCACGCGCAGCTGGTGCAGTCTGCAAAAATGGCGTCTCTCGGCGAGCTCGTGGCCGGCGTAGCCCACGAGATCAACAACCCGCTCGCGTTCGTGCTCAGCCACTTGGACACTGCGCGCCGCAGCCTCAACGCTATCGAGCCGCAGATGTCGGTCGCCATGCCGCCGAGTGCCGCGCACCAGTGGACACGCGCCAATGAACGCCTGCGCGAGATGACGCCTGGCTTGGAGCGCATTCGCGAGTTGGTCGTGAAGCTGCGCACGTTCTCGCGCCTGGACGAGGGCGAGCTCAAGCGCGTGGGCGTGCGTGACTGCGTGGAGTCTGTGCTGACCATTCTGGGTCATCGGCTGAAAGACCGTGTGCGCGTGGAAACCGAGTTCGGTGAACCCGACGAGCTGGAATGCTACGCGAGTCTGTTGAACCAGGCCATCATGAACCTGGTCTCGAACGCGATCGACGCGATGGGCGGCGCGGGCACCCTGCGCATCGCCACTGGCGCCAACGGAACCGAGTACTGCATCAGCGTGGCAGACACAGGTCCCGGGATCCCCGTTGAGCTGCGGGAACGAGTTCTGGAGCCATTTTTTACGACCAAAGGGGTCGGCGAGGGCACCGGACTCGGCCTCTCGATCACGTATTCAATCGTGCGCAAGCACGGCGGGGCACTCGAGTTGCTCGATGCCGAAGGCGGTGGCACCCGTGCCGTGATCCGCATTCCGTTGACCCAGAGCGAGCCGAGGTAGACGAACATGCACGCAGCAGTCAAAGAACGCGTTCTCCTGGTAGACGACGAGCCGCAGGTCTTGGTCGCCCTGGAGGACTTGCTGGGCGACGACTTCGTGGTGTTGAAGACGGGCTTCCCCGAGGAGGCGCTCGAGATGGTGCAGCGCGATCGCGGCATTGCGGTTGTGATCAGCGATCAGCGCATGCCGAAGATGACGGGAGATGAGCTGCTGGCCAAGCTCGGCACTTCCTCGGACGCGCGCAGAATTTTGGTTACCGCGTTCGCGGATCTGACGGCGGTGGTGCGCGCCGTGAATAACGGCAAGATCTTCGCCTACGTCACCAAGCCCTGGAATCCGGATGATCTCCGTCAGAAGGTGCACAAGGCCGCCGAGCACTTCCGGCTTGCGCAGCAGCTCGCGCGCGAGCGCCGTCTTCTCGATTCCATCGTGACCAGTCTGAACGAGGGCATCGTGGCCGCGGATCGCGACGGCAAATGCCTGCTCTTCAACCGCCAAGCAGAATCCATCCTGGGCATGGGCCCGCGTGATGTGGACCCGGAAACATGGGCTCGTCACTACGGAGTGTACGCCGAAAATCGCGCGGATTTTCTGCCGGCGGCTGAAAATCCACTGCTGCGCGCGATTCGGGGTGAGCAGTCGGCGGAGGTGGAGGTGTTCGTGCGCAACGCGCTGGTGCCCGGCACCACCGTGAGCATGACCGCGACGCCGCTCGAAGGCGGGGCCGGTGACATCACCGGCGGTGTGGCCGTACTCCGCGACGTCACGAGGCAGCGTGAGCTCGAGGTCCAACTCAGCCAGTCCCAGAAAATGGACGCGATTGGTCGCTTGGCAGGCGGCGTCGCGCACGACTTCAACAATCTCTTGGTCGTCATTCAAAGCTACGCGGAGCTGGTCCGGGACGGCTTGCCCGTCAACGACCCAGCGCGTGGCGACCTCGGCGAGGTGCTTTCGGCGGCGCGGCGCGCTGCCTCCTTAACCAAGCAGCTCCTCGCCTTCAGTCGCAGTGAAGCCATCAAGCCGGGGGCGCTGCAGTTGAATGATTTGGTGTCCGGCATCGAAAAGATGCTGCACCGGATCATCGGTGAGGACATAGTGCTCTCGACGCGCCTCTCGTCGGATTTGGGTCTAGTGCGGGCGGACGCCGGGCAATTGGACCAAGTGCTCCTCAACCTTGCTATCAATGCGCGTGACGCCATGCCCAGCGGCGGGCAACTCGTGATCGAGACCCTGAACGTCACGCGCGACTCGGACTATGCGGAGGCGCACCTGAACGTGACGCCGGGGGAGTTCGTCGTGCTCGCTGTTTCGGATACCGGTATTGGCATGGACGCCGAGACCCAGCGCCGCGTTTTTGAGCCATTTTTTACGACAAAAGAGGTGGGGAAGGGCACAGGGCTCGGGCTCGCCACGGTGTACGGCATCGTGCAGCAAAGCGGCGGGCAAATCCGGGTCGCGAGTGAGCGCGGACACGGCAGCGTGTTCAAGATCTACTTGCCGCGTCTGCAGAGCAGCGTCGAAGACAGCGGTCGCGATGCGCTGGGCGTCGATTTACCCACCGTTGGCGGCACGATCCTGGTCGTGGAGGACTACGCCGCGGTGCGCGAAGTCACGTCACGGATTCTGCGCGCGCGCGGTTACAGGGTGCTCGAGGCGCGTTACCCGACCGAAGCGCGCGCGATGTGCGCCGAGCATGGCTCGGAGATCGACCTGCTCCTGACGGACGTGATCATGCCGGAGTGCACTGGGCCGCAGTTGGCCCGTGAACTTACTGAGCGGTACCCACACCTGCGTGTGCTGTACATGTCCGGTTACCCGGGTGGCGCTTCGGACCGCGCGGGCACGCTGGAGTCGGACGCAGCGTACATCGAGAAGCCGTTTTCACCGGATTCCCTAGCGGACAAGATCCGCTCCGTGATGGGCACATCGCGCTGAAGCCGGCTGGCGGCGAGCTCAGCGTGTTGGCAGATCGCTACGCGTGACGACGAGCGTCGCGTTTGGTCCCGGTGACAACAGGTAGAAATGACGCAGTGGCGCGGCGTCCTGATCGTGGCGAACGGTCACGCTGCCTCGTGCGCGTGCGCGCGTTATGCTCGTGCCGTCAATGCCGCTCGTCTCGCCCGCGCTCAGCGCCGGGCTCGCTACGACCGCGGTGGTCGCCTCGGTCTGGGGCGGCGAGTGTGCCGGGTAACGTGCGGTGACCGCGTTCTGATTCACACTCGCGCACCCGGTACTCAAGGTGACAAGCAACAGTAGGCGAGCGAGTGTCATGACGGTCCTTTGCGCCACGTGGCGGGTTGGCTACTCAGTGAAGGCGCGCTCAATGCGCGCTGCTGCTTCACCGCAGAGCAACATACGGTCCATCAAATTCAGCGCAGCCCAGGGAGCGCCGGGTGTGGCGGCATTGCCTGGGCTGACTGGTTATTGGGGGGGGGCCGTGGCGCCTGGGCTTGCGGCCGCCGTACGGCTGGCCACGCTCAGCGCCCGACTGTCTTCCGCCAGGCCGGGCGCTCGCTGGTGGCGGACCACCACGCGGCAACGCGGGGGTGGTCCGCGAGTTTGGCGGCGGCGGGTGTGAGCGTCAGGTACTCCAGGTACGGGGCAAAACAGAGATCAGCAAGCGTGAAGGCGCTGCCCGCCAGGAACGGCTGCGCGGCCAGCTGCTGCTCCATTATGGCGTAGGCGGTGTCCAGGCCGGCGCCAGCGGCCTTGAGCACCTCGGGCGTCTGCTCACGCTTGAACACGGAGTGATAGATGAACTTCATGGCGTGCGGCGTGAAGTTGGAGGTTTCCACGCTGATCCACTGCTCCATGATGGCGCGGGCGTGCGCGTCCTTGGGCGTGAGCAGGCCGCCGGCCTTGCCGTCGATGTAGCGCGCCATCGCGCGCGACTCGTACATCTGGAACCCGTCGTCATCCAACGCGGGGAGTTGACCGAAAGGCTGGCGAGCGAGGTGAGCGGGCTGTTTGTGCTCGCCCTTGGCGAAGTCGACGACTTGGAGATCGAATGGGGTGTTCGTCTCGTTCAGCGTCATCAACACTTTGCGAGTGCAGGTGCTTGCGGGATGTCCAAAAATTTTCATGGCCCAAACGGTAGCACGTCCCCCCGGGGCCGCACGACGCCGGCGTAGCGCTCGCTCTACAGCTCGGAGGGGCACAAACGTCGTCGCCGGAGCGCCTGACAACCCTGATGAGTGCTATGAGAGTTTCGGATGCAACGCTCTGAAGTCGAGACAATTGAAGCTGGGTGTCTTACCGAGGCGCGCCTGATCGACATGGTGTTTCCCGAGCAAACGAATCACTACGGTACATTGTATGGCGGACAGGCGCTTGCCTTAATGGACAAGGCAGCGTTCATCGCGGCTTCCCGTTACGCACGCCGCGCCGTCGTCACCGCAAGCAGCGAACGCGTGGACTTTCACGTCCCGGTGCGCCAAGGCCAACTTGTCGAGTTGGCCGCGCGCGTTGTCGCCACCGGTCGGACGTCCATCACCGTGGAGGTGAAATTGTACTCGGAAGACTTGCTCACCGGCGAACGCCAACTCGCCACCCAGGGCCGCTTTGTGCTGGTTGCTGTGTCTCCGGATGGACGCCCGGCGCCGGTTCCCGTACTGCCTCTCGTCCCAGCCCCGGTGACTCCAGATGGTTCGTGAATACACGCTACGCCTCCAAGCCATTCGCTTCCGCGCCAACATGGGCGCCTCCGCCGCCGAACGCGCCATCCCTCAAGATCTCGTCGTCGACGTGGACCTCGAACTTCCAGTGAGCTCGCTGCCCAAGCGCGACACCAAACGTGAAGTCGTCGACTATGACGTCGTCGTGCGCCTGGTCGTAGAAGTCGGCCTCGAAGAATCCTACCGGTTGCTTGAGGTATACGCGCAACGCCTGCTCGAGCGCTTGCTCGCCGCAACGCCCGCCCTTCGCGTGCGCGTGGCCCTGACCAAACTGCGCGTGCCTTCTACGTACAGCGTCGACCGCGCCGTAGTCGAACTCGTCGGTTCGCGCGAAGACTGAACGCTTGTTGGAGTGATTCGGAGCCCCTCGCTGCAAGCAAATGGTTGCCACCTGCTCTGCTCCTCACGCTGTTCGAGTAGCTCAGCCGTTCCGCGCGACGCGCCGCAAATCTGGGCGCGGCGTTTGGGTTCTTTGTGAGCCGCGGGGCGGTTCGCCATGGCCCGAACCTATCGCGGGCCGGGACTCGCCACGAGTGACAACGGTGTCGCGAAACGACTGAAAGCCGGCGTCTGCCAGCGGCGCCCGCGCACCCCCAAACCACGTCACCTTTCCAGCACTTTCGAGCGCGCCGAGCGCCCGCTGCACGCTGCGCTGGCTTTTGTCGAGGGCCTGCGCCAAGGCGGAGGTGGGCCAGGCTTGCCCATCGTTCAGCAGCGCCAGAATCGCGTCACCTTCGCCGTCGGAGGGCGGGCTGAGCACACACACTCGCTGGCCGCGCGTGGGGCTGAGCACGAAGCCGTCGGGCCCCGCCGAAATCTCGGCCAGCGGCGCGAGTAAGGCACCGTGATCAATACGGCAAAGTTGCCTGAGTCGGCGCGTTCGAGCTGGCTCGTGCAGAGTTCTTCCGCTTCCGGGGTGTGGGCGGCGCTGGCTACGTTGCTCGTTCCGAAGTGCCCGCTGTGCGTTGCCGCGCTGCTCACGGTCGTGGGCATGCCAGCGGCGCTAGCCAGTGCGATCGCCCCGTGGATTCGTCCGCTCGCGTTTGGACTGCCCGTTGCAGTTGTGCTTTCGCTGCTAGCGATGCGCTGCCTGACGCGGCCGCCGAGCTCCGCTTCGACAGCAACAAGGAACGCTTTACACTGCTGTTGCAAGTGACCTCAGTGGCGGCCCTCACCGTGATCCTGTAAGGTTCCCCGTGATTCTCTAAGCAGGACAGCGGATCTTACGGCGCGTCCTGGAATTCCCGTGCCGGTGCCCGGTCGCCCTCTCATCGTTCTCCGTCTTTGTGGGTCGGCTCGCGGCAGCTTGCGAGCGCCAGTGCGGATGGCTGTTGGGCCGCGGTGCCTGTCTTTCGGACACGGGCACGGGCACGTTTACGCGAGTCAGCATTCGGTGACAGGCTTCGTTCCCATGCAGACGTGGGTGCACGTAGGACATCTGGTTGCACCGCCGTTCCGTGTCGACGGGGGCAGGCGCGCGCGCTAACGTCAGAAGCTTGCGGCACGGCATGTTCGTGCAGCCTACGTAAGCGGGAGCGGTATGAGTGACTCGTTTCGGGTTCTGCTGGTCGACGACGACGTGGACTTGCTCGAGAGCGCGGCGGCCGTTCTTGCGGGTCATTTCGAAGTGCGCACGTGCACGTCGGGCCCCGAGGCGTTGCGTGTGATGGAGCGCGAGCCATTTCACGTCGTGTGTGCCGACTGGCAGATGCCCGGGATGAACGGTGTGGAGTTCTTTCACGCTGTGGCGTGGCGCCGGCTCCCGATCTCGCCGTGCTTCATTTTGGTCACAGCGCATGCCGGTGAGTTGCGGGGCCAAGTCCCGTACGAGGACCGGAAGATGCTTGGGATGCTGCGTAAGCCGTTCAGTCCGGAGCAACTGAGCGAGCGTGTGACCCAGTTCGCGGGTGTCGCTCAGCTGAAGCGCTCGAACGCGCCGCTCAAAGCCGTCGTGCTCGGAGCCTGCAAGTGATCGGGGCGCCTTCGTCCTCGGCGAGCCCGATATCCGCCAAGTATCTGCCTCCCAGGATCTTAGTCGCGGACGACGACGACGGCGTCCGCGCCGGGTTAGTCGCCAACCTAGAGCTGGAGGGCTACGAGGTCTTTGAAGCGCGCGACGGCGCCGAAGCCATCCGGCTGATAGCGGCTCAAAGCTACGACCTCATCGTTTCCGATGTGGTGATGCCGGCCGCGACGGGGGTGGAGGTGCTTTCCGCCGTTCGAAAACAGCATCTAGATACGCCATTTGTCCTGATTTCGGCCTTCGTCTCCGAGGAACTCGTCTCGCGCGCGTTGGGCGATGGCTTGTTCGCGATGTTGTACAAGCCGTTCGCTATGGACCGCATTTTGGAGGTCGTGGCGCGGGCGCTCAAGCGCAACGTGGTGCTGTTGGTGGACGACACACGCTCGTACGTCGCCTCGTTGGCATCCGCGCTGCGCTCTGTCGGCATGCGCGTGGAGGCGCGCGAAGACGGGCCGAGTGCGCTCGAATTCGCGCGCTCGAACACGGTGGACGTGTGCGTTTTGGACTTAGTGATGCAGCCGCTGGATGGCCTGCAAACCTGTGAGGCGTTGCAAGAGATCAACGCGCGCATGGATATCATCGCCATTACCGGGCTCGCCAGTAACGAACAAGTGCGGGGCATGGCTCGTCGCGGTGTCGCCACTTGCTTGCGCAAGCCGTTCGACCTTCGGGAGTTGCTGACGGCCATCGCGCGGGTCCGCGCCGCGACCCCGGTGAAGAAATGAATGCAGCCGACCCGCTGCGTACGGTGGAAATGCTCGCGCTGCTCGAGGAAGCCTCGACGCCGTTGCGGCACGACGTGCGCAATCGCATCGCCTCGGTCCGCAATCTGGCGTTTTTCGTACGTCGCAAGTTAGCAGCGGAGGCAGCTCCCGAGCGCGACCCGCGCGTGCTTGATTTCCTCGCGAAAATCGAGGGTGAAGTCCAACGAACCGATGAAGTCATCGAAGGCTGGTCGACGCGCATTCAACAAGTGCATGTCAGAAGCAACGCGCGCGTCCCGCTCGCGCACTGTTTGCGCCTGGCGATGGACACCGCCCGTCTACCGAGCTCGATTGGACTCGAACTCAGCCTACCCGCGGGTGCTGCGCTGGAGCTCGAGTGCGACCGGGAAGTGTTGGCTCTTGCTGTGCGCTGCTTGATCGAGAACGCGGGTGAGGCCGTCGGCGCCGGAGTTGTCATCGTGCGCGCCGACGTTATGCCGGAGCAATATCGCATCACGGTCTCTGATCAGGGGCCTGGGATCGTGGATGCCGTGCGTTGTCTGGAGCGGTTCGAGACTACGAAGCCCGGGCACCTGGGCCTTGGCCTGTGTATAGCTCGCCGTATTGCTTCGCGTTTGGGCGGTGATCTGCTGATCGGGAAGCCTGCGAGCGGCGCCGAAGTGAGCTTGTCGTTTCCAATCGCTGGCAACAACCTGGAGAGAGGAGCGCCACCATGAATCGCCTGTTGCTGATCGACGATGACGAGGGCAACCGCGTTACGCTCTCCGCCCTGCTGGAGGACGAAGGCTTCGTCACCGATGTAGTGGCTTCGTTCGCCGAGGCGAAGCGCCTGCTGGAGACAGGTGACAAGCAGTACGTCGCAGTGCTGCTCGATCACTCACTGGGGGACGGCTATGGCACGGACCTGATCCCGGTGATTCGTAAGCTGCAGCCGAACGCGAAAGTAGTGGCGATGAGCGGCAGCGTCGGCGCGGACCGCATGCGTCGCACCGCGGATGCGGATTTGCCAAAGGGCCTGCACTTTCTGGACTTTCTGAGTCGGCTGCAGGCGCTGTTGTGCAACGCTCCGTGAGCCCGGGTGCGTTTTCCTGCAAACGCATCCTGGTTCCGGTCGATTTCTCCGCGCGCTCGGCCAACGCGCTGGAGTTTGCCGCCGCGCTCGGTTCGGCACATGCGTCGGAACTTTCAGTACTGCACGTTTGGCACTCCGATCTCTCGACGCCTGTGATGGTCGCCAAGGAGCGCGCCAAGAGCGCGTTGCGTGACTTCGTGAACGGGCTCGAGTTGCGCGGTGACGTTTCGCTGAAGCGCCGCATCGAGCACGGCGATCGATACCTAACGATTCAGCGCCTCGCTCAGCTGTCCGGTTACGAGCTGGTCGTCGTTGCTGGACCGGAGGCGAGCCGAGCGGATGCAGAGTCCGTCGCGCGCGGGCTATTGGGCAGCGCGCCATGTCCGGTGTTGGTCGTGCCGCCGAACGCGAAGGCGCGGCTGCGCTCGGACCAAGAGCGCGTGATGAAGCTGGAACGCGTCCTCGTGCCGCTAGCGCTCGCTGGGGATGCACTGCAAGGGCTTGACTACGCGGAAGACCTAGCCCGAGCCGACCGCGGGATCATCGAGGTGCTTCTCACTGCGGATGTTCCGCCCGCTGTTTTGGCGCAGTTTCGTGCCCGACCCGCGGGCGAGCGCGTCGAAGAAAGCGTGCTCGAGGAAGACAGCGCCTTCGGCGTGCCAAGGCGCGTGCACGCCTCGCGGCTGGATATGGTCGTGATCGCCGCGAAGCGCGCCGCCTTAGGTGAGCGCTCAAGCGACGCACGTGCGGATCGCGTGGCACGCACGCAGACGTGCCCGTGCCTGTGCGTGCCCGGCTGAGCGGCTTCCCCCGGTGCTAGCGCTCAGGGACGCAAGGTGGCCTGCGTATCGGGGAGCCTGCCGAGGGCGAGCAGCTCGGTCACGAGCTCGCCGCCGTCCCGTTGCCGGTGCGTGGGATCAGCGGCGAGCATTTTTGCGACCAACACGAGCAGCGGTTTGGGCAAACCGAGGCAATAGTCGGCCAACTCAGGCGGGGGTTGCCACACCTTGGCGACGACTGCTTGCGCGCGATCATCGGGGAACGCCGGCTCGCCGGTGATCGCTTCGAAGAACACGCAGCCAAGTGAATACACATCCGCGCGCGGCCCAAGCTCAGCGCTGCCCATGGCCTGTTCCGGGGACATATACGCCCAAGTGCCGCCGCCAAAGCTTCCGTGTGTGGTCAGACCGCGCGCCACCTCGCGGCGGGCAATGCCGAAGTCGATCAGTTTGGTGCGCGCTGCGAGGCCATCGCACAGGATCAAATTGGCCGGCTTGAGATCGCGGTGCGCGACTTTCGCGCGGTGTACGGCCGACAACGCCTCTGCCGCACGCCGCGTGACGTTCAGCGCATCCGACAGACTCAAACGTCCAGCGCTGAGCCGCTTTTCCAGCGTTTCGCCCTCCAGCCACTCCATCACGATGTGCGTTTCCGCGTAGCTGGTGCCGCCGTGTGCGAGCAAACGTACGATCGCCGGGTGATTGAGCTCGCCCAAGATTCGCGCTTCTTCCAGGAAACGCTTCACTGTGCCCACGTCGTCGCGTGCGGGGCGTTTCAGTGCAACGAGCTGCTCGGTTTGCGTGTCACGCGCTCGGTAGACGCGCGACATGCCGCCGGCGTGCACTTCCTGGTCCACCAAGTAGCGACCGGCGAGCAGCTCACTACCGACCGGCGACACGGTTGCGGTCATGGTCGGATCACGCGCCCGGCAGCGGCGCGCTGCGTAGATCTGCAGCGCCGCCCATGTCCGGGGTCGGGTCCGTGGAGGCCTCACCGATCGGGATCGTGATCGTGAACGCGGTGCCTTGGTTGATCACGCTGGTCACGGAGATGCGCCCGTTGTGGCGCTTGATGATGCCCTCCACGATCGCGAGCCCGAGCCCGGTACCGCGCAGCTTGGTCGTGTACAGCGGTTCGAAGATGCGCGCGCGCACCTCCTCGCTCATGCCCTTGCCGTTGTCCGCGACAATTAGCGTCAGTTCACCGCCTTCATCCCTGGCCCGTACCTCCACACGGCCCGTCTGCTTGTCCACGGCTTCGACGGCATTTTGCAGCAAATTGACTAGCACCTGCCGGAATTGGTCCGCATCCACATTGGGCACCGGTAGCTCTTGTGACACGTGGTTCTCAAGCGCGATCGTGTCGGCTGGCTTCACGACCACGTCCAACGCGCCTTGCACGAGTTCATGCGCGGGCGTGGGCACGCGATAGATGGCGCGCTCGCGCGAGAAGTCGAGCAGCTCCCCGATGATCTTCGCGCAGCGATCAATCTCGTTGCTGATCACTAGCGAGAAGGTTTGGATGCGTTTGTCCGACAGTGCTTCGGGGGATTGCGCGACGCGGCGCTCCAAATAGAACCAAGCGTTGCGAATCGCAGCCAAGGGGTTTCGGAGTTCGTGCCCAATGCTTGCTGCCAGCCGCCCGATGGCAGCAAGCTTCTCGGTTCGGAGTAACGCTTCTTGCGCTTCACGCACGCGATCTTCGGCGTCCTTGATATCGGTGATATCGAAGGCCACTCCCTGAATGAACAGTGGGCGACCGTCCGCGTCGCGCACCACGCGCGCTTCTCCGTGCACCCACACCGTGCGCCCATCCCGCGAAAAGAACCGACAATCGGCGCGAAATGGCCCGCCCACGGCGCAGCCGCGCGCAAACTCCGCATTCCAGCGCTCCTGGTCATCCGGGTGCATGCGGTGAAACCACAGCACTGGGTCGTCTAACCACTCTTTTTGGGTGTAGCCGAGCAAGCTCTCGATTTGCGGGCCGATGTAGATTTCGTTGTCGCCCTCTTCGAGCGAAGCCATGAACGTCACGGCCGGGATTTGCTCGACGAGTGTGCGGTAGCGCGCTTCCGCCCGCTTCGACGCCTGCGCGCGAGCTCGCTCTTCACTGAGATCTTGAAGCACGAACACGGTGAGTTCAGCGCCGGTGAGGCGGGTCACCGTGACGGCCAGCTCCGCGGTGCTGCCGTCCTTGCGGACAGCAAGGGCACGCTGTGAGTGCGTGGGTACAGCGCCCGAGAAGTGGCGCGCGATTGGCGTGCCCATGATCGCAGCCGCGCCCTGCCCAAGCAAGCGAGTCGCATCGCCCCCGACGCTACAGACCAAGCCCTGGGCGTCGACCGTCAGGACGCCACTCTCTCGGAACGGAGTTTCGGCCTCCGCCTTGGCCTGCTCGGCCTGCCCAGCGCGGGTTTTGGCGCCTCGCCCGCGCGCGCCGTGCACTTCGGGATTGACCCGAAACATTTGGTTCGAGGAAATGAAGGCATTGGCCAGCTGATGCAGGATGGCTTCGGCTTCGCTCGGGCTCCAGTGCGGGTCCTCGCCCTCGGTGGCGACGGTTTGCGACCGAAGGCCGCGTTCCAGTTGCTGCGCCGGCGGGCTCATGCGCTCTCGCGAGGCCGCGCCACCGAGCCCAGCCACGCGCACAAGGGCTCTAGACCTTCAGCACGCGTTGCGGATACGGAGAAGGCGAGCAGTTGAGGATTTAGGTCGCGCGCGTAGCCGAGCGCGCGTTCCACGTTGAAGTCGACGTACGGCAAAAGATCGATCTTGTTCAGGACCAGCGCGTCGCAAGCGCGAAACATGTGCGGGTACTTGAGCGGCTTGTCGTCGCCCTCGGTCACCGAGAGTACGACGATGCGCGCCGCCTCACCGAGGTCGAACAGCGCGGGGCACACCAAATTGCCCACGTTTTCCAGGACGATGCGCGAGCCCTGCTCCGGGGCCAGGGTCGTGAGGCCGTGCGCGACCGAACGCGCGTCCAAATGGCAGCCAGTGCCGGTGTTGATCTGAATCGCGCGACAGCCCGCCTGGCGAATGCGCTCCGCGTCCCGCTCCGTCGCTTGGTCGCCCTCGATGACCGAAATCGCGAGCTCCGGCGCGCGTCTAACGATCGCCTCCAGTAGCGCGGTCTTTCCCGCGCCCGGTGAACCCATCAAGTTGAACGCCACGCAGGAGCGCGCCGCCAACCAAGCTCGGTTCTGATCGGCCAAGCGCTGGTTCTTCGAGAGCAACGCGTGCTCAAGGCGCACCGTGTGCGTCTTCGGCCCGTGCGTGTGCGCCATCGGCAAAGCGTTCGGATCATCGCAACCGCATGTCACGCACATTGCATCACCTCGACTTCTTTCAACTTCAGCTCTTCACCGGCCAAAAACTGCAGAGCATGTGAGCCGCACGGACAGGGATCGAAGGGGGAGTTGGGGGCGCTCTCTTGCCGACACTCGCGGCACACAGCGCGACCCTGCAGCTCGATAATCTCTAGCTCGGCGCCCTCCGCGGGAGTGCCTTCTGCACACAACTCGAAGCAAAAGCGGAAAGCGTCCGGCACTACCGCAGCCAGTTTGCCGACCTCCAGCACGACGCGCGTCACGCGCCGGCCCGCGCAGTTTTCTGTGATCAACGCGACCAGATCCTGAGTGAGCGCCATCTCGTGCATCTCAGCTAGCCTCAGCCGAGAACTCGAGTAGCACTTGTTCCACCAGCGGCAGTGCGCGCGTCACCGCCGCACGCACCGGCGCGCTCAGCTCGAACATGGGGGCTTCATCCGTACCGAAGGAGAGCGGCTCACAGCCGACGAGGCGCGTGACCGGCATGGTGCCGCCCAGCGCGTGCACGAGGCCCGCGACGCGGCACGGGTCCACGCCATGCGCCGGGCCCACAAAATCATGTGCTTCGGCGGGAGCCGCAAAATCAGGCTCGATTACGCTCAGCGTGCCGGGTGCGTGCCCGCGCTGCACCGTGTCGACGAGGAGCAGCGCGTCATAGCCCTCTGCCAACGTGTACGCCAAATCCAGCCCGCGGGTCCCGAAATCACGCACGGTGACCTCCGGCGCGAGTGGACGCAACAGCAGCTCCCGGACGACCTCCACGCCGAACGCGTCATCACCCAAGAAGACATTCCCGACGCCGGCGACGAGCACGCGATTCATGATCCGAGCGCCTCCACTTCATCCAAGAAAAAATAGAACCGGTGTCCGGGTAGCCCTTGTTCGCCCAGATCTGCGCCTGGGTCGTCGTCCACCGTGACGCTCACGTGCACGCGGTCCTCGAAGTCACGTTCGACGGCACGCACCGTTGCGACGCGCCCCGCCAGCGCAATGTCGAAAATGTCCGCGCGCGCCTTGGGCCGCAACCGCACGCGCGCGCCGACGCGGATCGCGCTCGCAGGCTCCGGGCTCGCCTTCCGCAAGCGACCATGGAGCCGCAGCTGCTCATCACCCGATAGCGCCTCGGCGCGCTCCAAGATCGCTCGAACGCGCGCGTCCCCTTGGCGTAGCTCCACCTTTTCCGCGTCACTGAGCGTCAGCACGCGCAGCAGTAGGATTTCGTCGATCTCCGTGCCGTCACAGGAGTCCCCGCTGCTTTCGGGGGCGATTTCCGGGTAGTCGTACAGGATGATGGGGCTGGCCAGGACGCGCTCGCGTTGACCCTTCCTGCCCGCCAAGACTGGCCACAACCCGCCCTGCTCACAATTGCGCGCGACCTCCCGCAGGTCGTTTGGCGGATCTAGCTGCGAGACGAACTCGCCGCCGCGCACGGCGAGCAAGAGATGGGCCGCGAGCAAGGTATCCGGCAGGGCTTCCGCACGCTCCACGGCTGGGCTGTTGCTCTCGTTGCGGAGCGCCGCGCTGATCCGGAATACTGCCGGCTCGAGCGCGGTCACTTGTAGCTCCAGGCTAGCGTGCAGCCGCCCGCACGTGAAGCCGCTCTCTATCGTGGAGCCGGCGAGCGCGGCCAGTTCGCCAAATTCACGCCGGTAGGAGCGCGCCCGGGCGCTCTCCAGGACTTCGCCAGCGGCGCATTCCAGTTGCTCCAAGAAGCGCGCTTCAATCGTGAGTTCGCTGTGTGCGCCCAAGACTAAGCATTGTGTGCTCGCCTGACAGTGATCTGCGCCGGATTGGGCCTGACTGTACGTGCGCGGATACACCCCGCCGAAGTTCCAGCGCACGCGGTTCTTGAGGGAGCTGGCTCGGTACGGGTAAAGGGCATAGCCTTCGTACAAGACCGCGTCGGCGATCGGGCGCACGTCGTCGAACAGGCTGGTCACCGCGTGCCTCCGAAGCGTTGCTCAGGATCACTGGTTTTTCGCAGACGCAATTGAATCAGCATCGGCGCCGCCTCGGCAAACTCGACGGACACGGAGTCGGCGTCCGGTACCGCGCTGAGCAACGCTTCTTCGAAGCCTTGGTGCACGGCCTGACGCGTGGAGCCGCAGGTGCTGGCTGCCGGCACGATGCGCACCACGATGCTCCCTGCGCCCAGAACCTCCGCCTCCACGCTGTCCAGCTTGCCTGCGAAGCGTTCGCGCACGACTCCAATGGTGCGCTTCACGCGCTCGCCTAGCGAAACCGGGTGCAGGCCGTGCAGCAGGAGCATCGCGCTCACTTTCGAATCGCGAGCTAGGGCGTCGCGCACGGCGTCTTCGCGGGCGGCCAGCTCCAACACGCGCTCTAGGCCGCGACGATGCAGCTCCAGCACGGTGCTGAGTACCTCGCGCGTGGCTCGCTCCAGCATCGGATCGCTGGAGTGCGAGAGCTCGGTGAGCAGCGTTTCGACGCGCGCAACGCGCTGCTCGAACGCCGCTTCGTGGCTTACGCTGGCGCTCGTGAAGGGGTGCGCGGGGGTCGTCACTTATGCGCTCCGAAAGTGGGCGCGTGCCGCACGAGTAGCTCCTTGCCGCCGCCCAAGTACATGTGCACGCCGCAAGGTAAGCACGGGTCGAAGCTGCGCACGGTGCGCATGATGTCCACGCCTTTGAACTTGTCGCGACCGTTCTCCTCGAACAGTGGCATGTTCTGTACAGCGTCTTCGTACGGCCCCGGCGTACCGAATGAGTCCCGCGGACTCGCGTTCCACGGCGTCGGCGGGTACGGGTGATAATTGGCGATTTTGCCGCCGCGGATGACCATGTGGTGCGAGAGCATGCCCCGCACCGCCTCATGAAAACCACAGCCGATGGCTTCGTCCGGCACCTTGAAATCATGCCAGGTCGTGGTGCGGCCCGCGTACAGCTCTTCGAACGCGCGCTCGCAGAAGTACAACGCGGCGGCTGCGGCATAGGCTTGGAAGTAGGTGCGCGCGCGGTTCCGCTCCAGCGCATTGCTCCACTGTGGGATGCGCCACTCGAGCTCTGTTTCCGGTAAATTCGCGGTTTTGGGCAGGTAGATCTTGAGGCTGTGCCCAGTAGCTTTCACGTATCCGAAGTCCACGACGCCCGCTAGCGCCGTTACCCAACAGCGGGCCAGCGCGCCGCCGCCGGAATCGAGCGCTAGGTGCTCGCCGGTGCGCTTGTCGAACCAGCGCGGGGCCATCACCCAGGTGTACTTGTCGTTGAAGTCCCGCTTTTGCGGGCGAGGCGTGGTGGTTTGATTCCAAGGGTGCCGCGCGTCCACCGGATTTCCCAGCGGATCCTGCTTGACGAACATCTCCCCGCCCGACCAATCATCGTAGAAGGAGCTGCCTAGCAAGATGCGCATGCCGAGGTTGATCTCCACGAGATCGGTCGTGATGAGCTTGCCGTCGACCACGATGCCGGGCGTGACGAACATCTTGCGGCCGAAGTTGGTCATGTTCTCGTAGCGAAAGTCGCACACGCTGGGGTCTTGGAAGGCGCCCCAGCAGCCGAGCAAGATGCGCCGCCGCCCGACTTCTTCGTAGCCGGGGAGCGCATCGTAGAAGAAATCAAACAAGTCATCGTGCAGCGGCACGACCTTTTTCATGAACTCCACGTACTTCATTAGCCGCACCATGTAGTCGGTGAACAACTGCTGAGAGGGCACGGTGCCGACGCCGCCCGGGTACAACGTAGAGGGGTGCACGTGGCGCCCTTCCATGAGGCAGAACATCTCGCGCGCCACGCGGCTCATGTGTAGAGCTTCTTTGTAGAAGGAGCCCTCGAACGGGTTCAGGGAACGCATGATGTCGGCGATCGTGCGAAAGCCGTGCACCTTCTGGCCCGGCGCTTCGGTGCGCTCGGCGAGCTCCAAGACCGCCGGGTTGGTCTCGCGCACCATCTTCTCGCAGTAGTCGACGCCGACCAGGTTATCCTGGAAAATGTTGTGGTCGAACATGTACTCGGCGGCTTCACCGAGGTTCACGATCCACTCCGCCATGGCCGGCGGCTTGACGCCAAAGGCCATGTTTTGTGCATAATTGGCGCACGTAGCGTGGTTGTCCCCGCAGATGCCGCAGATGCGGCTGGTGATGAAGTGGGCGTCGCGCGGGTCCTTGCCCTTCATGAAGATGCTGTAGCCACGAAAGATGGATGACGTGGAGTGACACTCGACCACGCGGCGGTCGTTGAAATCTATCTTCGTGTAAATGCCCAGGCTGCCCACGATCCGCGTGATCGGATCCCAAGACATCTCGACGAGTTCTTTGCCGTTGCCTGCGCTCATCAGGACCCTTCTTTGCCGTACGTGCTGGCTTTGTAGCCGCTCGTGAGTTCTGGCCCGGGCGCCCGCCAATCAGGCTCCTTGTTCAAAGACATTCGCGTGAACGAACGCAGCGCGCGCACCGTGCGGCCGTACATGCCGACTGCGGAAGAAGACATGATCGCGCCGGGTGGCTCGTTCATGAAGGGCATAAACTTGTCGGGAAAGCCGGGCATCGTACAGCCGATGCAGATGCCGCCCACGTTGGGGCAGCCACCGACGCCGGCCATTGCGCCGCGTTTCGGCACGTTGCACTGCACCACCGGTCCCCAACAGCCGAGCTTCACGATGCACTTCGGGGAGCCGTATTCCTCGGCAAAATCGGCTTGCTCGTAGTAGCCGCCGCGGTCACAGCCCTCGTGCACGGTGGCGTTGAACAGCCACTCCGGGCGGCCCTCTGTGTCGAGCGGGATCATCGGCGCGCGACCGGCAAGTTGGTACAGCAAGTACAGCAGGGTCTCCATGAAGTTGTCTGGTTGCACCGGACAACCAGGCATGTTGACGATCGGGATGCCGGCTTTGGATTTCCAATCACGACCCAGGTAGTCGCGCAGGCCCATCGCGCCCGTGGGATTGCCGGCCATCGCGTGGATGCCGCCATACGCCGCACAAGTGCCGATAGCGATCATACCCGTTGCTCCGGGCGCGAGATCATCGATCCATTTGCAAGTCGTGATCGGTTGTCCGTCTTCACCTTGCCCGAACGCCGCCCAGTAGCCCTCGGACTTGATCTTCTCGTTCGGGATCGAACCTTCGACCACGACCACGTACGGTTCGAGCTCCCCGCGGATGGCCTTGCGAAACGAGCCCAGAAAGTCCTCGCCGCCCTGCTCATAGGCGAGCACCGGGTGAACCAAGTTCACCTTGGGCAGGCCAGGAATCGCGCCCAAAACGATGTCTTCCAAGCTAGGCTGCGTGGCTGCTGTGATGGCCACAGTGTCCCCGTCACAGCCCAGGCCCTGAGTAATCCAAAGCACATTCACCTCCGGCACATCAGGCGGGCGTTGTGTGCTTCTGCCGTGGGGGATCAACTCGAAGGCCATGGGTACTCCGTTCTCGTGACGTTCAGCAGATTCGCGGTAGTTGCTCGCCGGACAGCATGGGGACAACGCGCTCGCCACCGATGCGGGAGCGCATGCGCACCATTTTCGGGTGCTCGGCCACGGCGTGACCGATGAGTGCGGCGCCTTGGCCGAGTGGGTGCGCGCGCATGGCGCGGAGCAAGCGTTCGGCGATTGTAGGCGCGGCCGCCAGCACCAGCCGGCCCTCACAGGCGATGTACAGCGGGTCAAGCCCCAACATCTCTGAGGCGGCGCGCACTTCCGGGCGCACCGGGACGAGCGCTTCGTCAATCAGCACGCCGACGCCGGAGCGCTGCGCGATGTCGTGCAGCACGCCCGACAAGCCGCCGCGAGTCGGGTCGCGCATGCAGCGGATGTCCGAGCTGGTTTCGAGCAGGGCGCGCGTCAGGCTCACCAGGGGCGCACAGTCACTGAGCAGCGTAGTCTCGAAATCAATGCCTTCGCGCACGCTGAGGATGGCGACACCGTGATCGCCAATCGGTCCAGACACGAGTAAGGCATCACCTGGGCGCACGCCAGAAATGCTCAGCTCGCGCCCTGCGGGAACGACGCCGACGCCCGAGGTCGTGATGAATACGCCGTCTGCTTTGCCCTTTTCTACGACCTTGGTATCGCCCGCGACGACCTCGACGCCCGCCTCGCGGCAGGTAGCCGCCATCGAGGTCACGATGCGCTTCAGGTCCTCGAGCAAGAGCCCTTCTTCGAGTACGAACGCGGCCGATAGGAATTGTGGGATCGCGCCGCCGACACACAAATCATTGACCGTGCCGCACACCGCTAGGCGTCCGATGTCTCCGCCCGGAAAGAACAGCGGGCTCACCACGAACGCGTCGGTGGTGAATGCGAGCCGCGCCCCAGGCTCCGTGGGCGCCGGGAGTAGCGCGTGGTCTTCCCGTCTTGCCAGCGTTTCACCGGAAAACGCTGGCAAGAATACGTGCTCGAGCAGATCCTGGCTGAGCCGCCCGCCGCTGCCGTGCCCCAGCACGATGCGCGAGTAACGGCTCTGTGGGATCGGGCAAGCCGCGTTCGTCACAGTCGCTCCTGGACACCGCGTGCAAGCCGAGTCGCAGGGATCGGGCCGCGCCCATAGGCGTGGTACGCGGCGCACGCGCCCTCACTCGAGACCATGGTGGCGCCGAGCGGGTGCTCGGGGGTGCACTGCTTGCCGAACTCCGTGCAGTCCGTCGGCTTCTTCAGGCCGCGCAGGATTTGCCCGCTGATGCAGGCCGCCGGCTCCTGCGTCGTGATGTCACGGACCTCGAACACGTAGCAGGCGTCATGCGCGCGGTACGCTTCGCGCAGCTGCAGCCCACTTTGGGGCAAGGAGCCAATCCCGCGCCATTTGCGGTCGCAAACCTCGAACACTTCGCGCAGCAGCGCTTGTGAAGCCGTGTTGCCGGCATCTTGGACGACGCGGCTATATTGATTTTCAACGCGCGCTTCGCCTGCTTCCAGCTGCTGTACTGCGCGCCACACGCCTTCAAGTAGGTCCAACGGCTCGAAGCCCGTGACCACGATTGGGATCTTGAAGCGCTCGGCAATCGGCAGGTACTCCGCAGTGCCGACCACGCTACACACGTGGCCTGGTCCGAGAAACGCCTGCACGCGTTGCTCGGGATCCTGCAAAATAGCTGTGATTGCCGGCGGAACGAGCACGTGCGAAACCAACGCGCTGAAGTTCGTCAGGCCGCGCTCACGGGCGCGGTGAATGGCCATCGCGTTGGCCGGCGCTGTAGTTTCGAAGCCGATCGCGAAGAACACCACCTGCTTGTCGGGGTGTTTCTTGGCGATCGTCAGGGCGTCCAGTGGCGAGTAGAGCACGCGCACGTCCGCGCCCTGCGCCTTGGCTTGCAGCAGGTCACTCTCGCTGCCGGGCACACGCAACATGTCCCCGAACGAACAGAAAATGACGTCTGGACGCGCGGCGATCGCCAACGCTCGGTCGACCATCTCCAGTGGGGTCACACACACCGGACAGCCCGGCCCATGTAGCAGCTCGATCTCGGGCGGCAGCAGCTGGTCGATGCCGAATTTAACGATCGCTTGGGTCTGCCCGCCGCAGATCTCCATGATGCGCCAGGGCCGGGTCGTGCTGAGAGCGATGCGGTCGGCCCAATGCTGTGCGAGTCGTCGGCTCTCGGTGGCTTCCAGGCGTCTCATGATTCAGGCTCCCAGGTCGGAGGCGATGGCCCTTCGTCAGCGAACTCGCTTAGTTGATCGAGCTCGCGTAAGAGCTCGAAGATCTTGTGTGCTTCCGCGGCGTCGATGCGTGACAGCGCGAAGCCGACGTGCACGAGCACGTAGTCCCCGGGCATTGCGTCCGGCACGTGTTCCAGACAAACTTTGCGCGAAACCCCGCCAAAATCTACGCGGCCCATCAGCAAGTCATCCTCTTGCTCGCGCGACACGACCAGGCCCGGCACGCCCAAGCACATTACGCGGCCCATCCATCGCGCGCGGCGGCGATCGCCAATTGCCCCAAGCAAAGCCCGCCATCACCCGCAGGGTGAGCGTGCGCGCGAAACACTTGGAAGGACTCTCGAGTGAGGCGCTCGGTCAGCTCGGTGACTAGCAGTGCATTCGCAAACACGCCGCCGCCCAGCACCACCTGTGACAGCCCATGTTCGGCGCGCTGCTGGATGCACAACTGACACCAAGCGGCCGCGAGGGTAACGTGGAAACGTAAGGCGATGGCCGCCACGGGCACGCCCGCGCGCACGTCGTGGGCAACGGCTCGTATCAATTCGCGCGTGTCGAGTACGAGCGGAGCGTCTGGAGCGGTGGGCGCGATTCGGTACGGGTAGGCCGGGGCGGGGGCGCGGGAGCGCATGGCCGCCCACTCCAACTCGATTGCCGGCTGGCCCTCGTAGCTCGAGTGCAGGCGCACGCCGCACAACGCGGACACTGCGTCGAATAGCCGTCCCACGCTGCTCGTGCGCGGACAGTTGAAGTCGCGCTCGAGCATGCGTGACACGACGCGGCGCGCCTGCGGGTCAACGCCGCTGGGCAATGAGTCGACCGAGACCTCCGCATCGAGCAGATGAGCCAGCGCCATGCGCCACGGTTCGCTCACCGCACGCTCGCCGCCCGGCATCGGCACTGGGCGGAGGTGAGCGACACGCTGCGCGCTCCGGCGATTGCAGAGCAAGAGCTCGCCGCCCCAAATCGTGCCGTCTGGGCCGTAGCCGCTGCCGTCACAGGCAATGCCCAACACGGGTCCGGCGAGCCCGTGCTCGACCATGCAACTGACCACGTGGGAGTGGTGGTGTTGCACGCCCAGCAACGCCACACCGCGCTCTCGGCCCAGCGCGCGGGCTACGTCCGTGGAGGCGTAGTCCGGGTGCAAGTCGTGCACGACGAGCTCCGGTTCCACCCCGAACAACCGCTCGTAGTGGGTGATCGCTGCGCGATAAGCGCACAGTGAACTCGCATTCGACAGATCCCCGAGGTGGTGGCTGACCAGCGCGTGGTCACCCCGACCGAGCGCGAAGGTGGCATTGTCGTTCGCGCCCAGCGCCAAAATGGGCCGTTTTAAGGCTTGACCGAGGGGCGTGGGGCGTGGGGCCAGGCCGCGCGCGCGCCGCAAGGTGGTTTGCGCGCCGTGTATCAGGCGCACGACTGAATCGTCGCATCGCAAATGGATGGGGCGATTGTGAGTCAGCATGCAGTCGGCAAGTGGTGACAAGCGAGCTTGCGCGTCTTCGTCCTGATAGGCGATGGGCTCGTGGCTCGGGTTTCCGCTGGTCATGACGAGCGGCGCATCCGCCACGGCCTGGCACAGCAGGTGTTGTAGTGGGGAGTGGGCGAGCATCACGCCCAGGAGCGGGCTCGCGCCCGCGACAGATGAGGCGATATTCGCTCCGCTGCGCCGCCGCGCGAGCACGATTGGGCGCGCCGAGTGCTCGAGCAGCGCGAGTTCCTGCGCATTGAGCTCACACAGTTCACCCGCCTGCACCGCACTCCGTACTAGAATTGCAAAGGGCTTCTCGTCGCGCCCTTTGCGCCGGCGCAGCTGCTCGGTGGCTTGCTCACTGCTCGCCAGGCACGCCAAATGAAAGCCACCGACGCCCTTGACTGCGACCACTTGTTCCGCGAGCAGTGCGCGGGCGGTTTCGAGCACCGGGTCTGCCGTCTCGAGCACGCTTCCGGAAGCTGCCAGCAGCGTGAGTCGCGGGCCGCAGCTCGCACAAGCCGTGGGTTCGGCGTGAAAGCGCCGATTCGACGGGTCCTCGTATTCGGCTTGGCACTCCGAGCACAGCGGGAAGCCGCGCATCGTGGTGCGGGCGCGGTCATAGGGAGCCGCCTCGATGATTGTCAGTCGTGGACCGCATTCGGTACAGTTCGAAAACGGGTAGCCATGCCGGCGGTTCGTGGGGTCGAACAATTCACTCAGGCACTGCTCGCAAGTGGCGGCATCCGGAACGATGAACGGCTGCGCGCTGCCGAACTCACTGCTCACGATCGAGAAACCGTGGCGGCCGTCCGGCGCTAGTCGCTCACAGCGAAGCCCCGCGACGAAGGCGAGGGGAGGAGCCCGGCGTAACAAGGCGCGCTCGAACCCCTCAAGCGCGCCCAGGGCCCCTTCCGCCTCCACGTGAACTTCCCCAGCGCGGTTGAGCACGAAGCCTGCGAGCCCGAACTCCTGCGCAAGACGCGAAACGAACGGGCGGAAGCCGACGCCCTGCACCATACCGGTGACGACGAACGAGCGTCGCTCCGCCTCTCGGGATGGCTCGTGGGGTGTGCTCATGGTCGCAACGAAACCGCCGCCGCGCGGCGCGCGGTTTTTGCCCGGTTTCATCATCGGTCTTCCCCAAGACCTCGTCGAGTGAAACTTTTAGCGCTCCGAAGCCAAGTGACGCGCGGCCGGCGAAATCCGACAGGTTGCCGACGCGCACCGGAAGGCGAAAACCCGGCGCAGCAGCGCGTCGGTCGGCTAGCTTTGCGACTACCCCTCACAAATGTCGCGTGCTGCGCTCCGGTCATTTGCCGCAAGCGCGAAACAACCAACATTCAGGAGCATCTATCAATTGACTCCGGAGGGTTCCCGCCCCGCCAATTTCATGCGCTGGCTGTTTCCGGGTGCAGGCAACCCAGGCCCTGCATTTGCGCTGCTGACGCGGGGTTTTGGGCGGCGGGCCTAGCTCGCGCTATGGTTCGGGTGGGCGATGCGGTATCTGCAGTCGTCCCACCCATATGCCGTTAGCTTTGCACCACCGGGGAATCGCCACGATTCTAATCTGTGCGCTGGGCCTGCTCAGCGGCATGGGCTTTGGTGCGGAAGTGGAGCCGCGGTCCGCGCATTCGGCGCCGCCGCCGCCGCTACGCCAGCCGCATTTCACGCGCACGCTGGACGTGACTCACTTTCAGAAGGGCAATGTGCACACGCACACCACCCTGAGTGATGGCGGGAGCAGTCCGGAGCAGACCATCGTCTGGTATCGCAGCCACGGCTATCGGTTCTTGGCGCTCACGGATCACAACATTTTGTCCAAGCCGTCCCGCTACGCCTCGCTGCAAGAACCGGGCTTTGTGTTGATTTCTGGGGAAGAGATCACGATGACCGGCAAAGGTCGTCAGGTGCACGTGAACGCGTTGTGCACGCAAACGCGCATCCCGGGTGGCAGCTTCGGCAGCGCCGCGGCGGCACTCTCCAACGCGATCAGTCAAGTACGCATGCAAGGTGGCGTGGCGATCGTGAATCATCCGAATTTCGACTGGGCACTGACTGCGGCGGACGTGACGGACGCACGCGACGCCCCGCTCTTGGAGATCGCGAGCGGTCATCCTTACGTGCACTCGGCCGGTGATGCGACGCACCCGTCCCACGAATCGCTCTGGGACATCGCGCTCTCCTCCGGGGCGGACTTCATGGGCGTCGGCGTCGACGACGAGCATCACATCGATGTCTCGAGCGATCCGCCGGCAACCCCGGGCCGCGCGTGGATATCGACCTTCGGTGCCGTCACCGATCCCGGGCCGATTTGCGCGGCCATGGGCCTGGGGGATTTGTACGCGTCGACGGGTATCGATTTGCGCCGCATCGCGGTGCGCGATCGGGTCTACGAGGTCGAAGCCGTGCAGCCGCACGTGACCGTCATCTTCATCGGGCAGGGCGGGCAAGAGCTGGCACGCCGCGCCGAGGGTCAAGGCCCGGCGGTCTACACGTTGCGGGGCGATGAAGGCTACGTCCGCGCGCGACTAGAACTCGCGGACGGTAAGCGTGCCTGGACGCCGGCGGTTCGCGTCACGAACTGACGGCTTGCCGACGCGAATGTTCCGGAATAACGTGCCGTGTGTCCGGTGCCCAACATTTAGAGCGTGTAGCCGCCGCGCGTGGCCCGCTCGTCGAGGCCGAGGCAGTCCCGAGCGCGCCGGCGGCTGAACTCGCGGGGTGGGGGCGCTTGGCGGTTCCAGGCCGCGAGGTCCTGACCGAGAACCTGGAGCTGACGACGGCGGGCGCCGCGCTATCCCGCGGCTTGGGCCGCTCATATGGGGACTCCTCGTTGCCCGCGAGCCCAGAGGACAAGGTGGTCGGCACGCGCCTGGCCAATCGCATCCTCAGCTTCGACGAAGCCAGTGGTGTCTTGCGCGCTGAAGCCGGCCTCAGCCTCGCGGAAATGAACCGGTTGTTCATCCCGCGCGGTTGGTTCACGCCCGTGACGCCCGGCACCAAGTTCGTCACCCTCGGCGGCATGGTGGCCAGTGACGTGCACGGCAAGAACCACCACGTGGATGGCTGTTTCGGTGCGCACGTGCGCAGTCTGCGCATGCGTTTGGCAGACGACAGCATCGTGGAGTGTTCCCCGACGCAGGATCCGGATCTGTTCTACGGCACCATTGGTGGCATGGGGCTGCTCGGCCACGTGCTGGAGGTCGAGTGCGTGTTGAAGCGCATTAGTAGCCCCTGGTTGTGGATGGAGAGCGAGCGCGTGGGCGGGCTGGATGAGTTCCTGGCCTCGCTGCAGCGCGCTGCGCACGGGTTTCCGATGTCCATGGGCTGGATTGATTGCCTGAGCCGCGGCAGAAGGATGGGTCGAGGCATCATGATGGCGGGTCGCTGGGCGACACCGGAAGAGGCCCCGCCTGCGGCTCCGGCCCTAGCCAAGAAAATCACGTTCCCCGTCGTGCTTCCGAATTTTGCGCTCAACCCGGTGACCGCGAGCTTGTTCAACACGGCGTATTATTGGAAGCACTTGCGCCGCAAGGCGGCGGGCCTCGTCGCGCCGGATCCCTTCTTTTATCCGCTGGACGCGATCTTGGATTGGAATCGCGCTTACGGTTCGCGTGGCTTCACGCAGTACCAGTGTGTGCTGCCGCGCGCCGCGGGCGCGCCCGCCGTTCGAGAATTCATGCAGCTCTTGACCAAGCTCGGCGGCGCCTCGCCCTTGTGCGTGATCAAGGATTGCGGGCCCGAGGGCAAGGGCGTGCTGTCCTTCCCGTTGGAGGGCACGTCGATCGCCGTCGACATGGCCGTCGCGCCTGGCCTACAAGGCATCATCGACAACCTGAATGAATTTGTCAT
The DNA here is from genome assembly GCA_039936055.1 of Polyangiaceae bacterium. GTDB lineage: Bacteria > Myxococcota_A > Polyangia > Polyangiales > Polyangiaceae > PMG-095. The sequence goes on along the minus strand of JBDTJC010000139.1, from coordinate 2,400 downwards.
CGCAGCGAAGGGCCGCATCTATCTGACGAAGGATCGCTTCACCCGCGCCGATCACTTTGAGGCCATGGAGCCGCGGTTGCCCGCGTTCATGGCCCTGCGCGAGAAGTGGGATCCGAAGCGGCGATTGCGCAGTGCGCAGTCGAAGCGACTGTTTGGCGATACAGCATGAAATCAATCGTATTCGGTGGCACAAGCGGAATGGGGCGCGCCGTAGCGCGCCGCCTGGTGGAACGAGGGGACGCGGTATTTCTCCTAGCAAATGACGAGGCTGAGCTGCAGCGCAGCGCCGCGGATCTGAAGGCGCACTCGCCCACGCAAGCGGAGGTGGGCTACGCGGTTTGTGATCTCGCCAAGCCAGAGGGCTTCGCCGCCGCGTTGGATGCGGCGGACGCCGCACTCGGCGGCTTCGACGCCGTGGTCGTCACTGCGGCCATCTTCGCCTCGCAAGAAGCGCTCGAGGCGGACATCGAGCTGTGTCGCAAGCTCGTTACATTCGACTACGCGCACACGTTGGTGTTCTGCGAGCACGCGCGCAAGCGGCTGCTCGCGCGCGGTGGTGGTTGGCTGACCGTGTTCTCGTCCGTTGCCGGGGATCGCGGGCGTAAGCCGGTCGCCATTTACGGCTCCGCTAAAGCCGGCTTGTCCATTTATCTGGAAGCGATGGACCATAAGTATCACGCGGCCGGGCTCAACGTGTTGTGTGTCAAGCCAGGCTTCGTGAAGACGGCGATGACCGCGGGCTTGAAGCCGCCGCCGTTTGCTGGCGAGCCCGACCAAGTTGCGCGTGACGTGGTGCGAGCGATGGACAAACGGAAATCCGTCATCTACACGCCCGGAATGTGGCGCTTGGTGATGCTGGTGATCCGCGCGTTGCCACGCTTCGTGATGCGCAAGATCGGTTTCTAATGAGGGCCAAACGCTCCGCCTTGGGCCCAGAGCACGTACTGATTTTCGGAGCGACGTCGGCAGTTGCGGCGGAGGCCGCCGTGATTTTTGCAGCACGTGGCTGCCGCTTGCACCTGGTGGCTCGCAATCCGGAAAAGTTGGCTCAAGTTGCGCGGCGTTGTGCGGTCACCGCGGTTACCACGCAAACGGCGGACTTCGCCGAGCTAGAGCGCAACGAAGCCACTGTCCAACAAGCGATTCTCACGCTCGGCCGCGTGGACACCGTGCTGATCGCGCACGGTGACTTGGGGGACCAGCTCGCCAGTGAGCGCTGCTTCGAGGAAGCCGAGAAGACTCTGCGCATCAACTTCACGAGCGTCGTCTCCCTCTTGATCCCTCTGGCGAATCACTTGGAAGCAGCTGGAAACGGTTGCATCGGCGTGATTACCTCAGTCGCCGGGGACCGCGGGCGCCCGCGCAACTACACGTACGGGGCCGCCAAAGGCGCGCTCAATACCTACCTTCAGGGGCTCCGCACGCGCCTGTACGCCGCAGGTGTCGCGGTGACCACGCTGAAGCTCGGCCCGGTAGACACGCCGATGACTCGGAATCACAAGAAGCACGCGCTGTTCGGCAAGCCGCACGCCGTGGCAGTGGCCATCGTGCGCGCCCTGGATGCTCGCGCCGCAGAGGCGTACGTGCCTTCCTTTTGGGGCGCTACGATGCCCATCGTCAAGAATACGCCGGAATGGCTGTTTCAGCGGCTGCCGTTCCTGGCAGGGCGCTGAGCGCCTCCAGGCATCTTCCGGAAGATGCCGTTCAGAGCCGAGCTCACTCAACGAAGTGTGCTCGTCCGGCCCTCGCTCGAGCGGCCAGTGCTGCTCGCGCTGGGCTTTGTCATCTAACCATTTGAATTCACTTCGATTAAGTTTTCGAGCGCTTCACAGGCCGGTTTCCACGGGCCCAAAGCCGGCCTGCATAAACATGACCAAGAAGCCGCACCGGAGCGTCCAGCGAATGACGGTGGCGGTTACGAGCTCGGGCAGGGTGGTCACGACTGGGCTCCTCAGCGAAACGCTGTAAAATTTTCACTCTGCCCGCGGCTTTACCAGTACTTCGGTTCGGATGTGCGTTCCGGGTTTCCGCGGCCCTCGAGGGTGAGGGCCGCAGAAACCCTCCCGTGCGGCAAATCTGCCCTCAGTACTCTATCTGTCTCGACGTACGACAACCCGGAACGGAGTTCCGGGTCGTCGTACTAGACCTTTTTTGGACACTCGTCGGTTCGCACCGGGCTGTGCGACAATGCGCACCGTCATGAACGCGCCGCGCCTTCGCTTCATCTGGTCCTCTGAGCGTGAGCCGCACGCGCAGCGTCGGCGCGAGATGCGGCTCAAGTATCCGCAGATCAAAGACTTGTACGGGCCCTGCGCGCGCACGAAATATGTGTGCACGGCGCTCGTTGCCGTGCAGCTTGCTGCGGCCTACCTGCTGCGCGGCGCGCCCTGGTGGCTCATT
>JBDTJC010000138.1:0-2588 GCA_039936055.1 Polyangiaceae bacterium | reverse complement strand
GATCGAAAGTCATGCAATTCCGCGCCGTCAAGGGGACGAACGACATCCTCCCCGACGAGGTCAGACGCTGGCAGCGCGTCGAGCAAACGTTCCGCGGCGCGATGGCCTTGGCCGGGTTTTCCGAAGTCCGTACGCCGATCCTCGAGCACAAGAACTTGTTCGTGCGCTCGACCGGCGAGACTTCTGAAATCGTCGAGAAGCAAATGTTCGAGCTGGAGCGCAGCGGGGACATCCTCGTGTTGCGCCCCGAGGGCACGCCAGGCTCGGCGCGCGCTTACCTGACCAACAGCGTGCAGGCTCAGGAACCGGTGTCGCGCTGGTACTACATTGGCGCCATGTTCCGCGCCGAGCAGCCACAGCGCGGTCGCTATCGCCAGTTCCATCAAGCGGGCTGTGAACTGTACGGGGATGCGAGCCCCGCCTGCGACGCAGAGTTGCTGGATCTGTTGCACGGCTTCCTGAAGTCGCTGGGCATCACGGAGCTGACCATCGCGGTAAACTCCATTGGCGGGCTGGAAAGCCGCGCGGCGTATCGCCAAGCACTTTTGGATCACCTACGCCCACGCGCGGAAGCGCTCAGTGATCACGCCAAGAAGCGGCTCGAAGACAATCCGCTGCGCATCCTGGATTCGAAAGACCCGCGGGATCGCGCGGCCGTGGCCGACGCGCCGTCGATCCTCGATTCGCTGCTCCCCGAAGACCGCGAGCATTGGCAAGCCGTGCTGCGCGGCTTGGATGCGCTCGGCACGCCGTACCAAATCACGCCGGGCCTCGTGCGCGGGCTCGACTACTACACGCGCACCGTATTCGAGATTCAATCCAGCATGGGCGGGCTCGGCTCGCAGAACACGCTGATCGCGGGTGGCCGCTACGACAACATGTTGAAGAGCCTGGGCGGCCCACAAATCCCGGCCATTGGCTGTGGCATGGGGCTGGAACGCATCCTGTTGGCATTGGGTGAGGGAACGATTGATCGGCCTACGCCGTGCTTCATCGCGCCTTTGGGCGAGCGGGCCACGCTGTCCGCGCTGTCGTTGGCGCGTGACCTTCGCGAACACGGCCTAGTCACCGTCTTGGACGGCCGCGGCAACTCCATGAAGAGCATGCTGCGCCGCGCGGATGGCCTGGGTGCCCGCGTATGCATCGTGATCGGTGATTCCGAGGTTGAACAGAACCAAGTGCAGCTCAAAGATCTGGCTTCGCACACGCAGGAGCAAGTCGCGCGCGCCGATGCCGCCGCGCGCATCCTGCAAATTTTCGCCACGGCTCCGGCTCCGGCGCCTGGGAGCAACCATTGAGCGGTAGTTTCGCGACGCGGCTGTGCGCGTTTGCTCTCTTCTTAGGCGTGTTCTGCGGCGCATCGCTGGCGGGCGCGCAGGGTTTCGGCGGTCCGGGCGGCGGCGGGCTGCCCGGTGGCGGCTTCGGCGGCGGCGCTCCGCCCCAGGGCAAGAAGAAGAAGAAGGAAGCGCCTCCGCCCGGCACGCCTGAAATGCACGCCGCTTCTGGTGGCGACGACTCGCTCGCCGCACCCGGCAGTGAACCTTCGCTGCCTGACGAGCCCTTGCAGCTCAAGCAGTCGCAATTCGAGGTGATCGGCTCTGACAACGAGCCGGACATGACCGAGCTCGGGCGCAACCCGCACAGCACGAAGCTCACCTTCTACGGTCCGTACGTGACCGAGGAGAGCGACAAGTATCGCTTCCGCTTGGCCTTCCCGGTGTGGGCCGAGCGCACCATGCCCTCGCGCACGAAGCCGCTTGAGCTGGATCGCGCATCGCTATTCGGTGGCCTCTACTACAACCGCCGCAGTGCCGAACGCGCGGATGACATCCTCTTCCCGGTGTTTTGGAATCTACGCGACAAGCTCGCGAAGACCCGCACCACGTTGATCGGCCCGCTCCTGAACCGCAGCGCGCCGAACGAGAGCGACAATTGGCTCGCTCCGCTGTACTTCACGGGCACGCGCAAACACGGCGGCTACACGCTGATCCCGCCGCTGCTCACGTACACGAACCACAACGACCAGGGAGGCTTCAACATGGTCGGCCCCCTCTTCTGTTCGTGGACGGGCGGCTCCAACTGCGACATGCGCACCGCGCAGGACATTGATTTCGGCATCGCGCCGCTCTATTTCTATGGGCAAAACGCGAAGACGAAGTACGAGGTCATCCCGCCGCTGCTGCACTACTACCGCTACAGCGACCGGGACTTGTCGTGGACGGACATGTGGGGGCCGTACTTCCGTCGTCACACGCAGGCGATGGATAGCTTCCATCTCTTCCCGCTCTATTACAGCTTCTGGGGCAAAGACGAGCGGCACACGACGGTGCTGCCGTTCTTCCACTACGGATACAAAGGCAATTCCTGGCTGCTGGCCACTCCGCTGTTCGTGGCCGCGCGCGGCGAGCACGGTGAGAGCACGTTCGCCTCGCCGCTGTACGGGCGCTACCGTGGCCGCACGGAGCTGGACATGATCACGCCCTTGTACTGGTCGTATCGCGACCCGGACATCGGCCTGAGCGAGAAAATCCTGTTCCCGTTCTTGTTCTCGCGCACGAGCCCGCGCGAATCGAACCAGGCGTTTTTCC
>JBDTJC010000137.1:0-40257 GCA_039936055.1 Polyangiaceae bacterium | reverse complement strand
GGAGTCTGTCCGGCACCGAGGTGTGCCGCACGATCAAAGACAATCCGGCGACGCGAGCGTTACCAGTGGTGATGCTCACGGCTCGCGGTGAGGAGATCGACCGCGTCGTCGGTTTCGAAATTGGACTGGGGATGTGGGGGGTCTGGGCGGTTGCTGCTGTGCGGCGGCGCGTCATGTGGCGCGGCCACGCCATGCTCGTCGGACCGGGCTCCAAGCTCTCCCCAGATCCGTCCGAATCCAGCCGCGAGTCCCCGCGAGTCCGCGCTGGCGCGCGCTTGAGCCCGATCTGGGCTAGAATCCTGACTCAGAAACGGCCAGCCCGGGCTCAGCCGGTACCCCGGCCTAGTCGTTTCACACAGGAGTGCTACCCGGTCGCCACGCGATCGTCACATTTTCCCGGTACCCGGTTTCCTGGATGACACGCATTCTAATCGTCGAAGACGAGCCCGATCTGCAGCAGGTGCTGGAGTACAACCTTCGGCAGGCCGGCCACGAAGTATTCGTGACCAAGCTGGGACGTGAGGGCTTGCGCATTGCCCGCGAGCAAAAGCCCGAGGTCGTGCTGTTGGACTTGATGCTGCCTGATGTGCCGGGCACGGAAGTCTGCAGGCAAATCAAAGAGTCACCCGCGACCAGGGGCATCAACGTGATCATGTTGACCGCTCGTGGTGAAGAGATCGACCGCGTGGTCGGCTTCGAGCTGGGCGCGGACGACTACGTGACCAAGCCGTTCAGCGTGCGCGAGCTGCTGCTGCGCATTCAGGCGGTCGTCCGGCGCGGCCGCGCCGAACCGAAAGACGTAGAAGCCATCGTTGAGTTCGGCAAACTCAAGATTGACCGTGACGCGCACCGCGTTTGGGTCGAAGCCTTGGAGATCGAGCTGACCGCGCTCGAGTTCAAGCTGCTCGTTACGCTGTACGATCGCAAAAATCGCGTCCAAACGCGCAGCACCTTGCTGGACGACGTTTGGGGCATTCAAGCGGACATCACGACCCGCACCGTAGATACGCACGTCAAACGCCTGCGTGAAAAGCTGGAAGCAGCGCGGGACTACGTGGAGACCGTGCGCGGCGTCGGTTATCGCTTCGTCGGCACGCCCGACGAGGCGACGACTTGAAGCTCGGCATCCGCGCCAAACTCTTTCTGACCTCGCTCGGGGTGATCATCGTGTCGGTGATCGTCGCCTATGCCTATTCGAGTGATCGGTTGGAGCGTGAGCTCACGGCTCGGGTGCGCGCAGAGTTGATCGTGCGCGCCAAGTTGGTCGCGCTGGGCGCGGAGTCTTCGTATGCGCTCTGGGAAGATCACGCGCGCTGGCATGACTTGGCGCATGATTTGGCAGAGCGCTCCAATGCCGACGTCACCTTGCTGCGCAAGGACGGCACCGTGCTCGGTGACTCGCGCGCGCACGACGAGCCCGTGAGCCTGGGTGATCGGCCGGAGGTGCGCGGCGCACTCGCGTTGAGGGGTTCGGAGCCGGGTTACGTGTCGGTCGTGGACGGACACATGTTGGTCGTGGCGGTGCCGTTCACGCGCGCGGATGAGATCGCAGGTGTGGCGCGCGTCGCACTGCCGCTGACCGAAGTCGACATGGCGCGTGCCGAGCTCGGCAAGACGCTGACGATGGCGACCGCGCTGGCACTCGCAGCGGCGATCATCGTATCGACGTTGGCGGCAGAGCTCGCTTCGCGCACTGCGCGCTCGCTGACCGAAGTCGCGCGGCGTATGGCAGACGGTGACTTGAGCACGCGAGCACGCCAAACCGGTGATGACGAATTCGGCGAGCTCGGTCGCGCTCTGGATGGCTTGGCCAAGAATTTGTCGCGCACCCTGGGTGAGTTGCGCGAGGAGCGTGATCGCTTAGGTGGAATTCTAGCGAGCATGCAGGAAGGCGTGCTGCTCCTGGATCGCTCGGGGCACATTTACGTGCTCAATCCTTCGCTGCGCGAAATGCTGCTGGTCGGGCCGGACTCCGTTGGCAAGACCGTGCTGGAGGTCGTGCGCCACGCCGAGCTGAAGGAGCTGCTGGATCTGGCGCGAGGTTCGTTCGAGCCCGTGACGCGCGAGGTCGACTTTGGCACCCTGCAGCCACGCCGCTTGCTGGTGCGCGCCGCGCAACTAGCGGGGGACAAGGGCGGTCTTTTGGCGGTGTTCGTGGACGTCACCGAGGTGCGTCGGCTCGAATCGCTGCGCCGTGAGTTCGTCGCCAACGTCTCGCACGAGTTGCGTACGCCGGTCACCGCCGTGCGCTCGGCCGCCGAAACGTTGCAAAACGCCGCCTCTGACGACCCGACCGCGACGCGCGCCTTCCTGGGCATCATCGAGCGCAATGCCGAGCGCCTGCACGACCTCGTCGAAGACTTATTGGACCTGTCGCGCATCGAATCGCGCGGGCTGAAGCTCAACATGGAGCCGCTGGTGATTGACGCGGTGTACGATCAAGTCCTGAGCCTGTTTAGCGAGCGCGCCGCCAAGCGCGGGACCGCGCTGGAAAATGACGCTCCAGAAGACGCGCCGCGAGTGATCGCCGATCGCCGCGCGCTTGAGCACGTGCTGACCAACTTGGTGGACAACGCGGTCAAGTACTGCCCCGCGGGCACCACGATTCGCTTGCGTGCGGTGACGCACGGTCAAACTGTTGAGCTGCTGGTCGAGGACGATGGCCCCGGCATCGAAGCGCGCCACCTGCCGCGCCTGTTCGAGCGCTTCTATCGCGTTGACGCTGGGCGGTCGCGTGACATTGGCGGAACGGGCCTCGGGTTGTCGATCGTGAAGCACATGGCGGAAGCCATGGGCGGCACGGTGAACGTGGAGAGTAAGCCGGGCGTAGGCACGGTGTTCGGTGTCGTGTTGAAGAGCGATCCGCCGCAAGAAAAGCGCGCTGTCGCCTAGCGGCTTTCCACCAAAAAGCGCTCTTTCCGAGCACTGAACAGCGGCCGCGTTCCCACGCTGGAAGCCGCTATTTATCCGCTCGGAACGCCGTGTGCCAAACATCCGAGTGTCCGTTAGGTAACGATTTGATGGCAGAGCGCTTCGCGCCTGACGGAGGGCTCTAGATCGCGTACCACGCCTTCAACATCGAGTGACGAGGAAGGCCCATACATGATCTCGGGTACACACACGGGGGCGGCGATCGCCCTGTTCGTTGGTCTGGTTTTTTCGGCGTTGGGTTGCGACAAGAAGGAATCGCCTCCCGCCGCTGATTCGGCTGCAGCAGCTGTCGTGGCTCCGGCGCCTGCTGCCGGCCCGGTCACCCTCACCGGGTCGGGCGCCAGCTTCCCGGCGCCGCTCTACTCACGCTGGTTCCGTGAGTTTGGCGAAAAGAACAAAGACATTCGCGTCAATTACCAGTCCACAGGCAGCGGTGCTGGCATCAAGGCCTTCACCGAAGGCCAAACCGACTTCGGCGCCAGCGATGCGGCGATGAGCGACGACGAGATCAAGGCTGCCAAGGACAACGTGATCCTGCTGCCAATGACCGCCGGCAACATCGTGCTCGCCTACAACCTCGAAGGCGTGCCCGAGCTGAAGCTCAGCCGTGAAGCCTACGCAGGTATCTTCCTGGGCGAGATCAAGCACTGGGATGACCCGAAGATCGTGAAGACCAACCCGGGCGTGAAGCTGCCCAAGCTGGACATCTCGGTCGTGCATCGCTCGGACGGCAGTGGCACGACCTTCGTGTTCACCCAACACTTGGCTGCCATCAGCGAGAAGTGGAAAGCCAAGCCTGGGGTAGGGAAATCCGTGGACTGGCCCGTGGGTGTCGGCGGCGCCAAGAACGATGGCGTTGCGGCGCAAATTCACCAGACCCCAGGCGCGATTGGCTACATCGAGTTCGCGTTCGCCGCGAGCACGAAGCAGCCGATGGCGGCGCTCGAGAACAAGGCTGGCAAATTCATTGTCCCGTCGCTGAAGACTTCGGCCACCGCGCTCGCCGCGGTGGAGCTGCCCGCTGACCTGCGCGCTTGGGTGACCGACCCCGGTGGCGATGAGTCCTACCCGATCGTCACGTACACCTGGATCCTCGCGCACAAGAAGTACGACGACAAGGCCAAGGCGACCGCGCTGAAGAGCGTGCTCAAGTGGTGCCTCACGGACGGACAGAAGCTGTCCGAGAGCCTCTTCTACATCCCGCTCCCGGACGCGGTATCAGCCACCGTGCTCAAGGCCGTCGACACGATCGAGTGAGGTGAATGCTGGGCAGGCGTCGGCCGCTCTTCGGATACCAAAGATCAGAGGCTAGATATGGCAACCCGCAAGACCACAGCGACTGCAAATCCGGATCTCACGGAAGCTTTCCGCTCGCCCGTATCTCGGCCTCCGACCGCGTGGCAGAAGGGCTTCGACGTCGCTTTCAAGAACGTCGCCTACGCGTTCGGCGTGGGCGTCGTGCTCCTGCTCGCAGGCGTCGTGTTCGAAGTGATGCGCCACGCGAAGACCGCAATCGCGGACTACGGCTTCGGCTTCATCACGAGTTCGGTATGGGACGCGAATAACGGCCACTTCGGCATTCTGCCCGAAATCGTCGGTACCCTTTATACGTCGTTCTTGGCGCTGGCCATCGGCGGTTTTTTGGGTGTGACCGTGGCGTTGGTCTTGAGCCAAGGCTTCGTGCCGCGTCGGGTGGAGCTGATCATGAAGAACGTGATCGAGCTTCTGGCCGCGGTTCCGAGCGTGGTTTACGGCCTGTGGGGCATCTTCGTGCTCATCCCGGCCGTGCGTGGCCCGTCCGGTTGGTTCAACGAGCACCTGGGGTCGATTCCGTTTTTCTCGACGCGCTTGAGCGGTCCCGGGGTTTTCCCGGCGTCACTCGTGTTGTCGATCATGATTTTGCCGACCGTCACCGCCATCTCGCGTGAGGCGATGGCAGCCGTACCCCCGCGCTTGGCTGCAGCCGCGTACGGCCTCGGTGCGACGCGTTGGGAGGTCATCTTCCGTGTCACTTTGCCGACTGCAGTCGGCGGTATCTTCGGTGCGCTCGTACTCGGCCTCGGTCGCGCACTCGGTGAAACCATGGCCTTGGCGATGTTGGTCGGTAACGCCAACGTCTTCGGCTGGTCCTTGTTCTCGCCCGGCAATACGCTCGCCGCGCTGCTCGCTAACCACTTCCCCGAGGCCGGCAAGGTGGAAGTCGGCGCGCTGATGTACGCGGCATTCGTACTGATGCTGATCACGCTGGCCGTGAACGCGCTTGGCTCTTTCATCATGCTGCGCACGACTCGCGAATTGAAAGGGCTCGGCTGATGGCCAACCCGACTATGACTCCCCGTCTCGTTCCGGTGAGCTCGCCTGTCTCGTTTCGGCGTTCGATGGGGGAGCGGCGCACGCTGGGCAACACCGCGCTCACCGTGGCGGCCGTCGGCCTCAGTCTGATCGCGATGTTTCCGCTGTTTTCAGTGCTGTACATGCTGCTGGTCAAAGGCGGCGCGTTGCTCAGCCCGAGTTTGTTCAGCGAGCTCACGCCTGGCGCAGGCATGGACGGCGGCGGCATCGGTAACGCCGTGCTCGGCACTCTGGTCGTCGTCGCCCTGTCGACCGGCTTGGCCTTGCCGCTCGGCTTCTTGGGCGCCGTGTACCTGGCCGAGTACGGGGGTGAAAGCAAGCTTGCTACGGTGGTGCGTTTCTCGGCCAAGGTGCTCACGGGTTTGCCGTCGATTCTTGCTGGCGTGTTTGCCTACGCGACGGTCGTGGTGCTGACGGGTTCATTCAGTGCGTTCGCAGGCGCGTGCGCCATGGCGATCTTGATGATACCGACCGTGATGCTGACCAGTGAGTCCGCGCTGCGCGGTGTGCCTTCCAAGATGAAGATGGCCGCGTTCGGCATGGGCGCTACACGCGCGCAGGTCATACTGCAAATCGTGATCCCAACGGCGATTCCCGGCATTTTGACGGGCGTGATGTTGGCCTTGGCGCGGGCCATGGGTGAAACCGCGCCGCTGCTTTTCACTGCCTTGTTCAGTGACTACTGGTTCGACGGCAAGCTGCTCCAGCCCGTCGCTTCCTTGTCTGTGCTGATTTACAACTTTGCGGGTAGCCCGTTCGAGCACCAGGTGGCACTCGCCTGGGCAGCCTCGCTCGTGCTCGTCAGCATCGTGTTGGTTTTGAACGTTACCGCGCAGATCGTGACGCGCCGGCCGCAGGAACACTGAGGGGCTCGCTAGTCTCAACTTTCGAGGATCAACCCATGACCCAAGAATTCGCTCCGAACATGTTGAAGGCAGACGGCGCCTCCGGTCGCATCAGCGACACTCGTGAACTCAAGCCAACGGCGGACGAGGCGCCGGTGGTGATGGACTGCCGCATCAAGACCTTGCACTACGGCAACTTTTTGGCCGTGCGTGATACGGATATTCCGATCGTTTCCAACGAGATTACGGCTTTTATCGGCCCTTCTGGGTGCGGGAAGAGCACCGTGCTGCGCAGCCTGAACCGCATGAATGACTTCGTGAACGGCTTCCGTTTCACGGGCTCGGTGAATTACCGCGGCCAAGACATTTACGCACAAGACGTGGATCCGGTGGCCGTGCGTCGCTCGATCGGCATGGTGTTCCAGCAGCCGAACCCGTTCGCGATGAGCATCTTCAAGAACGTGGCGTTCGGTCTGAAGCTGAACGGCTTCAAGGGTGACCACGCCGAGCGCGTGGAGAACGCGCTGCGCGGTGCCGCGTTGTGGGATGAAGTAAAGGACAAGCTGCACCAAAGCGGGTTGTCCTTGTCCGGTGGTCAGCAGCAGCGCTTGTGCATCGCGCGCGCGATTGCCGTCGAACCCGAGTTGCTCTTGATGGATGAGCCGTGCTCCGCGCTCGACCCGATTGCCACGCGCCGCGTGGAAGATCTGATGCTTGAGCTGAAAGAGAAGTACACGATTGCCATCGTTACTCACAACTTGCAGCAAGCGCAGCGCGTGGCTGACCGCACCGCGTTCTTGTTCGTGGACACCAGCGCTGGTGGTCGCACCGGATATCTGATCGAGTACCGCCCCTCCGCGGAGCTCTTCGAGAACCCGCAAGAAGAGCGCACAAAGGCCTATATTCGCGGAGAATTTAGCTGAATCGCGCAGCGCGGGCCGTGTGCTAAAACGACCAGCCGACGTCCAGATTGAGTAGCGGCAAGAGTTTGCTCGCCTCGTTCGTCGCGCTGCTGCCGGATGTGTCCTGCGCGTCAGCGCGCACGGCGAGGTATTGGAACCCGCCCTGAGCCAAGAACGTGAAGCCGATTTTGGTCACGAGCTTGTAGCCGACGAAGGGGCCAACCGCGACGCCCGCACCCGTTGCGCTGATACCGGTATCGTTGACTGGGCCGTCGGTGGCGAGGTGCAGGTACATGATCTGCCCGCCGAGCTGCAGGCTCTTGAATTTCTTCAACGGGTAGCCAATCAAGCGGCCGCCGAGCTCGTAAGCGCTGACGGTCGTGTGGTTCGTGCTGAAGCCGTCACCTCCGGTGGTGTCCAGCCCCAGTTGGCCGTAGCCCGCGATCAGCGAGACGCCAAAGTGCGGCACCACCCGGACCTCACCGGTCAACTGCACGATGGGCAGAATCAGGTGTAAGGGGGAGATCGTGAGTGAGACGACTTCGTCCGAATCAGTCTCGGCGGACGGCGGTGCTGGGGAGAGACCGGCCGGATAGGCGCCCGGTGGCGGCGGCGGTGGGGGATACGGCGGCGGCGCTTCCGAAGGGTAGGTTTGCGTGGTGGTTGGTGGTGCAGGCGGCGGTGCGCCAAGCGGAGGCGTGCTCGGCGCTGGCCCGCCCGGCGCTGGCCCGCCCGGCGCTGGCCCGCCCGCGGCGTCGGGAAATTGCGCCGTTGGCGGCGCGCCACCGGCGCCTTGTGCCGCCACGACCCGCGCGGCCGTCCATGAACCCACCACCACCAAGCAAGCCGCCACCCATTTCATGCCCTAGAGTATACCGTAGTACTGTTCCGTTTTTCCCCAGTGAGAGGTCTTTCGTTGCGCACTCCACCTTCCTGGCTTGCAGCTCTCTCGGTCGCCTCCTGCCTTGGCCTCGCGTTCGCCGCACCCGCTGCGCACGCTCAGGACGACGGATCACCAGCAGCGCGCGCTGACGCACCGCGCGCTGACGCACCGCCGGCCGACGCACCGCCAGCCGACGCGCCGAGCGCGACTCCGCCTGCGCCATCGGCGCCCGATTCAACACCACCCAGTTCGGCTCCGGATGGCAGTGCGCCGCAAACGGGCAGTGCCGCATTCGCGCCCTTGCCTGGCGCGCCGCCAGAACCCAGTCCCGCCAAGCGTCCGCGTCAGGCGCGTCCCACGCCACGCTCCGAGCCAGCTCCGCCACTCGCGGACACCACCACCCCGGCGCCCGTCGTCGACGCTTCCTATCATCACAGCACTCCAAGCAGTCCCGACGCGCCGCCCGAGCCGGAGAAAGCCAGCGACGACGAAGGCCTGTTTGGGCCGTTTCGGATCGGCTTCTTGGTCGGCACGGGCCTGCCGGATCTGCTGAACCTGGGCGGTCAGATCAAGCTCACGCGCTACTTCGGTGCCGGCGTAAACGTCGGCATCATTCCGACGGTGAAGATCTCGTTTTACGGCCAGGCAAAGCTCGCTTACCAAGAGTACGACGCGTACGGGCACATCTATCCGTTCGGCGGCGCGTTCTTCCTCGGCGCTGGCGTGGGCTACGCGACGATGCGCGCCAGCTTGGCTAACAGCTATCCAATCCCTGCGCCGTACAACACGTTGTACGGCGACAGCGCGGCCATCGACAGTGAAGGCTCAGTGCGCACGCTCGTGCTCACGCCGCAAATCGGTTTGCTCAAGACGTTCGGCCCTGGGTTCTCGATTGGCTTGGACGTCGGCGCGCAGCTGCCCATCGCCCCGAGCAAGATCGACAGCGCCACGCACGTACCGAGTTACGTTCCTCAATCACAAGTTCAGCCCTACGACGACAAAGTCCGCTCGACGCTGACCACCGCCGGTCGACAGGTCCTGCCGACCTTCAACTTCAAGATCGGTTGGTTGCTGTAGTTGCGGTCAATCCAGCACCAGCTCCTCGATCAGGAGTTGGTGCTTCAGGTTGACCATGCGGGCGATGTCCTCGGAGAACAGCTCGGGGCGCTTGGTGTAGATCAGGTGCCGGCTGCGGTGCACGAGGTCGACGAGCACGTTGGTCAACTCCTCGCGGCTGACGCGGCCGTCGCTGAGTTGTTCGACGTTGCCGAAGGGCCAGGCTTCAGTGAGCCCCGCGCGCAGCCGCGCCTCACTCTCAATCAGCGCCTCCCAGGCCACATTTCGGCCGCGATTGGTGACCGGCGCACTGAACAGAAGCAAAATCACCGAGACGGCCAAGAACATGAAGTCAGTGACTCTATCCTTGGGAGAATGCACCGGCGCATACGCGTCCAGGTCGATGCCCTTGAGCTGGCCGCGCCGGCTCATCATCAGATTCCCGTTCTTCAGATCGTTGATCGCGTAGCCGATCGCGTGCACGCCCTCCATCCACAGCAGCACGCTGGTCAGTAGGTCCAGCACCATTGCGGGTGAGAGCGCGTGCGTGAAGGGAAGAGCCATGCGTTGCCGACGCCACAGCTCGCCTCCGCGGGAGCTGACGGCGCGCTCGAATTCTGCTTCCGCGTCTGCGTCACTGCTGCGGGCGCTGGGCGGGCGGCTGACGCTAGCGTGCTCCGTGCCAGTGACCCCGACCAAGTTGTCCAACGTGTCCCCGTTGATCAGTTGCAGCACGTGATACGTGAAGCGCTGGCCCTTGAGTTTGCCGGTGTCATACAGGCGCATCAAATGCGGGACGCGCGCCAATGCGCGGCCCACGTTCATGGCGTCCTCGGCCTCCAAAATGGCGTTTTTCTTCTTGCCGACGATGCGGTCCACCTTCAGCGCCACGCGCCCCGGGTAGTTCGAACTGTTGTCGTTCAACGCTTCGTACACGCGCCCGAATTCGCCCATGCCGAGCTGACGCAACAACGTGAAGCCCAAGTCGCGAAACGGATCGGCGACTTGTTTCCACGCTTCCAGATCTTCGTTGTCGACCACGCCGTTTTGGCCGATTGTGGGCCCGGCCGTGCGGACCTTCCGGCCCACTCGCTCGAAGTCCATCGCCAGCATGTCCGGCGCCACGTCCGGCATGGCGCCGGACAAGCTGAGTCGCAAGTAAACGGTATCCAGGTACTCGCATGCGGCGACGCGCACCTCGCCGGCGTCGCCGGCGTAGCCGTGCCCGCGCAGCAAGAAGCCGAGCTTGTTCAACATTCGAAAATAGGGATGGCGATCCATCAACTCAGCGCGCGGGATGCCGCTCGAGGCGCTGACCATGTCTTCGTAGACGGCGCCAGCCGGAGTGGGGATCAGAAACCCGGACTTGCGACTCTCGTACAGCACGTTGATTGAGACGTACGTGATGCGCGAAAATACCTCTATTTTTTCTGCAAAACGGTCACGCGGCAAGATCGGATAGGCGAGCTGCGCAGCCAAGCGCGAGATCAGCGGCCAGCACAGGCCGAGCGGTTCCTCCGCGGAGCGCGCTCGCGCGAGCAGCGCTTCACGCACGTAGCGCACGAGTCGCGAGTGCAGCACAATGCGTGTCTCACCGTGCCCTGAGGCGCCGTCGCGCGGCACTTCACGAGTGCCATCGCTGGGCACGTCCGGGCTCAGGCGCACCGTGACGCTGCGCTCACCGCGCCGTGCGTTCGCGAACAGCAGGTCATCGAACACGTTCAGCACCTTGGGCTTGTCTTCCAAGCGCTTGCGCGCCTTCTTCAAACCGAGCGCGAGCAAATCCGAAAGCCAGCGCGCATCCTCACCCTCCGCTTCGAACGCGACCACACGCAGATCAGGATGCAGGTGCACACGCACGATCACATCCGGCTCAAGGCGAGCTTCCGGCGACAAGCTCAGGTAGCGTAGCCACTCCTTTGCCTCACCGCTGAACACGGTGGTCGAAAGCTCGGTGCGCATGCCGGGCTCGAGGGTTGCCTCCGACGGGTGCCCAACGACGTGTGGACTCGGCGGCCGCCAATTCCAGGAGTCGAGTGCTGCCTTCAGCGCCTGGGTAACGACCTCTTGCTTTTTCATCGGCCTATTGCCGATATAGCCCAATCACGTCGAACTAGGCGTGCCGCGGGAGGCGAATCTCGAAGCTGGTGCCGGCCTCCGGTGTCGAGCTGACCACGACCTCGCCTCCGTGGGAGACGACGATCTGTTGCACGATGTACAGGCCAAGCCCGAGCCCCTCTGCGCGCTTCCGCTTACCGACTCCGGACTGAAAAGGTTCAAACAAGCGCGGCATGATGTCCGCAGAGACGTGCCCGCCGTTGTGCACGGACGCAACGACGCACTGTTCGGTACCGGTGAGCCGAACAGTGATCGGCACGCTGACCGACCCGTGCCGCAGCGCATTGCCGACCAAGTTCGACAGGACCTGGCCGAGCCGCCCGCTATCCCACTCACCCTGTGCGTCCCCACTCACGATCACGTCGATCTGCCGGCTCGGATTCGTGGCCTCGAATTCAGCCACTGTTTTGCGGGTGATGGCCTCTAGATCGGTCGCCTGACGTTCGATCGGGATGCCGCCGCCGAGCCGGGCGCGCGATAGATCGAACAGTTCCTCGATGATGTGCAGCATGCGCGAGCCACTGGATTGCAGGCGCTGCACGCTCTTTTGCAACTCCGGATCGCTGGAGCCGGCGAGCAGGCTCGTCGTCATCAAGATCACGTTCAGCGGGTTCCTGAGGTCGTGCCCGACCACGGCCATTAGCTCTTCGTTCAGGCGCAGCGTTTGCGCCAAATCTTGCTGTTGGCGATGCAGTTGAAAAAAGGTCTCGGTCTTGTGGCGCAAGATGGCGGGCTCGAGCGGTTTGAACAGAAAGTCCACCGCACCGGCGTCGTAGCCCTTGAACACTCGGTGACGTTCTTGCATCCCGGCTGTGACGAAAATAATCGGGACGTGGCGCGTGCGTTCGGCACCGCGCATCAGCTCGGCCAGTTCGAAGCCGTCCATCTCCGGCATCTGCACGTCGATCAGCGCCAGGGCGAACTCGTGTTCGAGCATCAGCTCAAGCGCCTCCCGGCCCGACTTGGCCTTCAGTAGCAAGAGCCCCTCACGGCGCAGCAGCGCCTCGAGCACGAGCAGGTTCTCGTCCAAATCATCGACGAGGAGGAACTTCACAGGTTGGTGCGGTTTGTTCATGACGTGGCCTGCATGGGCTCGGTAGCCTGTTTGATGAGCTGGGCTATCCCCGCCAGTGACGTAATGATTTGCGGGTTTGCTCGCGATATGGCGGCGCTCGGCATCTGTTCGGCCTCCGCCGTGTCTGGGTCTTGCACGATCACCAGCCCGCCACGCCGGCGGATTGCGGTTGCGCCGAGCGCGCCGTCGTCGTTCGCGCCGGTGAGCACGATGGCGCACAGCTTGCTGCCGAAGACATCGGCGGCGGACTCGAACAGCACGTCAATCGACGGGCGCGAGAAGTTGACGGGTTCATCGACCGAAAGTGAAAACGTGCGATCGCCCTCCATGAGCAGGTGATAGTTCGAGGGCGCAAACCAGATGGTGCCGGCGCTGATCGGCTGCTTGTCGTCGGGTTCACCCACGCGAGCCGCGCAACGTGGTCCGAACAGCTCAGGCAGTAGGCTGGGCCGGTTCGGCGGCAGATGCACCACGATCACGATCGGGATGCGCGCCCACTCGGGCACGCTCGGCAGGAGCTCGGTGAGAGCGCGGGTTGCACCTGCCGAAGCGCCCACGACCAGCGCTTCGGTCGCCGCGAGCTGCTGCTTGAGTTCGTGGCTCAGCATCTTTGGAACCACCGTTCCGAGGCCACGAAGTCGCGAAATTCAGCCGTATGCTTGGAGAACATGAGGCTCTCTTTCGAGCCCAAACCGAGGAAGCCGCGCCGACACAGCGCGTCCTTCATGAGGCCCAGGGCGCGGTCCTGTAAGGAGCGGTCAAAGTAGATCAGCACGTTGCGGCAGGAGGCGAGCTGTACCTCCGCGAAGACGCTGTCGGTAGCCAGGCTATGATCGGAAAAGACCACGTTCTTGCGCAACGTTCGATCGAAGGCCGCCGACCCATAGGCCGCGGTGTAGTACTCCGACAGCGAGTTCTTGCTTCCGGACAGGCGATGATTTTCCGTGAAGGCTTGCACGCGTTCAATCGGGTACAAGCCCTGTTCGGCTTTGCGTAGCGCCTCTGGATTGATGTCCGTTGCGTACAACGTGGTGCGGTCCAGTAGGCCCTCTTCGCGCAGTATGATCGCGTAAGAGTACAGCTCTTCGCCCGTGCTACAGCCCGCGATCCAAATTCGAATCGATGGGTAGGTGCGCAACTCCGGGACAATTTTTTGGCGAAATGCCAAGAAGAAGCTCGGGTCTCGGAACATGTCACTGACCTGCACGGTCAAGTACTGCAGCAGGTGGGCGAACGTTTCCGTGTCGTGCAGCACTCGCTCCTGCAGAGCAGACAGCGTTTCTGCACGCATTTGTAGCTTGGCCGCGGTGAGCCGGCGTTTCAGTGATGCCGGGGAATAGCTGCGGAAATCATAGTGATAGCGCAGGTAAATCGCGTCCAGCAGCAGGCGGATTTCGATGTCTTCTGAGCTTGGGCCGACCATGGCTTTACTGCTTGTGCAGCCACACTCGCACTAGCGAGAGCAGGATTTCCACGTTGAGCGGCTTGGCAATGTAGTCGTTGGCTCCGGCCTTGATACACAGATCTCGGTCGTCACTCATCGCTTTGGCAGTGAGCGCGATGATCGGCACCTTGCTCCAGCGTTCGCCGCTGGCGCGAATCCGGCGCATCGCCTCTAGCCCGTCCATCTCTGGCATCATGACGTCCATCAGCACCAGATCGATGTCGGGGCTGCGTTCCAGGTGCTCCAACGCTTCTCGTCCGTTACGCGCGATGAGCAGCTTGGCGCCCTTGGGCTCCAGAATGCTGCTGAGCGCAAAGATGTTGCGCACGTCGTCTTCGGCCACCAAAATCTTGCGCTCGTCGAAGGCCGCTTCGCGGTCGCGGACTTGGCGCAACATGCGCTGGCGGTCTGCCGGCAGCTTGGCCTCGACCTGGTGCAAGAACAGCGAAACTTCGTCCAACAAGCGCTCCGGCGAGCGCGCGCCTTTGACGATGATCGAGCTGGAAAAACGCCGTAAACGCTGCTCTTCTTCCTGAGTCAGCGAACGGCCGGTGTACACGATCACGGGCGGGAAAGCGTAAGCGTCGTTGCTCGCCATTTGCTCGAGTAGGTCGTAGCCCGAGGCACCCGGGAGCGAGAGATCAGTGACCACGCAGTCGAATGCGCCCGCGGCGAGCTGGCGAGTCGCCTCCGCGACGGTTTCGACGGCGACGATCTCCACGTCTTGATTGTTGAGCAGCTGCGTCACGGCGTCCCGCTGCACGGCGTCGTCTTCGACGATCAGCAGCCGGCGCATGCGCGAGAAGCGCTCCTTCATGCCGCTGAACACCGTGACCAGTTCCTCGCGCTTGACCGGTTTCAACAGGTAGCCCGCGGCCCCCATCGACAGCGCCATGCGCGAGTAGTCCTCGACGGACATCACGTGCACCGGAATGTGCCGTGTCGGGCCGTGTTGCTTCAGGTAGTCGAGCGCCGTGAGGCCGATGCGGTCGGGCAGATTCACGTCCAGAAGGATGGCCGCGGGCAGGAACTGCGTGGCCAGGCGAATGCCCTCTTCCGCGCTGTGAGCGACCAAGAACTGAAACGACAGCTCTTTGGCCAGATTGGCTAAAATCTCCGCGAAAGCGACGTCATCCTCGATGATCAGCAGCAGGCGGCGTTGGGTGTCGATGCGCTCGCGGTCGTCCTCGAATGCGGGCGTCTCGACCTGCCCGACCCCCGGCGGCCGCGGCGTAGGTGGCGGCGCCGAGCGGTGCGCGGTGTCCAAGGAGACCTGCGCCGCGGGCACGACTACAGGACTCGCGCCGGCGACGAACACTTTGGGTAAACTCAAGGTGAAGCAACTGCCCCTGCCGAGCTCGCTCTCGACGCTCAAGTCACCGCCGAGCATGTGGGCCAAGTCGCGTGAGATCGACAAGCCGAGGCCGGTGCCACCGAAACGCCGATTGGTCGTGCCGTCTGCTTGCTGGAAAGCCTCGAAGATCGTCCCGTGGTGGCTCTTGGCGATGCCGATGCCGGAATCCCGCACGGAGAATGCATAGCCTTGCTCGCTCGCGGTCACGCTCAGCGAAACCTGACCACGTTCGGTGAACTTGAACGCATTCGAGAGCAGGTTCTTGAGAATTTGCTGCACCCGTTGCGCGTCGGTCTCGATCAGTGCTTGGGCCTGGCCGAGCTCCCAGGAGAACTCCACGTTCTTGTGCCTGGCGACGGGCTCGAACGTGCGTTTGACGGGCTCCAGCAAACGCAGCAACGTCAGCGGCTCGGAGCGCAGCTCGACCTTGCCGGCCTCGATCTTCGACAAATCGAGGATGTCGTTGATCAGCGCCAACAGGTCGTTGCCCGCCGAATAGATGGTATTTGCGAACTTGATCTGCTCGTCGTTCAGATTGCCGTGTTTGTTGTCGGCGAGCAGCTTGGCCAAAATCAGCGAGCTGTTCAGCGGCGTACGCAGCTCGTGCGACATATTGGCCAGGAACTCGGACTTGTAGCGGCTGGCGCGCTCCAACTCGGTCATCTTTTCAGCGAGGGTCAGTTGCGCTTTTTCGAGCGCGTCCCGCTGCAATGAAAGATTTGAGTTCGTGGTTTCGAGCTCCTCTTTGCCCTCTTCCAGCTGGGCGTGCGCGCTGCGCAGCACGTCACCGTGCTGTTGCAGCTCCTCGTTGGCGACGCGCAGCTCTTCCTGCTGGGTCTGCAGCTCTTCGCCTTGCCGCTGCGCTTCCTCCAGCAGGTCCGCCAGGCGCAATTTCTGTTGCACCGAGCGCAGCGCGACCGCAATCGTTTCTGCGACGCGCTGCAACAGATCCAGCGCGCGTTCGTCGGGCGGCGAGAAGAACGCGAATTCCAACACGGCCAACGGCTCGCCATCCACACACGCGGGCAGGATCACGATCTCACTCGGCACTTGTTCGCCGCTGCCGGAACGGACCTTGCTGTAATCCTTGGGCACGTCTTTGACGTGCAGCAAGGTGCGAGTCTGCCCAGCGCGCCCCACGAGCCCTTCCCCGTCTGCGAACCAAGCGCCGCCGTCGCCGCTGGCCCCGACATTCGCAAACCGGCGATAGCCGCCCACTTCCACGACGTAGAACGAGCCGGCGACGGCGCCTACGTACTCGCACAATTGGTTCAGCGCGCGTCGGCCGAGCTCGTCCGGTACTGGGTCACCCTGTACCGCCTCAGCGACCTTATTCTGTCGCGTGCGCACCCAATTCTGATTCTCCACCACCGCGCGTGCGACACGTTCGCCCTCCAGCAAATTGCGGTACGTTGCCGAGACGTCACTCAGCTGCTTGCGCGATAGGAATGCGAGGCCCGTCGCGAGCGCGAGAAACAGCGGCAGGCCGAGGAACGTGGTGAGTCGGTTGCTGTCCGCGTAGGCTTGCGCGCGCTCGACGCGCAGCCCTTGCTCCATGAGCAACATGTCTTGCAGGCCCTCGCGGATCGAATCCATCCGTCGGCGGCGCTCGCCGAGCGAAGACACCGAGCGGAACTGGGCCAGGTCCGCATCGGACCGGAGCACCGGCTCGGTGAGTTGTAGCCACGCTTCGTAGCGAGCACGAACGATGTCGCAGCGAATCTGTTGAGGTTTGTCGTCACTGACCAAACCATGGACGGCCGCGAACAGCGGTAACGGTTGCGAGCGCTCGTACGGCCCCAAGAACGCGCGGTCTGCGCTCAGCAGGTAGCCGCGAACGCCTGTCTCCTGATCGGCGATCTGGGTTTGAATCTCGCTGATGCGACCAATCACCTCGTCGGTGTGGTCGACCCAACGCCCTGTGTCGGTCAATCGGACGACCTGAAACGCCAAGATCAGCCCGACTAGCAGCAATAAACCTACCGGTGCGACGACGGCGATGAGCAGCCGCTGCGCCAACAGTTTCTGATCTCGAACAGTTTCGCCAGGCACTGCCGGACGCTACTTCCAGCATCAAACTCAGACAATGTGGCAGAACGCGCCACTTTTTGCCCGAGATTACTGTGCCTCGGCGGCCGCGAGCTCGGCGTGGCCCGTTGCTGGCTCTGTATCTGGGGCGGCGCGCTTGGCGAAGAACAAGAACATCACCGGCACCAGGAACAGCGAGAGCACGGTGGAAGACGTGAGCCCGCCGACCACGGAGAGGGCGAGTGGCTGGTTTGCTTCGGTGCCCTTTTCGAGCGCCATTGCCGTCGGGATCAGGCCAATTATCGTGGCTAGGCTGGTCATTGCTATCGGCACGAAGCGCGAGCGCGCAGCACCGACCGCTGCCTCCACGGCGTCGAAACCTTCGGCGAAGCGCCGGTTGGCGTCGTCCACTAGCAAGATCCCGTTCGAGACGGCGATGCCGACCACCATCAAGATGCCCATGAGTGCCGTGATCGAGAAGCCCTGACCGGCGGCCATCAGCGCCATCACGATGCCCACGAGCGACACCGGGATCGTGAACAGCATCACGAACGGCAGACGCAGTGACTTGAATTGAGAGGCCATGATCATGAACACGACCATCACGGCCAAGCAAATGGCCACGCCCAGACCGGAAAAGGTGTCTCGCATCAGCTCGACCTGACCAACGTATGAAAACGTCACGCCTCTGGTGCGTGGGTCGGCCTTCAATTTCGCTTCCAGCTCGGCCGCTGCGCTGCCGATGTCGCGGCCCTCGGTCTGCATCAAGATGTGCGTCGCGCGCTGGAGCTGATTGCGCTCGATGGACAGCGCGCCCACCGTGCGACGGATTTTCCCGTATGCACCGAGCGAGACGGCCTTGCCGCCCACAACGCGCACCGGGATCTGGGAGAGCGCGCTCGGGTCCGAGACGGCGCTTCCGTCGTAGTAGGTCACCACGTAGTAGGATTGGCCATTATTCGGGTCGATCCACACGCTCGGTGAGTTGATGTTGCCGAGCGTGGCTTCGAGCGTAGCTTGGGCGGCAGCGCGCGAGCTCACCCCGACCAAGCCAGCTTTCTCACGGTCGGTCTCCACGCGAACCTCCGGATAGTCGTTCTGCAGGGAGATGCGCACGTCACGGATGCCGGGCACCGAGCGCGCGACGTCTGCCACGGCTCTTGCTTGCTCGGCGAGCTCGCTCAAGTTGTCGTTCCGCACTTCCATCACCAATGGCGCGATGTAGCCATTGGAGAACACGCTCGCGACCAACCCACCTGGCGCCTGCAGGAATTCGACGCCTGGAAAGTGCTTGTTCAAGATCGCTCGCGTGCGATCCGCGAGCTCACGTTGGGACAAGGTGCGATGCTCTTCGTCAGTCAAGGCGAGGCGAATGAAGCCCATGTGCGCGCCGTCATTGGGGCTGGTCATGGCGCTGCGCGCGTTGCCCGGCGAGCCGACGTTGGTGAGCACCAACTCCACGTTGCCCTTGGGCAATTCATCGGCGATGACCTTGCCCATTTCGGCCATGCGCCGCGCTGAATCCTCGAGCGAAACGCCCGGCGCGAGGCGCACGTAGATGCGCTCCATGGACTCGTCGATCTCAGGGAAAAACGTGCTCGGAAGGCGGGTCGCGGCCAGCACGGCTGCCACGGTGAGCAGCGCGCACGCGCCGATCACCGTCCAGCGATAGGGCAAGACAGCTCGCAGCACCTTCGCATAGCGCTCAGCGAAGCCGTCGATCAGCGACTCGAGCCGCATCGCGAATTTGCCGGGCTCCGCGTGACCCAGGAAATACCGACACGCGACGGGAGTGACGCACACACTGACAAAGTACGAGGCAGCCATCGCGACCGCGACCGTCAGCGCTAGGGGGGCGAACAGTTTGCGCGCCAGCCCAGCCAACAGTAGCACGGGTAGTAGCACGGCCATGGTTGTCAGAGTCGAGGCGAGCACGGGTAGTGCCACGGCGTTGGCGCCGTCCAACGCCGCTCGATAGGGGCTCGCGCCGAGCCGCTGTTGACGGTGGATGGACTCCAGCACCACGACAGCGTCGTCCACCAGGCGCCCCATGGCCAGCGTGAGCCCGCCGAGCGTGAAAGCGTTCAGCGTTTCGCCGCTCGCGTACAAGGCAATCAGTGTGATCGCGAATGACAGCGGGATGGCGACGGAGACAATCAGGGTGCCTCGGAAACTCTGCAAAAACAGCAGGATTACCAGTGCGATCAAGACCAGCGCCTGGACGACCTCTTGCTTCAAGCCGTGGTACGTCGTGCGCACAAACGTCGATTGATCGAAGATGGGCAGGATCTTCATGCCCGGCGGCAGGTCCTTGAGGTTCTTCACCACATCTTTGACGGCATCCACGATTTCGATCGTGTTGCCGCCCGGCACGCGCAGCACGTTCAAGTACACCCCATTTTTGCCGTTGATGGACACGGCCTGCGTCTCGGGGCTGCCGCCGTCTTCCACTCGTGCCACGTCACGAATCAGGACCGGCTTGCCATTCACCAACTTAACGATCGCTTCCCCGATCGCCTTGACGCGATCAGGGACCGCGTTCGTGTAAACGTTCGCTCCGAACTTCGGAGATAAAAATATCCCCGAGGGCAAGAGTGCGTTCGACTGTGAAACCGCCGCCGCGACGTCGCTCGACGTCAGCCCGCGCGCCTGCGCCGCGATCGGATCGACGACCAAATTGATCTGCCGTTGGCGCCCACCATTGAGCGAAGCGCTGGCTACGCCGGGGATGCCTTCCAGCCGTGGTTCCAGGAAATTTTGCCCGTAGTCATAGAGTTGCGGCCCCGTCAGCCCGCCCCCGTAGATCGCCACTTGGGCTACCGGTGCGTTCGATGGGTCGTACTGCAACACGAACGGTGGCAGCACGCCCAGCGACTTGGGGACGGCGCTCATCGCGAACGCGGTTTGCTGCTGCACGAGCGTCTGCGCAGCGTTCAAGTCAGTGCCCCACTTCATCCAAACTTGCACGACGCTCAGGTTATTGCGCGAGATGCTCTGCACGCGCTCGACCCCGGGGGTCGCGCTCACGTATTTCTCGATGCGCCAGGTGAGTGTCTTCTCGACGTCTTTGGCGCCCAGGCCCGGAGCCAAAGTACCGACGATGAGCACGGGAGGCGTAAGTTCCGGGAAGGTGTCGACCGCCATGCGCGGCGTCAGCACGAGCGCAAATACCACCAGCGCCACCGCGATCATCAGGATCGCGATCGGATTGCGCAGCGATAGCCCCGTCACTTGTCGCTCCGTGCCGAGCCGGTCGGGGCAGGGGCGGGTGCTTCGAAGCTCGCCTGCACGCGGTCCCCGTCGCTCAACAACGAGCGACCTTCGGTCACGATTTGAGTGCCTTCGGTCACGCTCGGGTCGACGAACAAGGTGCCCTCACGTTCCCCAACCACCGCGACGACGCGCTTGCTCGCCTTGTTCCCAGAGACCACGAAAATGGTGGCTTTGTCACCGCGGACCACGGCTGCAGACAATGGAATCTCGGCTGCCGGTCGGCCCTGACCGACTTGGATGCGAATGTCTGCAGTGGTCCCAACGGGCAGCGCGCGCGTCGGGTCGGGCACGTCGATCTCGAAATGCGCGGTGCGTGTCACCGGGTCGGCGCCGGGGGCGCGCCGCGAAATGGTCGCATTCACGTCTTGGTTGGTCGCCAGCACGTGAACCGTCACCGGCGTACCGGGTGCGACGAACGAGAAGTCGAGCTCTGGCGCGTCGGCCACCACACGAACCGTGGACCTGTCCACCACCGAGACGATGGAGATACCGGGCCGCGCGAACGCGCCTGGGTCGCTGCTGCGCGTGGCGATCTCACCGTCGAAGGGTGCCCGCAAGATGCAGTCGCTCACCTGCAAGGAAGACCCGAGCAACTGCGCCTGCGTCGCCAAGAGTTGCGCCTCCGCCGCTGCGCTCTGGGCACTTTTCTGTTCGGCTTCGTTGGGCGACACGAAGCCGCCGTCGAGCAGCCCATTCAGGCGCGTCGCCTCGTGGGAGGTGGCCCGTTGGCGTGCCTCAAGCGCGTGCGCTTGCATGGCGACGGCCTGGCTGCTGGCGTTCGCGTTGCGGCAGTCGAGGGTGGCCAGCACATCGCCTCGTTTGACGACCGCGCCCGGCCGGACGAGTACCGTATCCACGTAGGCGGATACTAACTGAGGCCCCACGTTCGCCTCGACCCACGGCTGCAGTGTTCCGACATAGCTGCGGGCCGGTCGGAATATCGAGCTGCGCGCAGCAACCACGCTGACCAATTTCGGCGTCTGGTCGAGGGCGACCCGATTCACCTGGGCCTCCGCGTGCACGACCATGGTGGCGCCCACGGCGATCACGGCGAGCGCCCCGAATACGATCGCCAACGGTACGATGCGGATGTTCTTGTTCACGTCACAGTCCTTCTGCAATCGTGCGCCCGAATGCGGCGCGTGCTCGCGCGAGCGAGAATTCGCCGAGCGCAAATTGAATCTCTGCCTGAGTGCGCAGGGCTTCGGCGTCGGCGAGCTCGACGCTGGTGCCGAGCCCTGCCTTGAAACGAGCGTCGGCCTGCGCGTAGTTGGCGTGTGAGGCGTCGACCGCGCGCTGCAAGCTCGGTAGAACCGTGCGCGCCACCTCGACATCGGCATACGCTCGCCGAATCGCGGCGCGCATGCGCTCGCGGACCACGCTCACTTCGGCCAGGCTCACTTGCTCGCGCGTTCTCGAGGCGCTGCGTCGCGCGGCGACCATGCCGTCGAAAAGCGGCCATTTCAGCACGATACCGACGTCCCAGTTGGGCACGCGCGGCACGAAGCCGTCGCCGTCCGGCAAGGCACCAGCGCCGGACGGACGCGCATCGCCCGCCCTACCCGATACGGTCGCGCTCAGCGCCAAGTCCGGTCGCATTTCGGAGCCCACGGCGCGCGTCGTTTCCTGCGCAGCGCGTACGGCCCCGAGCGCGGCCAGCAACTCAGGATCACGCTGTTCCGCACGCGTCAGCGCTTGAGTCAGATCCGGCAACTCACTCGGCGTCGGCGGCTGCTCGCTCACGTCGAGCAGTGGGTCGGGCACGCCGACTGCGGCAGCGAACAGCGTCTGCGCCGCGAACACGCCGGCTCGCGCGCGCACCCGACCAATGTCGAAGTTGGCAAGCTCGGCGTCGGCGCGGGTGAGCTCGATCGGGGACCGCAGGCCGGAGCCCACGCCGGCGCTAGCCAAACCGCGATGAACGCGCGAGCGCTCGAAGGCGTCGTCCGAGGCTTTGAGCACGGCCTTGGCCGTGAACACGGAAAAGTACGATTCTTCGACGTTGAAGCGCACCTCGAGGGTCACCGCATCCGCGCGCTGCCGCAGTACGTCGGTCTCGGCGTCCGCCGCCGCGGTCTGCGCGGCAATGCGGCCGAAGTCGAACAATTCCTGGCGCACGCCCAGGCCCACGAAGCTGGACGCCTCCGGGCTCAGCGAACCGGTACCGGTCGCGGATGTGCCGCCAATCCTCGGGATGTCCATGAAGTTCGGAGATACGTAGCTGCCGGTGGTGTTGTTGGCCGTCGCAGCGAATAGCTGCGCGGTCGCTCCCAGCGTGGGATACCATTGCCCGCCAGGAACCCGTGCTTGCGCCGCTTGAGCTTGGATCCGCGCGCCGGCCGCACGCACTGCCGGCTGGTGGCTCGCGGCGTAGGCCAGCGCTTCGCTCAGGCTCATGCGGCGCATTGGCGCTTCTGTCACGTTTTGCGCGTGCACCGTGTGCGCCTCGCTCACTAGGCAAACCGCACAGGCGACTCCCAGTCGCTTCCACAAGCCGTTCATCGCGAGCACGCCAAGCACGTCCTGGGCCAGCGCTCAGACACTTACAAATCGGCACGGAGCGCACTCTCTACCCCGGCAGCACTGGGAAAATTTCCCGGTTCGGTGGGAGAATCTCCCAATGCCAAGCGGGCGGCCGGGCCCACTTTCGCGGGCGATTGGCCGGTTGCAGCGCTGGCCTCAGTATTGCTCAGTCGCCTGATTCATGGATCTTCCCTCCGGCTTCGCGCGACGCACGCTCAGCCCGGAGCCGAGGCCAGTGAGGACGGGCGCCCTGCGGTCGTGGATGGTGCTCGCAATCTTGGCGGTTGCGGCGTTCGCTTACTGGGACGAGCAACGCGAGTTCAGCGCCGCCTTGCATGATTTCGCGAGCGAGCAAACGGCCATCGCCAAGACCATCGCGACGACACTGCCGAACGCCTCCAGCGCCGCTCGTGCCGCGGAACGCCCGCACTCAGTGCGCGTGTTTATCCAAGAGCCTTCTCGGGCAGGTCTGTTCACCGCCGACGACCGCAGTGTGCGCTCTGCGGCCATCGAGGCCGGGTTCCGCAGCGGCGTGTCTTGGCTGCGGCTCAGTCGTGTCGAGGCGGCGGATTTGGGGCTGCCCTCGCGCACGGCGATGGCGGGGCTCACCACCGTGGATACCGGGGTGACTGGCCATTGGGGCATCGCGGTGGTGGCGAGCGCGGAGCGCGAGCGAGATCGCGAGGTATTTGCCGAATGGCGCTTGGGGCTCAGCGTGTTCGTTGCGTCGGGCCTGGTTTTGGCCTTCGGTGGGTTGGCGCAGCGAAATCAGCGCAAGCAGTTACTGCTCGCGCAGCAACTCGCGGTCGCCGCCGTGGCCTCCGAGCGCGACGAGCGGTTAGTGCGCGCTGACAAGCTCGCCACCATGGGCGCGCTCGCGACCGGCATCGCGCACGAGGTTTCGACGCCGCTTGGGGTGATCGTCGGTCGAGCCGAACAACTCCGCAGCAAGCTGGGCGGAGATGAGCGCTCCAGGCGCGCGGTCGAGGCAATCGCCGAACAAGCCGAGCGCATCAGCGCCATCGTGCGCGGTTTCTTGGCGCTGGCGCGAGGTGACTCTCCGCACACAGAGCAAATTTCACCGCGGGCGCTCGGTGAGGTAGCGGTGGATTTGGTGGCACACCGCTTCGCCAAGGCCCAAGTGGGCCTCAGTACTTCCTTCGCTGACGGCCTCCCCGGCGTCGCCTGTGAGCCGCGTCTGATGGAACAGGTTCTCGTCAACTTACTGCTCAACGCTTGCGACGCGTGTCAGCCTGGCGGGCAGGTGGAGTTGCGTGTGCTTGCCGAAGGGCAACGCGTTGCCTTCGTCGTGACGGACGACGGCAGCGGCATCAGCGCGGACGCGGCCGCGCGCATCCTCGACCCATTTTTCACGACCAAGCCCATCGGCGAAGGCTCTGGGCTCGGTCTCGCGATTGCGAACGAGCTGGTGAAGCACCATCGCGGGACGCTTTCCGTCGCAGCACGCTCGGGCCACAAGGGGACTCGCGCTTGCGTGGAGTTACCCAGCGCAACCGAAGGACAACATGCCTGAGTCTGGCGATCGTTCTCGTCCCCGCGTGCTGGTCGTCGACGACCAACTATCCATGGCCGAAACCGTGGCGGATGGCCTGAGTGAGCACGGCTACGACGCCGTGCCACTCGCCTCCAGCCGTGAAGCGGTAAAACGCCTGGAAAGCGGTCAATTTTCCGCACTAGTCACGGACTTGCGGATGCCAGAATTGGACGGCATGGAGCTCCTGGCCATCTCGCGCCAGGCAGACCCTTCGCGACCAGTGATCGTGATGACGGCGTACAGCGCCGTCGAGAGCGCGGTGGAATCTATTCGTCAAGGTGCATTTCACTACCTGACCAAGCCGTTCAAGGTCGAAGAACTCGTGCTCTTCCTGGACCGCGCGCTCGCCGACTCACGATTGCGCAACGAAGCAGCTACGCTCCGCCGCGCCCTACGTGAGCGCTTCGGCTTGCCGAACGTGATCGGCAACAGCGAGCCGATGCGCGCGCTGAGTGATCTGGTGGAGCGTGTTGCGGGGGCTGACTCCGCCGTGCTGCTCAGCGGTGAGACCGGCACCGGAAAGGGGTTGATCGCGCGGGCGATCCATACGCAAGGAGCGCGCGCCGGCGCGTCGTTCGTGGCCATCAATTGCGCTGCTCTGCCGGAGCCGCTGCTGGAGAGCGAGCTGTTCGGACACGTGAAGGGAGCTTTCACCGGCGCGACCGCGAACCGCGCCGGCCTGTTTTCCGACGCGGACCGCGGCACGCTTTTCCTCGATGAAGTCGGCGAAATGCCGCTCGGTCTGCAGGCAAAGCTGCTTCATGTTTTGGAGAGCGGTTCGGTGCGCCCGGTGGGCTCCAACAGAGAGCTTCACATCGACGTACGCATCGTCGCTGCCACGCATCGGGATTTGCACGCGCGAGTAGCTGCCGGCTCGTTCCGCGAAGATCTGCTGTACCGCCTGGATGTGGTCAGTATCGAGATCCCGCCACTTCGTCATCGCCCGGCCGATATTCCGACGCTGCTCGAGCACTTTTTGTCGCGTGCGCGTCTCAGACATCCCGACTCGCCGGTGCTCGGCTTCTCCAGGGCCGCGTTGACTCGCCTCTTGGATCACCGCTGGCCCGGAAACGTGCGTGAGCTCGAGCACGTCGTCGAGCGGCTGGTGCTCTTGGGTCGGAGTAGCGCCGTCGAGATTGATGATCTGCCGAAGACCATCACGCAGCGCGGCGTTCCGCCTTCGAGCTTTCAGGGTGACGTCATGCCGTTGCGTGAGATGCAGCGCCGTTACGCCGCTTGGGCGTTCGAAACGCTCGAAGGCAGGCGCATGCTCACGGCCGACAGGCTGGGAGTAGATATCAAGACGCTGGCCCGCCTACTCAAGACTGACGAGCCAAACTCTGAAGAATAGGCTCAGAATGCGACCGCGAAGCGCGCCAGTGCCTCGTGCAAGACGCGAGCGCGGTTGCGCGCGTCGTCATTCACGCCCGGGGCGAGCGTATTGCCCGGTGCCTGCGCGCGCTGTGTCGCCGACTGCGTCGGCCCGGTCGCGGGGCTTGCACCGACTGGAGCCGAATCTGGAAACATGTTGACGACGTAGTTCGCGGTGATGCGCAAGTGCTTCGTCAGCCAGTAGTTTGCGCCCAGGGAGAAGGCGTTGATGCGAATGTCGCCGTCGTCGTTCTTTGCGTCCGGCGTGCCGCTGTGTCGTGCGCTTGCATAATTCAGACGCACTTGCTCCCACTTTGCGAGCAGCTGCAGCGCGCGTTCCGGAGCGGGGTCCGGCTTCTTGAAGTCGACGTGCGGCATGTTTTGCACGCCAGGCAGCCCGTTGATGTCTCGGTTGCCGAACGGCCAATAGCCGAACTCCACGTAATACGAATAGCCGCGCAGGCTGCCGAAGCGCGTGCTGGGCAGCGCTTGCTCGCCATCGAGCGCCTCCCGCGTGCCCTTGTCGATGTACGCGGCCTCGGCTGTGAAATCCACATTGCCCACCGGAACGCGGCCTTCGAAGGCAATGCCCTGTTGTTTTCCCGCGTAAATGATGTGCGTGACGCCGGCGGAGCTCGCGTACGTCGGATTCCAGAATGCGTACTGACCTTGGGTCGTGAGCGCGGGAACGTCGTAGTTTACCCAGCTGCGATCACGCGACCCGTAGCGACCGCTGGCGCCGAATTCCAGGTTCTTCAGCGCATCTTTGCGCCCGCTGAGCGGCAGCACGTAGACACGCGCAAATACGTCCCCGCGGCTGTCCAGGTTCGAGCGATTTTGGCCTTCTCCGTCGAACAGGCCGACCGAGTAATTGAGCACTTGGAAGGCGTCACCCCAAAGCATCACGCCGAGTTGCTTTTGCGTCGGGACGGCAACGTCACGCACCGTCATGGAGCGCTCCATGAAGGGCGTGCCCCATTTCTCGCTGGTGCGGTTCTCCATCGTGAACGGCGCGTCGAACTGCCCGACCTGCACGTTCAAGAACGGCGCGGCGCGGTAGTTGAGGAACACGTCGGTCGGTGCCGCGCTGACTTTGGTCGTCTGAGCGCTTGCATAGCGCCCGCTCGCGGCCGTCGGCACTGCATTCGGTGCAGCGGCGGAGGTTTCGTTCGTGCCGCGCGGGTTGTCGATGGCCGTGGTGCCGAAATCACCGGCGATCATGAACCACCAGCTGTGCAGCAGCTCCCCGGACAGCTCGGGGCGCGCACGGCGCACGAACAGCGTCGGCTTGAGCGTCGTGTCGGCGACGCCGGGCCCAAAGTAGCTGTAAAAATCGATATGCGCGCGACCCTGCAGGTACAACCGATAGTTGTCGTTGGTGTCGCGCAGGTAAAATAGGCCGCTGTGGTAGCCAGCCAGCGGGTAGCCGTCCTTGCCCAGGCTTGGGTCTTGCGTGACCGCAGGCGCTTGCGCGTGCGCAACGCTTGCCCAACCAGAAAACAGCAACGCTGCGGCCACCGTGCACGGGTGACCGAGGCGTCTTGCAAACGAAGCTCGCCGGACCTGGCTTCTAGACGTGGAACAGAAGCGGGGTCCGAGCGAGCGTCGTTTCATGTGGAGTAGAATCAGAGAGCGACTGCGCAGCGCAGCAGGAACTCGTGCAGGGAGTGAGCGTTGTCGTGAGCGTCTTCGTTGGCGGTCTTGCTGAGGGTGTTGCCCGGTGCCTGTGCACGGTTCGTGCTCGATCCAGAATCCGGGAACATGTTCAGCACGTAGTTCGCGGTCACGCGAATGTGCTTGGTGGCCCAGTAGTTCACGCCCAGCGAGAAGGCGTTGACCTTGATGTCGCCGTCGGCATTCGTGGTGTCCGGCGTGCCGGCGCGACTGGAGCCGTTGTAGTTGAGGTGCAGTTGCTCCCACTTGGCGAGCAGTTGCACGGCGTGTGGGGGCGTTTCCGGATCGGCTTTCTTGAAATCGACGTGAGTCATGTTTTCGTAGCCGGGCAAGCCAGTGATGTCGCGCTTGCCGAGCCACACGCCGGCCTGGATGTAATACGAGTAACCGTGCAGGTCACCGCGGCGCAGGCTGGAGCCGGTGATGGGGCTGGATTGCAGGCCTTCCTGTACTTCGCGGGTGTGGTTCTCGATGTAGACGACTTCGCTCGTCAGGTCGAACATTGAGATCGGGAGACGAAATTCGCCTGCCACGCCTGTTTGGCTGCCGGACGGCAAGATGTGCGTGCGGCCTTCGGAGCCCGTGTACACTGGCGACCAGAACGTGAAGTTGCCCTGCGTCGACATGCCCGGGTAGTCGTAGGTCGTGTACCGCGTGTCGCGTGAGCCGTAGCGCAAGCTCGCGCCGATCTGAAGGTCTTTCAGCTCAGTCTTGGCGGACGCCATGGGATGCACGAAAGCGCGCGCCATCACATCACCGCGGCTGTCGGTGTTCAGCTTGTTCTGACCATCACCGTTGAACAGACCCGCCGAGTAGAAGAAGTACTTGCTCGGATCCTCACCCCAGAACATCGCGCCGATGTCCTTGTTCGTGGGAATGCCCACGTCGCGCACGGCGAGCGAGCGCTCCATGAACGGGATGTACTTGTCACTCGTACGATTCTCCATCGTGAACGGAGCGTCGAACTGACCGACTTGCACGTTGAATAGCGGGTGAGCGCGGTAGTTCAAGAACACGTCCGTCGGCGCGGCGCTAATGGCGGCGGTTTGCGCGCTCGCGTAGCGGCCCGTGTTGGCGCCCGGCACCGTGTTGGCACCGGCGGCTGATGTCTCGGTCGTGCCCGCTGCGTTGTCGTTCTTGGTGACGCCGAAATCACCGGCGATGCTGAACCACCAGCTGTGGAAAAACTCGCCGCCGATTTCAGGGCGAATGCGGCGCAAGAACAGCGTCGGCTTGAGTGTCGCGACGTCCGCTACGCCTTTCCCGGCATAGCTGTAAAAGTCGACTTGCGCGCGGCCCTGCATGTACAGGCGGAAGTTGTCGCTGCTATCGCGCAGGTAAAACACGTCGCTGTGCCAACCCGCCATCGGGTTGCTGTCGTCGCCGACTGCGGAGCTGCTCGGGGGCGGCGGCAGTGGAGCCACCAAGTCTGGCGGAGCCATGGGGCCCGCCGCGGGCGGCAAGGCGGGAGCAGCGGCAGGCGCTGCCGGGGGCAACATTGCCGTCGGAAGTGCTGCATCCGCAGGGGTGGCCGGCGCGGTTGCCGCGACGTCCTGCGCGAGTGCGTTGAAAGCGAAAAACGTGAGGCTCGGTGCCAGAAGTAGAACGGGGAATTTCATGCCAAACAGTTCCTTTCGGGGCCGCAGCTAGCGCTTCGCTTGTGACGGTTTCGCGGCGTTCCCGTGAACTTCGTGGAGACGGCTGTCCCCACCCTCGGGCGCTGGATACCACGAGGCCCCTCAAGTAAGTATATGGAAATTCTGCATTTCCTAGTTCTCCGATGCGCTGAGTCGGTGACTCGATTGGTGGCTTTTACGAATTCGCGAGCCTCGTGACTAACTACGCCACGGAACTGTCACACACCTGTTGCCGGGGCGTAGCGCACGGCAACGCCTGCCCTGGTAGGAGAAACTCCAATGTTTGCACGTAGAAAACTACTCGCCGCGTTGCTGCTGACCTTGGCCGCTTGCAAGGGCAACCAGCCCACCGAAGCGCCCGCCGCGTCGGGTGCCGCGGCCGCCGAAGCTCCTAAGAAGGACGAGGCGATCAGCCTGAACGGTGCCGGTGCAACCTTCCCGTTCCCGCTCTATTCGAAGTGGATTTCCGAGTACAACAAGCTCAACCCGAACGTGAAGATCAACTACCAGTCGATCGGTTCGGGCGGTGGCATTCGGCAAATTGTCGCGGGCACGGTGGACTTCGGCGCCACTGACGCACCGATGAAAGCGGACGAAGCCAGGCAGGCGCCGGGCAAGCTGCTGCACATCCCCGCGACGATTGGCGCGGTCGTCGTAGCGTATAACGTCCCGGAGCTGAAGGGCACGCTGAAGCTCGCCCCGGAAGTCTTGGTCGATATCTACGCCGGCAAGATCAAGAAGTGGAACGACCCGAAGATCAAAGCGGATAACCCGGACGCGAAGCTGCCGGCGAACCAGATCTCGGTCATCTACCGCACGGACGGCAGCGGAACTTCCGCGGTTTTCACGGACTATTTGTCGAAAGTCAGCGCTGAGTGGAAAGACAATATCGGTGCCGGCAAGAGCGTGAATTGGCCGACCGGGCTCGGTCAAAAGGGGAACGAGGGCGTCACCGGTCAGGTCAAAGCCACGCCCTACAGCATCGGCTACGTTGAGCGCGCCTACGCCTCGCAGAACAAGCTGCCCATGGCCGAGCTGAAGAACAAGGCCGGCAAATTCGTCGCGCCGAGCATCGAAGCCATGTCTGCCGCGGCGGATTCAGTGGAAATGCCGGACGAGCTGTTCGTCTCGCTCTCCAACGCCGATGGTGACGCGGCTTACCCGATCACCAGCTACAGCTACTTGCTCGTGTACGAGAACGCCAAGGACCCGGTCAAAGGTGAAGCGCTGGCCAAGTACGTGTGGTGGGGCCTGCATGACGGCCAGCAGTTCTCTAAGGATCTCGACTACGCGCCCATTCCGGCCAAGGTCCTGACCAAGCTCGAAGCACGGCTCAAAGAGCTACGTTCCGGCGACAAGAAGCTGCTTTCCGGGTCCTGATTCGAGATGTCCGCAAGTCACGCCGTTGCCCTGGTTCGCGGTCGTTCGCGCATGCTCACGCGCTTCGGCCGCGAGCTGAACTGGGGGGACTTCGTGTTTCGGCGCACGACTGCAGCCGTTGCAGGCATCGTGGTCGTCGCACTGGTCGCCTTGGCCCTGGCCATGGTTTCCGGGTCTTGGGAATCGATCAAGCACTTCGGCTTGCTCTTCGTGGTGTCGAGCGTCTGGGATCCGGTTCGCGATATCTACGGCGCGCTGCCCTTCATTTACGGGACCCTCGCCTCGTCAATGCTCGCGTTGGCGTTCGCTGTGCCCATCTCTTTGGGCGTCGCCATCTTCTTGTCTGAACTCGCACCTGCCTGGTTGCGTGGCCCCGTTGGTTTTTTGGTGGAGCTCTTGGCGGCGGTGCCCAGCGTGGTCTACGGCCTATGGGGGATCTTCGCGTTGACCCCTTGGCTTCGCGAGAGCGTGGAACCGGTCCTCGCTAAATATCTGGGATTTTTGCCGTTTTTTCAGGGTCCGCAGCACGGCTTCGGTCTGCTCGCCGGCGGCATGATTCTGGCCATCATGATCACCCCGACGATCTCGTCGGTGAGTCGTGAGGTGCTGCGCGCGGTGCCGAGCGCACTCCGCGAGGGAGCCCTCGGCCTCGGTGCAACGCCCTGGGAGGCCGTTCGTGTCGCGGTGCTGCCGTTTGCGCGTTCCGGCTTGGTGGGTGCGATCATTCTCGGCTTGGGCCGCGCACTCGGCGAAACGATGGCGATCACGATGGTGATCGGCAATCGCGCCGAAATCAGCGCATCGCTGTTCGCGCCTTCCTACACGATGGCGAGCGTGATCGCGAACGAGTTCACGGAGGCGACCGGCACGCTGTATCTGTCCTCACTGGCAGAGGTGGGGCTGCTCTTGTTCGTCGTGACCGTGCTGCTCAACATCGTCGCGCGGCTGTTGGTTTGGCGCGTGGGGCGCCTGCCGGAAGGCGGGAGGCTGTGATGCTCGGCGGGACCTACGGTCGCCGTAAAATCACCGATATTTGCGTGCGTTCAGCGTGCGTTGGCGCAGCGCTGGTAGCGCTTACCCCGCTGGTCAGCGTGCTCTATTACGTCACCGCGCGCGGCCTCGGCGGCATCAATCTGGACTTTTTTACCGAGCTGCCGAGGCCCGTCGGTGAGTCCGGTGGCGGCATGGCCAACGCCATCGTGGGCACGCTCAAGCTCGTGTTTCTGGCTTGTGCCATCGGCATTCCGCCGGGTGTTTTGGCGGGTGTGTACTTGGCTGAGTTCGGCCACTCCCGCTTCGGCAAATTGGTGCGCTTCAGTGCGGACGTGATGTCCGGCGTGCCCTCGATCACCGTCGGCATCTTCGTGTACTCGGTGGTCGTACTGCAGACCAAGCAATTCTCGGCCTTGGCCGGTGGCATCGCGCTGGCCGTCTTGATGCTCCCGATCGTGACGCGCACCACGGAAGAGCTATTGCGGTTGGTGCCGGAATCACTGCGTGAAGCCGCACTCGGCTTGGGACTACCCAAGTGGCGCGTCACCCTGCGTGTGATGCTGCGCACGGCTGCGCCCGGTATCGCCACGGGCGTGATGCTCGCCGTTTCGCGCGTTGCCGGCGAAACGGCGCCGCTCTTGTTCACCGCGTTCAACAACCGGTTCTGGAGCAGTGGCCTAAACGAACCGACTGCCTCGCTGCCCGTGAATATCTACACCTACGCGGTGTCCCCCTACGAGGAGTGGCACCGTCAAGCGTGGGCCGCAGCCTTGGTGCTGCTGCTTTTCGTTCTGCTCCTCAACGTCAGCGCACGCCTGCTGGTGCGCAGCCGAGTCGGTGCCCGATGACCAGCAGAGCGCCTTCGCTCACCAGTTCCAGGATGAAAAAGTCGCGGTCCGACGCCTCCGGCGCAGAAGAACCGAGCAAGGCGCGCTGGGACGAAGTCTCCGTCGGCAGCTTAGTGCCCAAGATGCGCACCGAGGGTCTGCGCGCCTACTTCGGCCAAGCCGAGGTACTGAAGGGCATCAGCCTGCAGATTGCCGAGAAGCAGGTCACTGCGGTCATCGGTCCATCCGGCTGCGGCAAGTCCACGTTCTTGCGCTGCTTGAACCGCATGCACGAGGTCGTGCCGGGCGCGCGCGCGACGGGTCAGGTGCTGCTCGACAAACAAGACATCTATCACGGTGACGTAGACGCAGTGCGTGTGCGTCGCCGCGTCGGCATGGTGTTTCAGAAGCCGAACCCGTTCCCCACCATGTCCGTTCGCGACAACGTGCTCGCCGGCTTGCGCCTGAACGGCGAACGCCCGGATGACCCGGACGCCGTGGTCGAAAACATGCTGCGCCGCGTGGCGCTGTGGGATGAAGTCAAAGACATCTTGGGTCGCGCCGGGACAGGGCTCTCCGGCGGACAGCAACAACGGCTGTGCATTGCGCGCTCATTGGCGCTCGAGCCCGAAGTCATCTTGATGGATGAGCCGTGCTCCGCGCTCGATCCCATCGCTACGGCGCACGTGGAAGAGCTGATCCACGAGCTCCGCACGTCGTACACGATCGTGATCGTGACCCACAACATGCAGCAGGCGGCGCGCGTCGCGAATTTTACGGCGTTTTTCTACCTCGGGAAGCTGATCGAGCACGACCGCACGGACGTGATCTTCACGCGCCCCAAGGAGCAACGCACCGAGGACTACATCACGGGTCGCTTTGGCTGAGGGGAATGGTCATGGATCGCCGTCACACGGATCGAGAATACGAGGGAGAGCTCGAGCTATTGCGCGACCGCGTACTGCTCATGGGTGCGCACGTGGAGGAAGTGCTCACGTTGGCCATGCGGTCGTACAAGGAACGCAGCGTGACGTTGGCTCAGAGCACGATAGAGCTAGACACGGTGATCGATCGCCTCGAACTCGACATCGACGAGTTGGCGATTCAGATCTTGGCGCGCAGGCAGCCGGTGGCGTCCGACTTGCGCTTCATCACCACCACCCTGAAGCTGGTCACAGACCTCGAGCGCATCGGGGACTTGGGCGTGAACATCTGCGAGCGCGTTGCCGAGCTCGGGTCGGATCGCGCGGAGAGCCCGCACGACCCCATCCCGCGCATCGCTGACGTCGCGCAGGCCATGGTGCACGACGCGCTGGATGCATTCGTCGCGGGCGACGCCGTCAAAGCCAATCAGGTCATCGAGCGCGACAAGGAAGTGGATGCGTACTACGCCCAGCTCTACCCAGAGCTATTGCCGCGCATGATGAGCAACCCGACCGTGGTCTTCGAATCCACGCGCTTGCTCTCAATCGGCAAATCCCTGGAGCGGCTGGCGGATCACGCGACCAACATCGCGGAGATGGTCGTGTTCATGGTCCAGGGTCGGGACGTTCGCCACTCCGGCCCTGGTTCGCACGGCTGAGCGGGCGCGTTTCCTCGATCACGAATGCGCGACCATCCGCACCGAGCAGCCAAGGTGGCAAACCGGTGAAGCGATCGATCAGCGCGTCCACGAACAAACGCACGCGCGCGGAGAGATGACGGCTTCCGGGATACACCACGTGGATTTCCGAGTGCCCAGCTGACCAATCTTCCAACACGGGCGCCAAATGGCCTGCGCGCACGGCTTCGGCGCAAAAGAACGCGGGCAGCACGCTGACGCCAGCGCCGCGGAGCGCCGCGCTGAGCACCAACTGCACCGAATTTACCGAGTAACGGCCCTGAATTGCGATCGACTCGGAGCGCCCGTCTTTGCTGAACACCCACGTGGCGCGGCGATCGTTGCTGGACACGATGCACGAATGCTTGAGCAGATCTTTCGGTACTTTGGGCGGCTCGTGTCGCGCGAGGTACGCGGGGCTCGCGACGCACATACGCTCCGCGGTGCCAATCTTGCGCGCGACCAACGAGCCTTCGATCGGCCCGAGCACGTGCACTGCGAGGTCCAGCCCTTCTTCAACTACGTCGAAGCGGCGATCGGCGACGATCAGCTCGACTTCTACTTCGGGGTACGAGACCAAGAACTCAGCTACGAAGTCACCGAGGAAAGCGTGCCCGAACAACAACGGTGAGCCGACGCGCAACAAGCCCTTCGGAGAGCGGTGGATATCCGTGATTGCCGCGTTGGCTTCTTCGATTTCCGCTACCACGCGGGCCGCGCGCTCGTAGTAGGCCGCGCCTGCGGCCGTCGGGCGGACATGGCGGGTGGTGCGCTCCAGGAGGCGCACCCCGAGGCGCTCCTCTAACCGGGAGACACGCTCACTGACCGTAGACTTCGGGAGCCCCAGGGCCCGGGCGGCCTTGGTGAAGCTTTGCTCCCGCACGACGCGCGCAAAAATCGCGATTTCGTTCAGGTCCTGCATTGTTCGCCCTTACGGATAACGTGTTCGTTTACGGGGGTCTAGTTCAGGCTGACGAACGGCTCGAAAGAGTAGACTCCCCGAATTTCTAAGTAGGTTTTTCATGGCCAGTGCCGCCGTATCCTCCGCCACCTTGCAAGCTACCGACGACCCCAACGCTCCGCCTTCCCAAGCCGCACCCGAAAAGGCCGCTCCCGCCAAGCGCTCCAAAGCCAAGATCGTGTTTCCGGTCTTGGTCGGAGCGGCCGCCCTGATTGGTGGAGGACTGTACCTCCACGGTCGCGGCAAGGAAACCACCGACGACGCATTTGTCGAGAGCCACGTCGCGAACGTCGCGCCGCGCGTTCCCGGGCAGGTGCTGCACGTGCTCGTGAAGGACAACCAAGCCGTCAACATGGGTGACGTGCTGATCGAGCTCGACGACCGCGACGCAACGGCGCGTGAGCACGCGGCGAAGGCGGATCTCGAATCTTCCGAGGCGACGCTGGCGGCGTCGAACGCGCAGCTCTTGCTCGCCGAGCACACCGTAGATGCAGGCCTGCGCCAAGCCAAAGGCGGCGTGACGCAGGCGTTCGCGATGTCCGGAAGCTCCAAAGCGCAAATCGATCAGGCGAGGGCGGATCTCGTCGCCGCCTCGTCGCGCGCCGCGTTGACCCAGATGGATCTCGGCCGCGCACAAAAGCTGAACAGTGACGGCGCGGTGGCGCAGGCGGAGCTGGATCGTCGCACCGCGGAGAACGACCAAGCGAACGCCGCGGTCGACCAAGCCAAGGCGCGCCTCAACGCCGCGAGTGTCGGTTTGGTCAACGCGGGCGGCAGCATCGAGAGCGCGCAGGGGCGCTTGGCTGCAGCACAAACCGGCCCGGATCAGGTGCAGGTCGCGCAAGCACAGGTGGCTGTGGCTAACGCGCGCGTCGATCAGGCGAAGGCCGCTCTCGAGCAGGCGGATCTCAACCTCTCGTATATGAAGGTGCGCGCGCCGACGCGCGGCGTGGTCTCGCGTCGCAGCGTGGAACCGGGGCAGCTCGTCGATCCCGCGAGGCCGCTGCTCGCGCTCACGGAGCTCGATGACTCCTGGGTGATCGCGAACTTCAAGGAAGACCAAATCGGCAGCCTGCGCGTCGGGCAACCGGCGCAGGTCACGCTGGACGCCTTCTCTGGGCACACGCTCAACGGTCATTTGGACAGTTTCTCTGGAGGCACCGGCTCGCGCTTTGCGCTGCTGCCCCCCGATAACGCTTCGGGTAATTTCACCAAGGTCGTGCAGCGCGTGCCGGTGTTGATTCGCATCGACGACAAGCCGTCGGACATCGTGCTGCGCCCGG
Organism: Polyangiaceae bacterium; assembly: GCA_039936055.1. GTDB lineage: Bacteria > Myxococcota_A > Polyangia > Polyangiales > Polyangiaceae > PMG-095. The sequence continues at coordinate 4,192 of JBDTJC010000137.1, read as the reverse complement.
GACTCAGCGCGTTCGTCACCGTTCACACTGACGGAGGCTGATCGTGGACGGCTCGGTTACGGGTTCGAAAGGCGCGATCACCTTCGTCGTGATGATGGCGGCGCTCATGGCGTTGATCGACATCACGATCGTGAACGTCGCCTTGAACGACATCCGCGCCAGCTTCGCGACGCCCATCGATCAAATCGGCTGGGTATCGACGGGGTACATGATGGCGAACATCGTCGTTATCCCGATGACGGGCTGGTTTCAGCGTCGTTTTGGCTACCGCCGTTACTTTGCGGGCTCGATTGTGCTGTTCACGGTGGCCAGCGCGCTGTGCGGTTGTTCTTGGAATCTGACGTCACTCGTCATGTTCCGCGCCCTGCAGGGTCTCGGTGGTGGCGCGATCATCCCGAGCGCGCAGGCCATCTTGTTCGCGCGTTACCCACGCAAAGAGCACGGCACCGCGTCAGCGTTGTTCGGCTTGGGGGCTGTTACCGGGCCGCTGCTGGGGCCAACCATCGGCGGCTACCTGATCGAGTGGTTCAACTGGCACTGGGTGTTCTTGGTCAACGTGCCGCTCGGCATCATCGTTGCAGTGATGTGCATGCGCGTCGTCGAGGAGCCGGGCTTCAAGCCAGCCAAGAATCCGATCGACGTCGTCGGCATCGTGCTCTTGGCAGTTGGTATGGCGTCGCTTCAATACGTGCTGGAGGAGGGCAACCGCGACGGTTGGGATACGACGCCCATCATGGTGCTGATCGGCATCGCCGTGATCTGCCTAAGTACGTTTCTCGTGCACGAGCTGGAAACGCCGTTTCCGATCGTGGATTTGCGGGTTTTTCGCAACTCCAGCTACTCCGCGAGCACAGCGATCAACTTCCTGCTGGGGCTCGTGCTGTTCGCGGGCAATTTCTTGTTCGCTCTGTATTGCGGCGTCGTGATGCACTACGCCGCGCTCGACATCGGCAAGGTTTTCCTCGTGGCCGGCCTGATTCAGATCATCGTCATGCCCATCATCGGGCGCCTCGTCACGCGCGTTGACCCGCGGCGCATGCTCGTGTTCGGCATCCTGGGCACCTCACTCAGCCTGTGGCTCAACGCGCACCTCACGGATCAAGCCGGCTTCTGGGATCTCACGAAGCCTCAATTCGTACGCTCGGTCTCGATGGGCTTCATCTTCATCCCGATCAGCATGCTGGCGCTCTCCGACCTACCGAACGAAATCCGCGGCAACGCCACCGGCCTATTCAACCTCACGCGCGAGCTCGGCGGATCCATCGGCACCGCCTGGATGGGCCTGCTCGTCGACCGCGGCAGCAAGATCCATGCTTCCTACTTGCGTGAAGCCCTCTACCCGGAAAACCCGCTGGTCCAAGAGCGCATTGCCGCCATCCGCGGCTCACTCGGGCAGCAAACGTTCATGTCCGATCTAGTGCCGGAGTCGGTCCTCGAGTTCAAAGTCCGCGTCCAAGCCCTCATCCTCAGCTTCAATGAAGGCTTCGCCCGCGTCACCGTGCTCTTCCTCGTCTGTCTGATCCTGGTCTTCTTCATCAAGCGCCCCAAGCCCGGCGGCGCAGGCGCCGCAGGCGCTCACTAAACCCTCGCGGTCAAGCGACGGCACAGCCGCGCGGGTGCGCGGGTGCGCGGGTGCGCGGGTGCGCGGGTGCGCGGGTGCGCGGGTGCGCGGGTGCGCGGGTGCGCGCACACGAAACTCACGGGTGGCGACGCTTTGAGCTCAAACGCCGCCGAGCGTGCCCGATTAGCTCCCCATGAATGTCACAGATGTTACTTTCATCGCGATTCACGGGGACGCTGGCGCTACGACCTGCCGGGTTTTTCGTTTCGGGCTCCAGGTGGGCGGAGCATGAAAGTAACCACCGTTACTTTTAAAGTGCCGTGCGAACCCGTGCCTGACCCCGATAGCAACGACGGGGGCACCCACTCCGCGTCGCGCTTGCCACATTCGGGGTTGCACGGTTCGCCGAGGACCGCGGTGGGCGGGGACGTGCGGTCGCGTTGGGGGTGGGGATCGGGCTTGGTGCCGTTCGGGGAGGGTAGAGCCAATACTCAGTGTCAGCAGCGGCGGTGGCTGACGGCCTGGAGTTGGCGGCGTCGAGTCGAGCGAGCGCTCGTCAGATCGGGCCTTGGTTTTAGGCAATGGCTGATTTTGGATGCGACAGCAGCGCTGATTGCGACGACCGGGGACGCGGTCAGCCAGGGTGACGTGGCGGACTACCTGGGGCTCAATCGCATGGCAGTCTCGCGCGCGATGAGCGGGTTGGACGCGAAGGGGCTGGTGAGTCGCGGCGGCCCGATGAGTGGGCCGTCATGGCGCATCTTCATGGCCGAAAAAGGCATGAACTTGCTGTGGGACTTGGCGGGGGACATCGAATCGGTGTCTTCGCCCTGCTAGGCTCGGCATCGATGCGTTCGTTGACTTCACCCCGTTCGCGCCGTGACCTGCTGCGCTCCTCGCTGTTGTTGCCGGCGGCGGCGTTGGGCGGGTGTCGTTCGGCGGAGGGTGTGTCGAGTGCGGCCCCGCCTGCGGTAGTGGCGGCGCGCGATGTGCGCAGCGTGGCCTTCGTGATGGCCGCAACGCCGACGATGGAGGGCGCGGGCGTGCGGCTGCGGCGCAGCATCGGCACGCGGGAGTTGTCGTTGCTGGATCCGTTCTTGTTGCTCGACGAGATCCATAGTGATCGCGTCGAGGACTACGTGTTGGGGTTCCCGACGCATCCGCATCGCGGGTTCGAGACGGTGACGTACATGATCAGCGGCTTCATGCAGCACAAGGACAGCTTGGGGCAGGGTGGGCAGCTGGCGGCGGGCAGCGCGCAGTGGATGACGGCTGGGCACGGCATCGTGCATTCGGAGATGCCGAATCCGGATGGCAGCGTTTTTTGGGGCTTGCAGCTGTGGGTGAATCTGCCGGCCGCGCAAAAGCTGATGAAGCCGCGCTATCAGAACGTGGCGCCTGATCGAATTCCGGAGTTGAGCGTGGCGGGAGCGCCGGTGCGCCTGGTCGCCGGCTCGCTGGGCGCTGAGCGCGGGCCGGTGGATGGCATCAGTGTGCAGCCCACGCTGCTGGACGTACGCTTGCCGCCCGGTGGTCGCTTCGAGCACGAGCTACCACATGATCACGCCCTGTTCGCTTACGTGCTCGAGGGCAACGCGGAGCTCGGTGCCGCGTTGAATCCGGTGGCCGCGGGTCAGATTGCCGTCTTCAACCCCGGCACCGTGCTGACGACGCGCAGTGCGAACGGCGCGCGCTTGTTGCTCGTTGCCGGTCAGAAAATCGGTGAACCGGTGGCTCGCCGTGGCCCGTTCGTGATGAACACGCAGGCCGAACTGGAGCAGGCGTTCGAGGACTATCAGAACGGCACGCTGGTCAACGGCTGAGCGTCAGCTCGCGGGTCGCGAACAAAATAGGAACAGCGGCTCCGAGTGAGGGGGGACTCGGAGCCGCTGGGTAGTAGGACAACAACCCGGAGCGAGGGGGCACTCCGAGTCGTTGGGTAGGACAGCGGCTCGGAGCGAGGGGGGGCACTCCGAGTCGCTGGGTAGTAGGACAACGACTCCGAGTGAGGGGGGACTCGGAGCCGCTGGGTAGTAGGACAACAACCCGGAGCGAGGGGGCACTCCGAGTCGTTGGGTAGTAAGACAGCGGCTCGGAGTGAGGGGGGGCACTCCGAGCCCGCTGGGTAGTAGGGGCCGGCGACGCGATCTTCAGGCGGAGGGGAGCGCCCGGGCGTCGCCAGGCAAACTCCTCTACTGCAGGGCGTGTGCCAACCGTCTGCTGCGGACGCCGGATTCTGAAAATACGGCAAATGCCCAGCAATTTACCGGATCAGCGTGTTGCCGCGCGTCTCGTTCTGAAGCAAGCGAGACGCCGCGGCGTTCCGAAATTGGAATGCCGCGTTTCGAGTTTGCTGCCCGCGGCACTGCTCGCGCAGAAGACGCTGCGCGCGAGCAAGGGCTCAGCCCTGCGCTTCGCGGATGACTTGTCCGAGCCGCGCGAGCGCGTCCTCGATCGTTGCCTCGCTCGGGCCGAAGGAGAAGCGCGCGTGGTGCAGGAAGCGAGAAGCGCGACTGCCGCGGCGCTGGCCGGGGTCCACGTCGAAGAAGTGCCCGGGGACGGTGATTACCTTGTGCTTCAGGGCGGCGCGGAACAGCGCATCCCCCGAGTTGATGGAGGGCGGCAGGTTGG